>JAUJNC010000205.1 GCA_030446525.1 Armatimonadaceae bacterium
CACCCCTTTGACGTCCCTGCTGATGGGGGAGATGCTCGCGGAGTGTGGGCTCCCATGCGCTGCAGCACGTCACCCTGCGCTCCGGCGACGGCGGCGGCAGGCGCGGCCTTGACCTTGTGCCGCAGACCGGCCCTGCCCGCCTGCATCACATCACGGTGAGCGGTTTTGACACAGGCATCTTCGTGCCGCCCTCCCAAGTTGATATCGAGCATGTCATCCTGAGCCGTCAGAACAAGGGCGGCATTGTTTCCTATGCTACCGTCGCGTCGTTTCGCAATGTGCACAGCCGCAACGCGGTTCCCGCTCTGGTGAGTTTGGGGAAAGGCCGGACACTGCTGGACGGCGGCGATTTAAGCGGCGGAAGCGACGCCATGGCCGCGATCCTCAACCCGTCGGGCGACGGTCACGGGGCGGATTTGCGGGTTCGCAATGTGCGGACGCGAGGGTATCCGAACGCCATTAGCGACCGGGGCGAGAACATCCCCGGAGTGGATGTGACCGAATACGCCTCCCAAGGAAATCCCCGCCCAACGTCCTGACCCGCCAGTGCGACAGACGTCGATCGTCCCGCAAGGTTCCCTCACGAGCATGACCTCATCAACGCCCCCGGCGATCGCCGCCCGCGTCGCCCCTGCCGCCGACACCATTGACGCCCGCCAGCGCCGTCGTGCCGAGCTTTCCGCCGCGACGGCTGGAACCGCCATCAGGTCAATCTGTTCTCAGGAAAAAACGTCGCCGAGGCCAACGACTACTTTGTGAAACGCTCGAAGAAAAGCGACCGGACCATGGCGCTGGCGACGGGTCTTCTACGAACCTACTTCCAGTTCGGCCACTGCTAGTGGCGAGGCCAAGAAGACCATATTTAGCGGTATGTAAAAAGGCCCGCGACGATAACCCGTGGAGCGCAGACGGCTCAACCCGCAGAACTGGCCGTGGGGCAATTCCGAGAACAAGCGGCTCACCTCATACGCGGCCCATGTGCTGGTAGATGAGGCGACGGGCGTTCCCGGCCCCGAAGCGCGGCGGCTAAAAAGGCGGCGAAAGAGGAACTGCAACCGTTATGCTGCGCGAGAGCTCGTCGGAGTACAACTCGCCACACTACAGCGGTCACTCGTTGCGCGGTTCTTCTTCTCGCCGAGTTTTGCAAAGACCGCTATCAAAGAGTTGGCCCGAATGGTCGCAGACCAGTATCTGGTGGACATCGCGCTGGTGCGTGCGCGGCGTGCGCGGCGGCCCCACTTCCGGGGTTACGACCGGGAGATCTTTGACGGCTCTCTGGACAGCGCGGCCTACGAGTTCGGCTATTTTACTTCGGCAACGGGCGTGCGTCACCGGTACCGGACTCGGCGCACTGGATAACGACAAACCACCGCGCACCGCAGGTAATCGTGGATTTGGGAACGAAGCCGGAAAAGGCAGTACGTTCAATCGGGCCGCAGCCAGTTCGGGCGCGAGAAGCTGCAAAGTTTCACGTTCTATATGCAGCCCGCTTCTTATCGCCCTCCATGCAGAACCGCGTTCGCACCGGACGACGATGCTTCCCTGCCGTCGCACCAATCAGATCTGGGAGTTCCACCACGGCCTGCAAAAGATATTAGGGGCGTACAGAAGGTGATGCGAACAACGACTCCCCGCACACGGCGAATATGCAGTATAGAAACGGTACTGTTTTTCGCCGGGGACTTCATGGACTACAACAAGAACCTCGGTACGCCGGGGCCGGAAAAAGCGCGGCGAAAAGGCGTTGACCTTCTGCCGCGTTCCGACATGGGCCGGGGATGCTTACGTCGGCATCACGCACTACGCGAACGGCGGCATTTTGGAAGTGCAGCCCGGCGCAGTTTTTGTCGACGCTTTCAGGACGCGATTCGCAATGCGCCGTCGTCGGTTGCGGACTGGGGCAACAGACTACGTACACCTCCACCAAAGGCGACGCCGATTCGCTACGACAGCGGAACCGCGACGCTCAACGGTAAAGCCAGCCGGTCAAGGATTACCCGCGCTATGAAGAGCCTATATGAACGCGCCGTGGGGCAGGGGCGTGACGCATATTACGTCATGGCAAAGCCTGACGCTGGACTACCGCGACCCGGAGAAACCAATGCGAAGGGGCGGCGGCACGCCCCTAACCGGTCTGGAACTGAACAGCACGTTTGAGATGGTAATCTGGGTCAGTTGGCTCCCGAAAGGCAAGCGGTATTTTGAGAACGCCTTTCTCACTTTCGCCCATGCCGAGGTCAACTTGGGCAACAGCATCCGCATCATTGACGCGCCGGTTCGGGAAAAGCGGGCGGCGCGCTTTGAGGTCAAGCGGCCCGGCATCGCCGCCGACTGGCGACGCGCCGAGCGTGGAAAAATGTCACTTCCAACTCCCGCCCGGCAAGCGCGAACAGCGGGTACGGCGACTGTTCCTTCTGCCCGACGATTACGAGTGGGACGAAAGCAGCCGGTGATTGTCTTCCAGATTCACGAACATGGCTCCGAGTCCGCCATCCGATCTTCACGCTCGCCATTAAGGGCGATAAAATGGGCGACCTGACGCTGAAGAAAGAAGAACACGTGGTACGACTTCGCGCTGCACGCCCGCCGGTCAAAACGAGTCCGACGGGTTCGTCCAGCATTGGATTGACGGCGTCCAAATCAGCGACAAGAAGGGCGTGAAAACGTCCGCCTGACCGAAGGGCAAACCGCCATACGCCAAATGGGGCATCTACAAGTACGGCTGGCGCAGCGACCCCAAAGGCTCCACAGCAAAGCAAGGTGGTGGTGATATGGGACAACTGCAAAATTGGCGCGACTCGCGAAGACGTCACGCCGCCCCGCTCCAAAGCCGTGAGGCTGCGGGCGGGATTATTTCCTGACGGAGAAAGTAATGCAAACGGCGTTCGTATCGTTCCTGCCGCTTATCGCTTTCACGCTGGCTGAGTTGCTCGTTGTTATCGCCATTATAGCGATCCCGCCGCTATCCTGTTCCCCCTGTCTCGCTCAGGCCGCGAAAAGCCCGTCAAGCCGCCTGCCCGTCCAACCTCAAAGCAAATCGGGACGGGCTTGACAATGTATGCGCAGGACCACGACGAGGGCTTCCCTCCGGTCGAGTACGGCGCGTGCGGAACGCCCAAACGCTTATTCGTGGGCGGATTTGGTGTTTCCCTATGTCAAGAGCGCAGGTCTTCGACCGTCCGAACGCCACCAACCGGATGGTTCAGAACACCAGCATTACGCCGCCGCGCTTACCGCGATGGGGCGGCACCCTGCCCGTGACTCAGGACAGCATTCACTGGCGTGGCCCTCGTCTTCAGAGGCCCGTTCCGACAACTACGACGCCGCCGGAAACGTACATCCGCTGACAACTCTATCCGAGATGCCCGCCCTGGCGGGAACCGTCGGCGTCTGAAGGCGTTACACCGTCGCCATGTCTCCTCCGGGGGCGGCGAGTCGCGGAAGCCAACGTGACGAACGTGACCAATCAGGTGGACGGTATCCGCCACAGCGTGGCGGCTACCGCCAGCCGGAATGAACGCTGGGCCAACTTCATGTTCTCGCGATGGACGGTCACGCCAAGTACAGCAACATTGGAAAGTCGGACGCGGCCCGGCAACGCCTGGACAATGAGCGACGCGGACTGACACCACCTTAGGGAAAGGAACAAGCAAACGAATGTCGCCGCCGCCCTCGTCGCTGCGCGATCGCCACGCGGGGCGAGGCGCGTCCGCGCCTCATCGAAATTCACGGCTGCTTCGGCGGGGTGTGGACGGCGATGGACTGGTAACGCGGCACACTGGCGCATGCGAGTGTCTGGTTGAGGGCCTCCCCTATTGGGGATGCTGGGTGAAATCTGCCGGGGCAAGTCCCCGGCGGGCGACAAAAGCACTCGGAGATGGGCGTGATCCAGTTTGTCCTCGGGCGGAGATCGGCCAACAGAAGGGCGACGATCTGTACGGCTATCTCGACAACCGCCTGGCGCTGGGGCTGGAATGGATGGCGCGCTTTACAACGGGCAGTGGCGCGGCTCCTGGTGCATCCCCGTGATCACCCCGGCCTCGGCCACCACCCGCCCGGCGACCCGTTCCTTCCGGGCTGGGCAATGGCCTACAACCACTATCACTCGCGGCGCGGCCTGACCTGCCTTGGACGAAGAAGATGGTAGACCGGACGACCCCGGAGCCGTACCGATGGAACTACCTGGGCTGGATGACCTTGTATGCTCCCCCAGGAGCGGGCGCGGAATGAAGGCGTGATGCTCATCCCGGGAAGCGCCTGCCGGTGGCCGCGACAACGGGGCAACTGGATGTACGACGCGCGGAACCAGACCACCCCGCACGCGGTGGAGCCGACGCCGGAGATGCTCCAGAAGAAAGCCGAAGAGCAGGAGAAGGGAAGCTAAACCGGTGACCTACCATCCGGCCACGGTGAGCGCGCCTGGCGGCGCCCCCGCCCGCCGGGCAAGCGCGTCCCCTTTCGGCTGGCAAGCCTTCGCCGTCGCCCCTCCCGGATTGGCCGAAGCGCCGCTGTGCCTGCAGTGGCGGGCGGGCGCGGAAACCGCCGCCGCTCGGGAGGCGCGCCTGCGCGTGACCGTCGCCCTTGATGAGCGCGAGGAGAAGCGCGTCGAGGTTGTCCTGGCCCGCCTGCGCCGGCCGGTCGGCGTGCTTGACATCCGCTACGCCTCGTTCTTGCAGCCCTTCGAGGCGGCGCTGCGGCCCGCCGATGCCCTGTCCGCTTTGCGCGACGGCGTTTTCCTGCGGATGACCCGGGCGCGAAGCCGCTGTATCTGCTGGGGGCGGCGCGCAGAAACGCCGTCGCCGAGCCGTTCGCGCCACACCTGCTGCTGCCGCCGACGGGCGCCGTCCGTGACCCGCTCCCGGGTTTTACGCGCGCCTGTTCTCGCTGTCCAGCACCCAACCGTTCGGGTGGATCGAGGCCGCGTGCTGGACGGCCTGCTCCAGCTGGACCGGGCCGGGATCGGCGGCGGGCGGGCGGGCGAAACCCTGCTCCGGCACCTGCGCCTGTTTTCACGTTTGACGAGCACCTCGATTACGAGGAAGGCCCGATGAGCACGCCGCTGCGCGCGACCGCGCTGTACGGCATCGAGGCCGCGTTGCCGTTCGCCGTGGTCGCGTCGGTGTGGCCTTCGCACCCGCGCCTCGACACCGCCGTGGAGTTCCTGCGGCAACGGCGCGACAGCGAAAACGCGATCGTTGACCGCGAGGTGACGACGACCGAAGGGGCCTACATCGCCGCGTATCCGCTGGCGGTTATCGCGCGTGTGAAGTCGCGCCGACCTCGCCGGCCTCGCGCTCGCCTGGGCTCGCGTTCGCCAAAAACGGCTGGTCGATTGTGGCTGAACATCTTTCGATGAAGCAGGATGGCAGCGGTGGCTACGAGCGCACCACGTACCGCAACTGCAACGCGCGCGGCGTGGCCTGGTACCTGCTTGGTCTGGCGCGCACCCTGCCCCTTCTGGACGATCACGACGGCGCCGACGACCTGATCGCCGAGTGCCGCCGGGCTGGCGCATGGGCGCTGCGCCACCAGCGGCCCGACGGGCTGTGGTCCTGCTACCTGGACGAGCCGCGAACGGGCGCAGACACCTCCGGCTCGGCCGGCATCGCCGCCGCGCTCGCGCTTGGCGTCCCGGGACAACTGCTCCCGTCGCCCGGCGCGGGCCGCGCCGCCGCGGACCGCGCCCTTGCCGCCCTGACGCGCCACCTGACGCCCGACGGCTTTCTGGGCGGCGTCGCGCAGCTCAACAAGGGCGGCGAGGCGCTCCAGCGCGGCGGCTACCGCGTGCTGTCGCCAATGGCGATGGGCCTGATGGCCCAGCTCATTGCCGCCCTGTCGGATCAACAGGCGCGAGAAGGTTCATTATAATCCTGCAGTGGAAAGAGGCGCGGGAAAGAGGCGCGCTGATAGCGAGTTAAGTTGCTTTAAGCAAGCAGGCTCCCGGCGAGGGAATTTACACCACTTTCTGAACTTGACATTTGGCAGGACCGACCTCTGAAATCCTCTCAGCAAGTTGGTAAAGGAAAAGATACACGATGAACGCTGAATACAACGCCAACGGACACATTGTTTTGCGCGGCCTGTTCTCGCCGGAAGAGGTCGCCGCCTGGAGCGCGGAATGCGAGCGCTTGCTCTTGGCCGATTGGGTCGATCCGCAGAACATCCGCACGCCCTTTCGCAAGGATTCGGGCGAGTTTCCCGAGCGTATCGATCCCGTCGTGGACGTGTCGCCGCTCTTCGCCGAACTGGTCGCCGACCCCCGCCTGACCCGCGCTGTCGCCCAGATCTTCGACGACGAGGCGCGGCTCTTCAAAGACAAGATCATCCTCAAGCTGCCCGGCACCGATGGCTACACCATGCACCAGGACTGGGCCTGGGGCTGGCAGGACCTCTGCCCCGCCGATGACATCCTGTCGGCTTCGATCCAGATCGACGGCGCCGACCCCCAGAACGGCGGCATCGAGCTGTTTTCCGGTTATCACCATCGCCTGCTCACGCCGCCGGGACTGCAGAGCAACTTCCGCGCCCAGGAGTTGGCGCTCGTGGATCCGGCGCGCGGCCAGAAGATAACCACCGAGCCCGGCGACGTGCTGATCTTCCACTCCCTGACGCCCCACCAGAGCGGGCGTAACCTTTCCCCGCGCCCCCGGCGTTCGCTCTACCTGACCTACAACGCCGCTCGCGCCGGCGACCTGCGCGCGCAGTATTACGACAACTACCGCGAGCGTGTCGCCACAGCGGGACACGGGGCCTATTTCCGATGAAGATCGCGGAGTTCCTGCCGGCGCAGCCCAACCGGATGTGGGCGCTGGCGCGGCAGATGGGCGTGCGCTACGCCATCTGTAAGTGCGCGTTCGAGCTGACGAGGATAAACCCGCCCTGGGACATCGACGTGCTGCGCACGATCCAGCGGCGTTTCACCGAAGCGGGATTCACGCTCTGCGGTCTGGAGGGCGACCAGTTCGATATGCACCGCATCAAGCTCGGCCTGGAAGGCCGCGACGAGGACATCGCGCTCTACGGCGGGTCAGGTTAGTGAAGAGGCGATGTGGGGCAACTACGCGTACTTTCTCCGGCGCGTGATGCCCGTCGCGAAGGAAGCCGGAGTGCGGAGGGGCATGCATCCCGACGATCCGCCGCTGCCGTCGCTGCGCGGCGCGGCCTCGCGCGCATCCTCTACAGGCCCGAGAACGTCGAGCGCGCCCTGTCGCTGGCGCTCAGGCCGAACAAATGGTATTTCCTTCTGCCAGGCCAACTTCAAGCTCATGGGCTGCGACCTGGAATACTGGGTCCGCCGCTTCGCCGCGCAGGGCAAATTCTTCTTCGTCCATACTGTGCGCCGCTGGACCGAGCAGACTGCGGCGTTCCGTGGGGCGCGGCGCGTCCGCAGAAAAGCCTGTTGACAAACGGGAAAAGCTGGTTTATAATCTAGAACAGATGTAGAGCAGAAGCAGGGTAGATAGGGAGCAGATGCAACATGATGACTGTGTCCTCATGTTAGCGTGCATCGCCGTCGAGCCACCGAGAAAGGCCCATGTCCGAACCGCAAACTATTGCCAAACCCGCTGTCCGCAAACGTGAACAGATCGCGCGCAGTCTGCGGGAGTTGACCAAGACGATGTCGCCCGGCGAGCGCCTGCCGTCCGTCTCCGACCTGGAGCGCCAGTTCGGCGTGGCGACCAACACGGTCATGGCCGTGCTGGGGGCGTTGCGCGATGAGGGCCTGGTGGTGTCGCGCCCCCGCTCAGGAACCTATGTCGCCGAACCTATTCCCGACGCCCCGCACGGCAAACATCCGAAAACAACCGTCACCACGCTGGGCACCACGCTGGGCGTGCTGGCGCCGCCGCAGAACGCGTTCTTCCGCCACTGCGTGGACGAGCTGACGGCGCAGGCCGAGCGAAGAGGGCTCAAACTCGTCTGCCACTACAGCCGACACGGGGACACGGCCCTGGCACAGGCCCTGGATCTGGTGGCGCTGCACGCCGCCGGCTACCTGCTGTTCAGCTATAGCCTCGCTCCGGTCGCCGCGGCGCTGATGGAGCGGGGGCAGCGCGCCGTGGTGGTGGGTATCCCCCCGGTGGACGTGGCCCCCTCGGTGCCGTGCGTCTTCGGCGACCACGAGCACGGCGCATCGCTTGCCACCCGGCGGCTGCTGGAGCGGGGGCACCGGCGCATCGCCTACGGCCACGGCTACACCGGGACCGACCCCAAGGGGCTGCGGCGCTGGCGCGGCTATGAGCAGGCGCTATTGGAGGCGGGCCTGGCCCCGAGCGAGGCGATCATCGACCCGGAACGGGTGCGCGCCTGGCATGAGGACGTTGACGCGCTGAGAGGCTTTTTCGGCAGCCCCGACTCCCCGACGGGTCTGGTGGCCTGGACGGACGCCATGGCGGTGGAGGTGCTGCACCTGCTGCGGCGGGCGGGTCTGCACGTGCCCGAGGACGTTTCGGTGGTGGGCTACGACAATCTGCCCTTGGGCGCGCACAGCCACCCGCCGCTGGACACCATTGATGGGCACGTGGAGGTGCAGGTCCGGCACGCGCTGGAGATGCTCCTCTCGCCCAGGGCGTCGGCGCCCGCCGCCACCGTCGTGGTCACCCCGACGCTGGTGTGCCGCGAGTCCTGCGCGCGGCCTCGCCAA
>JAUJNC010000206.1 GCA_030446525.1 Armatimonadaceae bacterium
CTGGTAGAAGCAGGCATAGTCATGAGCGACGCCGAGAAGAAGCGACGGCGGCTGGCGAACCATTCCTGAAGAGGCCGGGCTCGCCCGCGGCGCTGCCGCTGCCGGGGCGCACCCTGTAACCGGCACCGGGAGAGACCCGTTCCTCCACAGGAAGGCACGACGACAGGCTATATGATGCCGAGGAGAGAGTGAGGAGAGAGTGAGGAGAGAGTCATGAAGAAACCGATGCTCGCCCTGCTGGCCGCGCTCGCCGCAGCCTGCCCCTGCGCCCTCGCCAGCACCGACCCCGCCGCCCAGATGCTGCTGGGCAACCCCTCCGGCGCTACCAACCTGCCCCTCAACCAGAACAACTTCCTGCTCGTTCGCCCCCAGTACGCCCTGGCCTACAACGAGGACGGCGGCAGGCCCAACTGGGTGTCCTGGCACCTCTCGAAACAGGACATCGGCACGCAGGAGCGGGGGCAGTTCCAGCCCGACACGGGCCTGCCCCCGGGCTTCCGGCGCGTACGCCCCTCCGACTACACCCGCAGCGGCTACGACCGGGGACACCACTGCCCCTCCAAGGACCGCAGCGCCGGCAGGAGCGACAACGACGCCACGTTCCTGATGGGCAACATCATGCCCCAGGCGCCCGGCAACAACCAGGGGCCCTGGGCCAAGCTGGAAGACTACTGCCGCGATCTGACCGGGCAGGGCAAGGAGCTCTACATCGTGTGCGGGGGCGGCGGGGGAACCCGGCGCATCGGCCGTGGCGCGGTGACGGTGCCGGCGTTTACCTGGAAGGTCGTCGTGGTGCTGCCCGAGCAGGCGGGCGACGACCTGCGGCGCGTGAGTGCGTCCACGCGCGTGATCGCGGTCAGGGTGCCCAACATCAGCACGGTCAAGAACCGCGCGTGGCGCAGCTCCCGGGTGAGCGTGCGCGACGTGGAGCGGTCGACGGGCTACGAGCTGCTCTCCAACGTGGCGCGCCCCGTCCAGGATACCATCGAGACGCGGGTGGACAAGCAGTAGGGCGCGGGCTCAGGTCTCCACCACTTTGGTGGTCACGCCGGCGAAGTCGGCGCCCTTGGTCCTGCCGATGACGTACACGTCCTTCTTGGGCTCGGCGCCTACTTTGTAGACGTGGAGGTCGGTGAGCTCCTGCCGGAGCGTGTCCATCAGCTGCCGGAAGCGAGCGGCGGTCTGTTTCTCCTCGTCGGTGTGCCAGTCCTGGGGCAAGGCGGCGGGGCCCAAGAACGCGTCCAGGTCCGTCTCTTCCACGGCGGCGCCTTTCGGGTGCTTGCCGTGGGCCAGGACCAGTGCGGGCGTGACGGCATCCGCCTTGGCATCTTCGCGGCTCCAAAGGAAGGCTTTGACGGGGGAGTCGCTCTCGCTGATGTAGGCGAGGCCCTTGCTGGCTTGTCTCAGTCGGGCGAGCGTGGGGTCTTTGGCTGGGGTGGGCATGGGTGTCTGGGCTCCGGGTGATGCCCCCCTGTTCGCCGGCGAGGCCGGGTTGTCCTGCCGTGTCGGTGGGACGACGCACAGGCCCGGAGCAGTCGTGGCGCCGACACGCGGTTTGTCGAGGGCCGCTGTTTCGTAGGCCCCCGGTAAAGAGGGGACATTAACCTGACTACGCGCTTGCGCGCTTTGGCTGCCCTGCTCCGGCGAAAGCGTCACCGGTTAGAAGAACCGGTTGACAATCGTGGAGCCAGCCGCTATACTTGCAGACACCTCAGCCGAACTGCCGCCGAGGGCGGTTCAGCACCCCCTGCGGCGCGAGACTCTGTCAGCCCGCGCCGCAGGGGGCCACGACATTAGCAGCAAAGGGGGATCGCATGCCTCTCAATCAGCGGGTCCCTGCCGTGTTCACCATGAAGCCATGTTCATCGGATAGGAAGAGGTCTCATGAAACCAATCTCAATCATCAACACCTGCTTCGCGCTCATGTCGCTCGCGCTGTTCGGCGCCGTCGCAGCCCGTCCTGTCGCCGCCGACGAGTACACCATCATCGGTCTCGGCTCGCCGCAGGGCATCTACACGAGCATCAGCGTCGCCGACATCAACAACAACGGCGTGGTGCTTGGCTCTGTCACCACGCCGGGGGGATCCGGTAGTCGGTCCTTCGCCTTCTTGTGGACTGCGGACACCGGATTCAGGCTAGCGACATCGTCTTTTTATCGCGCATTCCCGGCAGACATCAATAATAACGGGCAGTTCGTTGGGTCCGGCCTGATACTCAATCCCAACTCACCGACTTGGGCTTTCAGAAATGACAGCCCTTTGTTTCCCTTGTCTGGCTACTCGCAGTCGTTCGCGAGCACCATCAACGACAACGGGCTGACAGTTGGCAGTTCTGCCGGCGGCCCCGCCGGCAGCGGCCCGCGTGCTACCCTCTGGAGGAGCGCAGTCAACGCAATAGATCTGGGCACGCTCGGGGGTAACAGCAGCGGCGCAGGCAGCATCAACAACCTGGGGCAGGTGGTCGGCTCGTCAACGGACAGCAGCGGTGCGCAGCGTGCCTTCCTGTGGAGCGACATCAACGGCAACGGCGTGTCCGATCCGGGCGAGATGCAAAGCCTGGGGGTGCTTCCCGGCTCCACGAGCAGTGGCGCCAGCGACATCAACGACCAGGGACAGGTTGTCGGTGGCTCAGGCGGTGCTTTTTTGTGGACCAGTGAAACAGGTTTGACGGACCTTGGCACCCTTCCCGGATACACCGGCAGCAGCGCCAGCGAGATCAACAACAACGGCCTGGTTCTTGGCAGCCTGTTGAGCGGCTTTGGTTCAACCTCTGCCCTTTGGAGCGCCGACGTTGGCTGGCGAACCCTGAGCAGCCTGCTCCCCGCCGGATCAGGTTGGATGAATGTAGGTGCCAGCGGGATCAATGACCTGGGGCAGATCGTGGGAATGGGCACCTACCAGGGCGTGCGTCAACCTTTCGTGATGACTCCGGTCCGCGCCCTGTACCTGCTGGACGACCCGGCAGGGGGCAGACTGCTCACCGCAAGCCAGGAAGAACACGACGCCCTGGCCGGCGCCGGCTGGAACTCGCGCGGGCGGATCGGGCGCGTCTGGACCTCCGACGGGCCGGGCCGGGTGGCGCTGTTCCGGCTCTACAACCCCGATGGCGGCGACCACCTCTACACCAACAATCCCGAGGAGCGCGAGGCGCTGCTGGCCTCGGGTTGGTGGGACGAGGGCGTGATCGGTCACGGCGGGGGCGCGGCGGGCGCAGGACGGGTGGCGCTGTTCCGGCTCTACGACCCGGGCACGGGCAGGCACGTGTTCACCACGGACGCTGCCGACCGCGCGGCGCTGCTGGAGTCGGGCCTGTGGGACGAGGGCGTGCTGGCCTACCTGCCGGGGGCGTAGCCGCTGCCAAGGTTGGGGCAGAGCAACACAGAAGGAGAATCATCGATGAAAGCACAGGGGGGGACACACGTTGGCGCCACCGCCGCGCGACGCTGCCCGGACTGCGGGTCTTCTGGGGAGAGACACGCGCCGGACTGCGCGGAGGCCGAGCAGCGGCGCGCCTGGCGCGCCCTCAAATGAGGCGGCGTGATGTCGTCCCGGCCCCGTGCCCTCATCAGGCCTGGCCCGGGCGCGCGCGAAGCGGCGGAGGCCCGCGCGCGCTTTCCCGTTCCGCCCGCCGGGCGGCTCCGCCACGACGTGCAGGTCCAGGTAGACCGGCAGGTGCCCGGCCCCGTAGGCGGCACGCACCAGAGACGCGGCGATGGATTCGCCCACCATCTCGTTGCCGCCCAGCGTCAGAGACGCGTTGAAGCTCGAACCGCTGTTGCCCCACGCCCGGTACGAGTGCGCCGCGTCGTCCCAGCCCCAGGTGTCGTAGGGCAGCGACGCGTCGCCGCGGTAGTCCCAGCCCGCCCTGTCCAGCAGGTCGCTCGATAAGAGGATCTGGTCGAAGCGGTCGTCCAGCCCCGCCGGGGCCGGCCGGGTCCTGGGTGTGCACGAAGCGGAACGCCGCGTTGCTGGACCACCTCCCCGGCGTGCTGGACGGGTCGAAGGCGCGCCCGGCGCCCTCCACCCCACCAACTCCCGCAGGGCCTGCGTGTAGGTGGCGATGTTGAAGTCGCCGGCCACCGCGAAAGCTCGACGCCCTCAGGCAGCGACGCCGCGTCCTCTCGGATGCGCCGCGCCCGCCAGCCGGCGCGCCTGGTCCCGGGTGGCGCTGCCGGCCTTCATGTGCACGCTGTAGAGCACAGCAGGGGCGGCCGGGTCCTCGACCGCCCGCAGGTCGTAGCGGCAGGTGTCGCGCGGCGGCTCGCCGGGCGCGGGCGAGCCCCGGGAGATGACGGCGGTGCCCAGGTGGGCCACTTTGCTCGCGTGGAAGAACAGGGGCGGAGTCGGTGTCGGGCCCGTCCAGGAACGGGGCGGCCTGCCAGTCGCCGGGGCCGCTCCGCGCCGTTGAGGATCTCCAGGAAGGGGCGAGGGCGCCCTCGTCCAGGAACTCCTGGCACACGAGCACGTCGGGGGCCAGGCGCCGCCCGTCGAACTTGCAAGAGGTTCACAAGTCGGGGTCGCGGCTGGCGGCCAAGGAGCCGCAGTAGGTGACGTTCCAGGTGCCGTGTGCTGCGCCTGCTGCGCCCAGGCGGCCGGCGCGAGCAGGACCAGCAGGGCGAGGGAAGGCGAGCCCGGGTCGCGGGCGGGCGGGATGTGGCATGCGGTTTCTCCTTGGGCGGCCGGGGCCGCCGGCGAGCCTGCTGCGGACCGGGGAATCCGCCAAAAGAGAGCCCGCGCGCCGGCTCAGTCCCTCCCCCGTGCTGACATGCTCTTGACATTCCTGGCCTGCGTGCTATCCTCTGGTAAACATTTGTTTGACACGGCGAGGGCTAAGGGGGCTGCGCACCGGCCAGGAGCGCACGACCGGCCGCACGGCCTGGGCGGGCGTGGCGCGCGCCCGCCTACCATCAGGGCGCCGGCGGATCACCCGGCCAGGCGGTCGGGCCCGTCCTCGTCACAGGCCAGGCACTCGCCCGCCATGATCTCGATGCGCGCGCTCAAGGCCGGCCCCCGCCCCGCTAGGCGGACCACGACGCAGATCGCCGGCGGCTCCGCGGCATCGCTGTCGTGACTGTCCGACCATCCGGGTGCGTGCCGCACTCTCCGGTGTTCCGCCGACAAGCCCCCGTCCCCTGCCCAAAGCACCTCCGGCCGCAGCCCACCCGGCAGCACGTCACGGGACGCACTCCCCGCCCGAAAGGGGGCGGGCCGGGCCCAAGACGGCGGGCGCGATGCACCACGCGCGCCACCACCTGCCCGAGTGCCGCTTGCTCACCGCGGGCACGTCGGGCGCGTCCAGGGCCTCCGCCAGACGGGCCGACAGGAACGCCACCTGACCCGCCGTGCCGGCCGCGAGAGTGGCAGTGGCGGCGCCCCCGCGCCTCCCCCGCCGCCAGGCCCGCTCGCGACGGGCGCGCCCGCCCCCAGCAGCGCCAGCCTTTCGCGGAAGAACCGGGGCTCGTCCCCGCCTCCACCGCCACCAGCATGGCCGCCTGCGCCGCCCGCTCGCGCGCCTGCAGGTGCGCCAGCAGCACGGCCAAGCGCGCCCGCGCCGTTCGGGCGCCGGCAGCGCGTGCCGGTCCTGCTCCTGCAGCCGGTGCAGCGCGCCCCAGGCGCGCGGGGGCCCCGCGGCCAGCGCCCCAGCGCGTGGCGCACCATCGCCTCCACGGCGTCGGCCCGCACGCGGCGCAGGCCGCAGCCCTCCCGCCCCTGGTAGGCCCGATCCAGCGCAGGCCGGCAGCGCCAGGCGGTAGCGCCCGCCCTTCTGGCTGTTGGCCGCCATCGGCCCGCCGCAAGCCGGGGCAGCGCACCAGGCCTGCCAGCAGGGCGGCCGGGCGCGGCACGGCGGCCGCCACGAACGGGTGCGGGCGCGGCCGCCGCTGCGCGGCCTGCCACAGGCCTGCTCCACGAGGGCCGGGGCGGGCAGCGAAACGCTCGGCCCGGCGGGGCCGCCACGCAGGCGCAGCAGCCGGCGCCCGCCCCTTCCGCCGGCGGGTCCTGCGCCCGGCGCTGGGTGGCGCCGAACACGGCCTCGCCCTTGTTGAGGGGCCGGGCCAGGATGTGGCGCACGGTCTGCTGGTACCACCAGGGGCCGCCGCGGGGGGCGGGCACGCCCCGCTCCTGGAGGTGGCGGCAGATGTCGCGCAGCGAGGCGCCCGCGGCGGCCAGCCGGTACATCTGGCGCACCCAGGCGGCCTGCCCCTCGACGATCTGGTAGCGGCCCAGCGCGTCGAGCGGGTGGCGCCCGGCCATCACGTCGGCGCGGGTGACCACGTGGTAGCCGTAGGGGTGCTGCGCGCGGGCGGGCTGGATCCCCTGCCGTGCCAGCGCCCGGCGCCCCCGCATGGTGGCCAGGCGCTTGTGGGCGCGCTCGTAGTGGGCGATGTCGCCCTGGATGTGGAAGTGCAGCTCGGCCTCGGGGGTCAGGGCGCCCTCCTCCTCGTCCCAGGCGAACTCCAGGTCGCAGAAGAGCAGGCGCCCGCCGGCCGCCTCGACGCGCTCGCGGATGCGCGCCTGGTGCTCGCGGTCGCGGCTGTAGCGGCTCATGTCGGCGACGATGAGCCCGCCGATGCGGCCGGCCTCGATGTCGGCGAGCGCGGCCTGCAGTCCGGGCCGTGCCAGGTACAGCGCCCCGGAGACGCCGGGGTCTCGGTAGACGCGGGCGACGCGCGCGCCCAGGCGAGCGGCCTTCCGGTGGCCCATGAGCTCCTGGTTTTCGAGGCTGGTGCCCTCGCGCGCCTGCCCGGGCGTGCTGACGCGGGCGTAGATGCCCAGCGGCAGCGGGGCCGGGGCGGGCGCGTCGTGCTGCTGTCCCGGCGGGGGCTGCGGTGGTTGATGCGGTGCCATGTCGGCTTTCCTCTTCCTGCGGGGCGGCCTGAGTGGTCTGTGCCCCGCCGGGGGGAATTACGCGGCGGGGCGGCCTCTCCCCTCCCGGAGCCCGAGGGGCGGCGCCGCGGCAGGCGCGGGGGGCGGTACCGGTACGCCTCTTGGGTTCGGAGGCTCAGGTGTTCGAGGCGCAGGATTTCGCGGACCTGGTCGAGAAAAGGGGCGCTGGTATGGCTGGCGGGTGGCTGTCGTTGGGCGCGCGTTGCGCTCAGCGCGGCGGCACCGGACGGTTTGCGCGTGAGGTGACTCCAAACCGGCGGTAAGAGTCGCCTGGCAGGGGCTATGGATCGGAACGTGTTGTTGCTAGAAAAGCTTGCCTGCTTTCGTATTCAGAAGCCTGTGCTCACTGACGATGCCGGAAGCAAGTAAACACCTGACTCGAACAACGCGTTCTGATCCATAGCCGAAGGAAGGCTCCGCATTGGGCATCATCCGCAAGGTATTCATGCTCGGGTACTGGGGCGTCATCCTCTTGTTCGCCTGCTGTGCCCTTTCCCTGATCTTCTTGGCCACGCTCGAGCTGTGGCACGGCCTCAACCCGGCGGCCGTGTTGCCACTGCGGGCGCGGTTTAACGCGGTCCTGGAGACGATCGCGCTGCTGACGGTCGCCGTGGTGGCGCTCGAGCTGGGACAGACGATCCTGGAGGAAGAGGTGCAGCGCGAGGCGCAGATGAGCGCGCCGACCCGGGTCCGACGCTTCCTGTCGCGGTTCATGGTGGTGGTCGTCGTAGCGCTCTCGATCGAGTCGCTGGTTGCCGTGTTCCAGTTCACCGACGATGCCCCGGCACGACTGCCGCAGGCGGCGGCGGTTGGCCTGGCGGCGGCGGCCCTGCTAGCGGCGTGGGGCGTGTTCGTGCGGCTCAACCGGAGTGCGGAGGAGCTGGAACCGGAGGCGATGGAGCGGACCAAAGGCGAGGACCGGGAGGTCGAGCAGGGGGACCTGCCGCGTGGTTGAGCGGCCCGGCTGGGAAGTGGAACGCGCGGCAGGTGAGCGCTGCGGCCTGACCACTGTGTGAATCAGGCGCGCCATCAGCGCCGATGTTGACTTGGATGTCTGGTGCGCGCCCGTTCAAAGGCGGAAAGACAGACGGCGCATGGGGACATGACTGGTTGGGGGTGGCGAGATTCTGAGCATCCGCGCGATTGTGTGTGACGGCTCCGCGGTGTCTTTGGACCAAAGCGCAAGAGCAAGCCTTGACCGTGCCGCTACAATGCAAGGCCGACGGCCCAACGACTCACCGCACCGGAGGCGAATGCAGCCTCTTGCTGTTGTCGCGCTTCGCCGCGCCTGACGCGACGTTTACAGATAGCAAAGGCGTCCCGCCGCTCACGCCCGTGACCCTTGCCCGTCCACAGGCACAGCGGCCACGTTCACCTGCTGTCCGGCCAAGTTCACCTGCCCCGCATTCTGTACGACCACCGGGCTGTAGCGGCGCATGTCTCTGAGCGCCCGCAGCTGGCGCAGGAACATCCGGTTCCACCGGTCCACCATCTCGGCCGCCTGTTGCACCGCCTCCGCGTCCCGCACCCGCGGCGGCTCCCACCGGGCCTCCCGCTCATCACGCCGGCGCGTCTGCAGCGACGTGCGCACCGTCAGGATCGCCTGCCACTGCAGCTGCATCGTGTAGGACTGCGCCATCTGGTCGATCAGCGTCTGCTCGATGCCGCTCGCAGGGTCCCAGCCCCGCGCAAGCTCACGGCGCAGCGCCAGCAGCTGCGCCGTGTCCCAGGGCTCCGCATCGTAGAGGGCGGCCTCCGCCATGCGCTGCCCCGTCCGCAGCTGGTCCAGCGCGGCCTCTTTGACTTCCCCGTAGCGCCGCCGCGCCAGCTGCGGGTCCTCGTCGGCCAGCAGGCTCAGCCCGTACCAGGACACCTGATCGGGCGGGCCGGCGAGTAGCCTTTCCCGGTACTCCTCCGAGCCGAAGTCTTCCGCCAGCGCCTTGGCCTCTGCGAACTCCTTCTCCAGCTGCTGGTGGTAATAGGCCACCATGTCGCGGTAGGCCCGGGCCATCTTCTGCGCCAGCGGGGCGATCTCGGCCGCCTCGACCGGGAAGGCCGGCGCGGGGAGGGTGTCCTGTTCTTCGTTCATCAGCCTCTCTCCCGTTCCCGGATCATCTGCCGCATCTGCCGGTATGCCTGCACGGTTCGGCGCCGGTTCCAGAGCAGGAGCTGCTGCAACTGTCGCCAGGCGAGGCACGCCTGCCGGGCCTGCTCCACGTCGGCGCGCGGCACGTAGGTCTTCCTGAGCCTGCCCCCCGCCCGCCAGAAGCGGTAGAAGTACGGCCCGTGCAGATCACCGCTCGCGCAGCGGCAGGAAGGCTTACCGCAGCGTTTCCACTGAGCGCATACAGCGCCGGGCAAAGCCTCTATCTTGGGTAACGGATTTTCACTTTTCGTTTTCATGCGGGCGCACTGTCCTTTCGCCTAACATCTTTTTACGGTCCGCCGAGATATCGCCTTTTTCGGTTACAGATCTCTGTAAGCCGTCCCGCCCCTTTTTCCCGTAGGTAGATACAGAGGCATACGCGCAACGGAGGTAAATCGGTGTACTGGTGGCTCGCGAACCTTATCGCGGTGACACACGTGTTTGTCGTC
>JAUJNC010000207.1 GCA_030446525.1 Armatimonadaceae bacterium
CCTGCCGCCGGAGATGTGCGCCCTGGCGGAGGAAACCCTGCGGCGCATCTTTGCGACGGGACAGATGCACCCGCTCCATTTCTACCTTCCTTCCCCCACGGGCACGCGGTATTTCGACGCCAGCGGCGTTCCTGGAGTTTGCGCCGGATGGCTCGGTCGAATGGGTGATGACCGTAAGCCGCGACGTGACGGAGCGCGTGCGTGCCGAAGAGATGGTGTGGGCGCGTGCGCGTCAGCAGGGCGCGGTCGCTGAACTGGGCGTGTATGCCCTCTCCGGCGTTGACCCTGATGGCGCTAATGAAGGAGGGCCACCCGCCCGTGGCCGAGACCCTTGCGGTGGAGTTGTGCAAAGTGCTCCAGTTGCTGCCCGATGGCAAGGGAATGCTTCTGGTTGCCGGTGTGGGCTGGAAGGAGGGACTGGTCGGCCACGGCAGGTCGCCAGCACTGGGCTGGACTCGCAGGCAGGCTACGCCTTGCTTTCCAACGAGCCGGTCATCGTGGAAGATCTGCGCACGGAGACGCGCTTTCCGGGCCGCTGCTGCTTCGCGAGCACGGGGTCGTCAGCGGCATCAGTTGCATCATCCACGGGCACGGGGGCAACCTCTATGGCGGTGCTGGGCGCGCACACAAGGACGCGGCGCAGATTCACCCGCGACGACGCCGCCTTTCTCCAGGGGGTAGCCAACGTACTCGCGACCGCGATAGAGCGCAAGCGGAGCGACGAGGAGAAGGCAGAACTGCTGCGCCGGGTGGCGGAGGCCGCGACAGCAGCAGCGCACGTTCCTTGCGCGATGTTCTTAGCTCGGTTACCGAGGGGCAAACTGCGCCTGTGCGACAACGCAGCCGACCTGCCGCCGCGTTTGGCGCGCGTGGGAGAGCCGATAGAACTGAGCGCCGAGGCGCTGCGGGCGCTGCGCCAGCGGACGCTGGAGGCGGCGCGAGAGCAGGGCTTCGACAAGGATCGAGGGCACGACCTTGACCGCAGTCGGGGAGGCGAGCATGAACGCGATTCGCCACGCCGGTGGCGGGACGGCGTGGGTAGGGCAGTTCCTTCGGGCACGGGTGCAGGTCTGGATCGAAGACAAGGGCAACGGTATCTGATGGAGCGTCTTCCTGCAGGCCACGCTGGAGCGTGGCTTCTCGTCGGCAGGAACGCCAGCATGGTTTTTTCTTATTCTCGCCTCTGCGGACGCAGGCTGTACCACTCACCGGGCCTTCCCACCACGGTGGTGATCGAGCAGGAGCGCGCTGCCCCGGAACCCGCTTGCCTCGCGGGGCGGTGATGCGGTGCCGGCGCGGTTCATTTCAGCCGCTCACCCTGCGCCGTATTCCTGTATGGCGAAGTCCCCAGCGTCACGGCGTAACTGCGCTGCTCGCCGCAGGCGGCACCGACGACGACTTCGCAGGCGACGGCGACGCTCAGAAGCACTAGGTTGCGCGCCAGCGGGTAGTCGCACACGTCGTCCCGCGCCGAAGACGGCACGCGGTACGCGTCGTTCCAGATCACCTCGGCATAGTCGCTCGCCAGGCCGGCGTGCAGGCAGGAGTGCCGGAGGCCGCGCAGGCGTCCTTCACCGCCTGGCGCGCCACGCTGTTGTCGAAGGTGTCGACGACGAGTCCGCTGCCGGCGAGCAGCTTGGCGGCGTTGGCGGACGCCGTACTTCCTCCGGCTTTGCGGTCACCGCCAGCCCCAGCGCCTGGTACAGCGTGTTCGCCAATATCTTGGCCTTGAACGCCCCGATGTCCGTTCGGAAATAGGGCTGCGTCGACAGGTTGCGCCCTTCCTCCACCTGATCGCGGTCGATCACCGTGAGCCGCGCGAACCTCTGGCGCGCCAGGCCTTCGGCCAGGTTCGCCCCCAGCGCGCCCGCGCCGCACATTGTAGACCGCGCCGGCGCAGCCGCCGCATCACCGCGTCCGTACGGTAGAGCCTGTTCGTGGTAAAGGATGCCGCTCATCGCCAATCGTCCTCGTAGCGCCGCTCGATCACGCCGACCAGCGACTGCAGGTCGAAGTCCTGGTCGCGGGTCGCTGAGGCAGATGTCGGTTCGACGACGGTCAGTCGCTCTTGGCGACGGCCGACGCGCTGCTCGCCGTCGCGCGTCGTCCGACCAGCCAGTACTCGCCCTGGTCGGTGAAGTCGCGCGCTCGCCGCCCCTGGTCCGCAGCGCCGCGCCGCGCCTCGTCCTGCAGTGACCTCCTGGCGCTGTCGCCGCCTCGTGCCCGGCACCTCCGAGATGTCGTCGCCGCCGGGTCCTCCCGCCACTGGCGCCCGGCCTCGCGCGGCGCGCGCTCCACGAACCGTTCGTCCTGCTGCGCCACCAGGTCATAGACGGTCCGCATCTCGGGAGTGATGCCCTTGAAGCGCACCTGATCAGGCGGCGTTACGGTTCCGCAAGGCGTCGCGCAGGTGTTCGGCCGCGAGCGGGTCGGCCCGCCGGTCCACGTCCTCGAACCACCAGGTCCCGCCGACACAGCGCGCCGTCACCTGCTCGAAGGCAGCCCTCGACCAGATGCACGGCCAGGGGCCGCGCCGCCTCCCAGCGCTGTCGCATGTCTCCCTCGTTCGCCGGATACGCCAGCCACGTTTGCCCGGCGAGGAGCGCGCGAAGTCGGACCCGCAGCACCGGGAACAGCCCCAGGTACTCGGCGATGAGCGGCAGGTCCGCCTCCTCGACGACCTGCGCGGTTTTGGTATCCACCGACTGGAAGATCCCCCAGCCTTCGAAGTCCGCGGGTCGAGGCGCGAGCGTCTGCACCAGCCCGGCTACCTTCGCCCGCACGGTGCCGCCACGGACGCAGGGTGCCAAGAACTGCGTCCTTTGAAAGTCCTCCTCCAGCTTCGCCATCTGGTCGAGCAGCTTACGTATATCGGGCATGACGGCACCGCCGGTTTCTCGGAATCAGGCGGGGACGGAAAAACCGCCCGCGTGCAAATGATCCGTCTTGATGCCCGCTTCGCTCAAATCGCGGGGCGGGCCTTTTGGCCCGCCCCGGCATTACCGGCCCGTTGTACTTTACTTGTCGTCGCGCTCCGGGAGCGGCGTGTCCAGGATCTCCATCAGGAGCTCCAGGCGCGACGGGCGGGCGAGGAGGGGCACCAGGTTCGGGAGCGCGTAGTAGTCACCCTCGAACTGGAACGTGTCCACCTGCGCCTTGCCCTGCATCCTGTCCTCGACCCACCGGCTGGCGCTGCCGACCTTGACGATGACCACGTTCGGGGCCAGGTTCAGGTCGCGCCGGTACGCCTCGTAGACGTCCGCGAAGTACGGCGACGTGTTCTCCCCTTCGTCGGTGACGAGGATGATCTGCTCCACGGCCTCCCTGCGCAGGCGCATCGCCTCCAGCGGCGCGCCGATGCTGGTCGAGCCGCCCGCCCGGAGGGGCACGAACGCGCGCTCCCAGTCGGCAAGCTCCGCGCCCTTCGCCCGCACCGGGTACGGCGCCGTGTCGAAGGCGTACACGATCAGGCCCCCTTCGGCGATGCCGGAGATCAGCGCGGCCAGGTGCTTGCCGATCTCGATGGCGTTCTCCATCGAGGCCGACTTGTCCACCAGGAGCGCCGTCGGCTTGCCGATCTTGCCGCGCCGCTTCACCTGTTCGTTCGTGACCCGCTCCAGCCGGGCGACCGTTTCCTCGTCCAGCTCGGTCGCGTCCGCCGCGACCAGCGCCTTGAACGCGGACACGCGGCCCGAAGTCGTCGCCTTTTCGAGCTTCTCGTCGATCAGCGCCTTGACCTCCGGGTGGTCCATGGCGCGCGCGCCTTGAGCGACTTGAGGCTGTTGATGACCTCCTGTGGCGTCATGGCGTTGATCAGCGCCACCAGGACCGTCGGCGTCAGCTTCGAGATCGCGCCCACGGCGACGGCGTACGGGATGCCGTGCTCGACGATCAGGCGGGCCTGCTCGGCGGGCGTGGCGGCCTTCGCCAGCACCTTCATCGCATGCGCCAGGCTGTCGTCGGGCGGCGTGTTCTTGAACAGCACCGCGTCCGCGCGCGCCCCCGGCGCGATGTGCAGGGTCGCGTACAGGTGCTTCATCGCCGTGCGCCCGCGCAGGGCCGCCCGGTCGAAGAACGCCGGGTCCGATTCGCGCCGGCGCAGGTAGCGCGTGACCGCGGTGCGCGCCGAGTGCGGCACCTTGGCCTTCTGCGTCTTCAGGAAGTCCACGATGCGCGCCACCTGGTAGGGCGGGAACTCCTGCAGCAGCACGAAGCCGGCGTCGCGGTGCTCGGGCAGCTCGCCCGTGAGCAGGTTGGCCACGAAGACCTCCTTGTGGTCTCGGATATCACCGCTCCGCTGGTACCAGACCGCCAGGTGCCCGTAGAAGACCGGGTCGAGCTGCGTCATGTCGTTGTGCAGCTCGGCGACCTTCTCGAGCTGCCGGTGCGGCGTGGTGAGCAGGCTGTTCAGAATGTCCAGGCGCAGGTCGCGCTCAAAGGTCTGCATGGCGTTCCTCTCCTTTCCCCGTTTAGGTCCGGGCTTGCGGCGTCTTAAACGTTTCTCAATCCAGAAAGGCCACGTTCAGGGCGCGCTGCTCCTGGCTCATCACGACCACATGCCAGAACGGCAGTGAGATGGTCGCGTGGTCGGGATGCCGGACCTTGCCGCGGGCATACACCAGCGGGTTGCGCCGCATGACGCTCCAGGCCCACTTCCGCGCCTCCGGCCGGCGGAACAGGAGCCGTTCGTCTTCTTCTTCCCACAGCTGTTCGAGTAGCGGTCATGGACGTAGACAGTTGTACCGCCGTCGCGGTACAGGTCCTCGACGATGTGCAGCTTGCCGCTTCGCGCGCTGGATCGGCTCGTGTTCGCCGAACGTCTACAGCGAGCAGGTCGAGCGTGTCCAGGTCTGCGGGCGCAGCGTCAGCGCGCCGAACTTCACCCCATCGCGCGGTACCACGTCGATCGCGAAATCTGGCCCGCGCCCAGACGGACCGCCGCGGGGAGCGCCGCACGGCATTGAGGACAAAGATATCCACCGCCAACTGTGCGCCCATCGCCTCGAACTGGCGCGTCAGAACACTCGATGTTCATCGGTCTCACTTCTTCCTATCACGTCGTTTACGGTCGTCCCCGCTGAAACGGGATGCTCCGCAAGTCCGAAAAGCTGCTTTACTACTCTGACGCTCTGCCGCTGATTACGGACGCGCGTCCGGCGGGATTCGAACCCGCGACCCTCGGGTTGAACCCAATACCGTTCCGACCGACAGTAGAGGCAGTTCCTCCGTATCTCCACGAGCGATCAAACTCGGCAGGCGGAGGAACCGCCTCATGCCTTTCATCCTACGACACGTGCAGTCCGGGGCAAGCTATGTCAGCAACTCTCGCTCGATGCCCTGAAGCCGCGCCACGAGCGGCGGCATTCAGCAGGCACTGCAAGAGACGCACGCACGCGCACCCGGCGAGAACGTAAACTCAACCTGGAGGTGATCGTCCTTTGGTGGTCGCTTCATGAGCCTGTACGCCAAGGATTCCGTCGGCTCTGTCGCGCAAGCTGTGCCACAGACTGCGCCTGCTGCAGAGTGACCCGGAGGCACCGCCCCGCGACGGTGCCCTCGTCGGCGCTATCAACTGGGCGTGCGTCCTATGGCAGCCTTGTCTCACCGTGCTCGCCGGCCCCTTGCCACAGAGCATACTCCCGGCGCGTTCGCCCCGGCTTGCGCCTTGTCGCCCTCGACGGCCAAGAGATCGACGTGCCGGACGCCTCGAGAACGCTCGCTACTTCGGTAAACGGCGCGGCAAGGGGGGACTCGGCTTGGCCCAAGGCGCGCCTGCTCTATCTGGGCGAATGCGGGACTCATGCCATCTTTGATGCGGGCTTGTGGCCCTGCACGATGACGAGAAGGCAGTCTTGGCGCCTGTTGCGCTCGGTCAAAGACGGAATGCTGCTGTCTTCGACCGCGGCCTGTGGAGCCGGAGCGTGTCAAAGCCGTGCGGCAGCGCAATGCCCATGTGCTGTGCGGCACCCGCCCCCTGTCCAGCCGGGGCGCAGCGCCGGCCAAGATGGCTCTTGGCTGGTCTGGATCGGCAGCAGCAGGGCGGCGGCAGGAAGCACGTCGCAGGACTCGGAAGCGCCTGCTGAGCGCCAGTCCAATACACGATCTGTAGCCGAATCTGCCGGGCCATGGGCAACGGTACCAGGCTCATCACCACGCTGGACCCCGATCGTTGCCAGCGCGAGTTGGCATTGCCTGTCACGAGCGCTGGGAGATCGAGATCACCCTCGACGAAGATCAGGGTGCATCAGCACTTTCGCAGCAGCCCATCGACAAAAGCAGCCAGGTGATATTGCGGGAACTCTACGAACTGCTGATCGCCCATTGGGCCGTTCGGTTTCGTGCATCAGGCCGCCATCAAAGCGGATCTGGACCCGGAGCAGCGCTCCTTCCGCACGCTCCGGGTGATCGGCGAAGGCGGTCGGGACTTTCGAACGGCAGCGCGGAGATGATGCCGCTTGTGCCCGCATGCTGGAGGATCGCGTCGCGTCCTTTGCCTGCGCGTCATTAACACTGCAATGCGGGTGGTGAAACGAAAGATGAACGCTTTGACCTGAAGCGTCAGAACACGCCCATCCCACCCCGCAAACTGTTGGGAGAGCTACTGGTCCCCTTGTTGAATGGTATTGTTGTTAGGGGCTCTTCAGCTCGACTTTGTCCTTTTCAACAGCTGGACAGCAGTGTCAAGGAGTGAGAGTGGCCTTTAGCCGGACTTTCGATGTCCGGGATCACCCAATATCGAAGTCCCCCGTGGGCGCACGGCCAATCGGAGCCGTTGCGGGTAAATGGATGAAGTCGAGCTTGGGTGCGTTGTTCGATGATAGTGGTATGGTCACTACTCCTGCCCTGCGGTAACCGCAAAATCATCGTAAGTTCGCGCCAACCGCTCCGGCACCGCGCGCTGCTGCTGTCCACGGCTGCGGCAAGGCCTACACTCGATCCCGAGCGCTTTCCACCAGAAGAGCAACGGGTCTGCTGGGCGCTGCAGGAGCGCGCTTCTCAGCGCGCAACATCGCCGTACCCTGAAGCTCAGGCGCCAGAGCATCCAGGCGCTGCGCAAAAATGCTGCCCGCATAAGCTCAAGTCCCGGCAACACGGCATCACGACCGTGCCCGCGCCCGAGGGCGACGCAGTCGAGATCGATGAACTCTGTCCGGGTCTCGCCGAGGTCTGTGGCTCTGGACTGCCGTGTCTCGCCTGGTGCGACGAGTGGTCGGGTTCGTGATCGGCGACCACACCGATCCCATGCTCGTCCTGGTCTGGTCGGATGTACCCCGGACTATGGTGACCCCGTTTGTCCAGGCGTGGCGGCTTGTTTAAGATAGAACCCTGTGTCCGATTTAGCGGTTTCAATTTCCCGTGATGAATCGCCGCAGGCATCTGGTGACAGCGATTGATGCGCTCGCTCCCAGTTATAACTGAAGGTACGCGCCAGACTCATGATGCCCAACGCCACCGTCGCGTACTCCTTCAAGTACACCTCCTGTGCCAGCGCTGCGCCGCAGACGCTCCACGAAATGTTGTCCAGAGCCCGGCCGCGCCGCCCATCCGCCTGATCCTGATCGCTCCCGGCAACCGCCCGTAAAGGCCGAACTCGTGAACTGCGCCCCCTGATCCGTGTTGGGGCACTCAGGACGCCCTGACCAAGTGCCTTCTCCAGAGCCACGACGAGCAGAAACTCCCCATCGGCGTGGTCGAGACATCATGCAGTACAAAGCGGCTGCCGCAGTCCTCCACCGCCACCAAATGCGAAGGCCCTGAGGCATCGGGAAGGTGATGTCTGTACTCCAGACCTGGTTCGCCGCTCTGTCTTCACGCCCCACCCCAGCAGATGCAGATACACCTTGCTGTAGCCCCGGTGCGGCAACGCTCGTCTTCCTCTTGGGCAAGATCGCCGCCAGCCCCATCACCTGCATCGGCCAGGCTACGCGCTGCTTGTTGACCACGCGGCCTGCTCCCGCAACCGCACGCCGTGCGCCGTGCCCCATAGAGCAACGTTCTTGTGTACTGCGCGTCGATGGCCGCATCAGCCACGGGTCCTCTTGCCGCTCGCCCAGGTGCCGGTAGTAGCGGCCGGAGCATGAAGTCCCGGGGCGCGTTGGCGCACCAGCTCGGCTGCGGGTGTTTGGGCTCGATCGGGTGCCGCTTTAGACTCGGCCGAGTTGGCCCAGACTTTTTTTGAGCCAGTCGAGTTCCACCTGCATTGCCCGATCGCACAATTTTTGGTCGCTCTTACGGCGCCTCCTGCTCTTTGTCGGCGTTTGTCGCAGAAGACCCGCGACTCGTCGAGGAGTTGCTTCTTCGAAGCGGTCAGTTGTGTCGGGTGAGAGCACCAGATCGCTGGCGATCTCGTTGACAGTGCGTTGTCCTTTGATGAGTTCCGGGGCGGCTTTAGCCTTGAACTGGGCGCTGTATTGTCTGCGCTGTGTCGTCATGTTTGCTTCCTTCGTCCTTTCATTGTGACACAGGCTCTCTATCTTAATTCCTGTCCGAAAACTTCCAGGGCATTATACCTAACGCTCCGCTTCGCAACGCCGGGCTCCCCGCAAGGTGTGAACGCGCTTGAGAAGCGTGCAACAGGCGACAGATGGCTGCTCTGGCGTCCGGTGCAAGCGGTTGTTGGGCCATCGGTCGTGGATGCCCCAGTCACTGCGGTGCCTATTGCTCGTCATGCGCTCGGCGGTACCACAATCAGACCGTGACGGCGCATAACCTCGGCCACCTGCGCCGGGTCAGGTGGGCCGCCTGCCAGCAGGGCGGCCAGATCGCGGAAGTATGCCGGCCCGATCAGGGCTGGTGAGAGTACCGACAGCGTGCGCGTGGTCTCTGTTCCGGCGTTGACGAAGTGATGAACGGCCCCGCGGGGAATGAAGCAGTGATCGCCAGGCCGCAGTTCGACGCTCCTGCCCTCGGCCGTAAAGGTGAGTACGCCCTCCAGACCATAGGCGACTTCATCCACGTGCTCGTGGTAGTGGGGGCAGGGACACGCGCGCCGGCGGGAACAAGGAACTCGAACATCGAGAGGCGGACCGCGGTGTCGTCGCTGTCGAGCAGGAAGCGGATCTCGATCTGGCCGATCTGGATGATTTCTTTGGGTGGTGCCATTGTATTATCCTTTTCCCTATCGAACCCGCTACGGACCAGCCACCCAACGGCCGAACTCAGGGGCGCGAAGCACTTGACCACCGGGCGAAGCAAGTCACCGGCAGCTTTCGCGTCCCCTGCAGTGACTCGTTGGGCCGCACTCCCTTTGGCTGCTACCGTTCTTACGTATGTACAATTAACGCCCCTCGGGTCAATTCCACCAAGCTACTGGTGGTAAACGCCGTAACGATGGCAGCTATGTTCGGCAGCAGCAAGGCTTCCAGCTCAGCATTACTGATGTTGCCGGTCGAGACGAGCAACAGTCTCTCCGGCTCCCCAGTGAGCAGGAACGAGTTGACGAAGTCGGCATCCTTGGTGACCACAACCCGACCTTCGCGCGCGGCCAGGTTCAGGATCTCGGCGTCCGTGGTGCGGTTCGCCTCGGGCAAATCCAGGGTGTGCACGGCATCATGACCCGCCTCCTGGAGCCGGTACGCTATGCGACGCGGCAGCTGGGCGTCCACCAGGAACTTCATGCGGCAAGAAGATCAAACCGCTTGACCTGAGAGAGCCGGGCGGCAAAAGCCAGCGCGGCCAGAATATCTTCGCGTTCCAGGTCTTCGTAATCGGTCAGGATCTCCTCACTGCTCATCCCGGCGCTGAGCAGTTCCAGGATCATCTCCACGGGGTAGCGCAACCCGCGGATGGTCGGCTTGCCGTGACAGATGGCAGGGTCAATGGTGATGCGCTCCGCCAGTTCTCTCAACCCGCTCACCTCCTTGTCCTTTGCTTCCATGTGAAGCCCGTGCTTCAGTATAACACAACGCCAATCGCGCGGGCGGGTGTTGGTTGAAGAATGCGGCCCAACGGCAAAACTCAGGGGCGCGAAGATGCTGAGTTGGCGCGAAGCAGATAACCGCCTGCAGTCGCGTCCCCTGCAGTGCTTGGTTGGGCCGCTCCGGGTTCGGGTTTGTCGGTGAGGTGCTCTCTACTCCCTGCCACCCGCTTGCTTGAGCAAGGGGACAGCGTCGGCGAAGCCCAGACCCTTGGCCCACTTCAGCGCGGTGTTACCCTCGCGGTCCCTGGCGTTCACCCGCGCGCCCGTCTCCAAAAGCAAACGTAGCGCCGCGGTGTCCTTGCCTGGTCCTGACACCGCTAACATCAGAGCCGTCTCGGCGCCGGGGCCAAGCGCGTTCGCGTCTGCGCCGCGGGCGAGCAGCGTCTGTATCATCGCCGCATCTTTCCAGAGTGCTGCCGTCAGCAGAACGGGCCTGTCTTGATGGTATCTGGGCGCGCGTATCTTGTTCCACAGCCGCTCGAAGCGTTGTCGCAGCGCCGGCGAGCTAGGCGGCTCCAGCCCGGTCCAGAACGGCCCCCACGCCTCCTCGCGCATGTTAGCGTCCGCGCCGCGGTGCAGTGCGCGCTCGGCAGCGGCAACGTCTCCTGCATGGACGGCTTTGACGAGGGCCGCATTGAGTTGAGCGCGCCGCGCGGCTTGACGACTTGCCAGGGCCAGAACAACCACAGCCAAAGCAAGCAGAGATAACACGATGAACCATCTTCGACAGCGAAACATGGATGCTCTTCCTCATTTCAGCTCACTGTCACGAGGGCCTGAAGCCGACCAGCCCTTCGTGACAAGCGCGGTCCAACGGTCCGAACTCACGGGCGCGAAGAAGATGGGCTGTAGCGGGCCCTTGCTCCCCTCGCC
>JAUJNC010000208.1 GCA_030446525.1 Armatimonadaceae bacterium
CGGCCAGGCTCACTCAGCCCCCGCTTTGTACCGTTCCAACTTCGCCTCCCAGTCGGGGAAGCCCGCCCAGCGCAGCACCAGCTCGTTGAGCGCGATATCGCAGGCGAGGCAGATGGGGCGATAGAGGTTGTCGTCCGCGCAGATTTGCCACTGGTGCTCGGCCGGTGCCCCGCAGCGCAAGCAAGGCAGGCGCCGGACACCGCGCACCGTGTAGGGTTGCCGCCGGCCGTGCTTTTTCACCCCGCCCATCAGTGGTTATGCCCGTCGCCGTAGGAGTGGTCGCCGGTCGCCGGCTGCATTTGCTGGAGGTAGCTCACGAGGTCGAAGTCGATACCCGAGCCGCCTTGTGGGCCGAAGCCAGATTGAATGCCCCAGCCCTTGCCGAGGTGGAGGTGCGCGCCGGTGCCGGCCGCGTTGCCCGTCTCGCCCACCCCGCCGATGTGCCAGCCGCCCTCGACGCGCTGCCCGGCCTGCACCAGCGGGGGCTGGTAGAGGTGCGCGTAGTACTCGTCGGTCCCGTCGTCGGAGCGAATCATCACGTAGTAGCCGCCGATGTCGTTCCAGCCGGCGGACGTCACCGTGCCGCTGGTGAGCGCGTAGACCGGCGTGCCGGCCGGGGCGATGATGTCGGTGGAGCCGCGCTCGCCCGAGTCGTGGTGCGTCCTGATGGCCCCGGTGTAGCCCGCGACCGGGAACGTGCCCGGCCCGGCGGTGCCGCCGCCGCCCCAGTCCCGGCCCGCCGAGCCCGGCACGGCGTTGGGGTCGAACGCCAGCCCGATGCCCTCGTAGGCTTCGCGTACCCTGTCGAGGTACTGCGCCATCGTGGCGTTCTGGTGCTCGTCGGTGGCGTGCAGCCCCGCGTTGGGATTGCCGAGGTACCAGAGCCCGATTTGCTGCTGGAGCGTCCGGCCCTGGTACAAGTCGTCCGCCAGGTTGTCGATAATCGCCTTGACGCCCGACTGGGGGGAGTCGAACGTGGCGAACTCGCGCGCCATGCCGCTGGTGCTGCCGGTCTGCCCGTCCCAGCCGGTCCCCGTCAGGCCGCCGTAGTTGTAGCGGCTGGGGAGGTAGGAGCCGTCCGCACCGAGCTGGCTCTCCAGCAGCATGATGCCGAGCACCGTGCCGATGTTGACGCCCCGGTCGGCGGCGTAGTTCGCCATGTACTCGCCCAAGCCCGCCAGCGGGGAGTTGGGGCGCGTGCTGGCAATCCACTGGTCGATGGCGTTGCCGCTGACGCGCGGGGCCTGGCCGGGCTGCCCGCCCCACTGGCTGTTGTCCCAGGGGTCGCGCTCGCCCGCGCCGGCCACCCCCCACTGGCTGTTGTCCCAGGGGTCGCGCCCGTCGTCGGCCCAGGACGGCCCCAGGCCCCAGGGATTGGCCGCGTAGGCGTCCATGCCGACCGGCAGCCCCCACTCGTCGGTGAGGACGTTCGCGGTCGGCGTGGCGCGCGGGCCGCCGCCGAACAGCCCTTTGGTGTTCTCCACCAGCTTGTCCCAGGGTATGTCGATGCCGCCGGTGGGAAACATGCTCACGCTAGAGCTGTCGGGTTAGTCCCGCTTGTCACGGTCCACGTAACGTCCCCTATGCGCCACGGATACCACGGCGAGGGATACGGCGTGATGGGGTAGGGGTGGGGTACGTACGGGATGTATGGATAGGTGCGCTGCGGCCATACCGGGTTGGCCCGCCCGCAGTGCGGGCAATAGCCGCAGTTGGGGCAGGGTTTGGCGGCCTCGTGTGTGTGCTTCTGCTCGTCTGCCATCGTTTACCCCCAGTTGTTCGGGCGGCCGGCGAACGCGGCGTCCGGGCGCTCGCCGCGCTGCGCCGCCGACTGCATGCCGAACCGCTGGTGCATGCGCCCCGCCTGTTGGCCGAAGTAGTCGGTCGCCTGCAGCATGGGGTTCTGCGTCGCCGCGTTGAGGAAGTCGCTATAGATTTGCGAGTAGTTGTTCCTGGCGAACTGGGCCAGCGGTGCGTTGAAGTCGCCGTTGGGCGCCAGCGCCGAGACGATGCGCCCCCAGGCCACGGAGGGGTTGCGGGCGTAGAACTGCCCTTGCAGGCCGGTGTTCGCCTGCCCGCCGTTGAAGTCGGCCCAGGTGGTCGGCGTCCCGGCCTGCCCGCGCTGCCAGAAGTCGAGCCACTGGTCCATCTAGCCTCCCAGCATCCAAGAGAAGCGCGGGTCGGAGCGCAGGAAGTCCACCATGCCGCCGCCGGTCGCGTTGGGTGCCCCGGCGTTGATGTTGCCGAGCTGGTACTGCCCGAAGCCCTCCTGGAATTGGTCGCGCGCGATCTGCCCGAACACCGGGTCGAAGGGCGCTTGCCCGAGGCCGATGATGCTCGCCAGTTGCGCGGCCCCCTGCGCGTCAGTCCCGGCACGGGCGATGGTGTTCACCAGGGTCGGGTTCGAGAGGAAGGCGTTGGTGCTGCCGGAGAGGAAATTGTTGAAGTCCTGCGCGCCGCCCTGCGCCTGCTGCGCGAACTGGCCGATGAGGTCGCCCACGCTGGTGAGCGGGTTGCCCGCCGCCAGCATCGCCCCCAGCCAGGGGCGGACCTGCTGCTGGAACTGGTTCATAATCATGCGCCCGAAGTCGTTGAGGGGCGCGCCGGGCGTGATGCCGTTCGCCTGCGCCCACAGCGCCCGCTGGGCCGCCGCAGAGTCGGCGATGCCGGTGCCCTGCCGCGCGCTGGTCATGGCCGGGACGTTCGGGGCGGGGCGCGGGGGGACGCCCCCCCCAAAGCCGGGGTCGAAAGCACTCATGTCCGTGTCCTCCTTCGTGTGTGCGCTCGGGCGACTACCCGAGCGATCGTGTCGGCAGGCCGCGGCGCTGCCACGCCTGCCGCGCCTCGCAGTGCAGGTTCCACACGTCGTCGTCGGTGCCGTGGCGCAGCACCCAGTGCGCGCCGCGCCAGGCCAAGAGGCGCAGCCGGAAGCCGAGCCGCGAGCGGGGGTTCGTCAGCATGGCGGCGTCCTCCTGCGCTGCTAGTAGTCGCCGTCACTCAGGACGTGGGCGGCGGGGGTGTGGGGGAGTTCTCGGAGCGTGTACGGCTCGTCGGCGTGGGGCTTCAGCCCCCACTCTTTCAGTGCCGCGTCGAGGAGGCGCCGCGCCTCGGCCTCGTCCTCGGCCACCACGACCGACGCGCGCGGCACCGGGTAGAACCCGTCGTGGTCGGTGCAGGTGTAGACCTTCACGGGCACCTCGCTACATGTTCGCCATCGGCCCTTAGCGCAACGGGGTCGGAGTGCGGATAATCGTTGCCGCCTGGAGCAACTGTCGGTACTCCAAGAGGGTGTGCAGTGGTAGGGCGAGGTGCTGCACCTCCAGACCGTCCACGAGGACGCCGATGTGGAGTTGACCCTTCTCGACCATGCTGATGACGCTGACATGGTCCTGGGCGGTTTGCGGCTCGGGCATTGCGGGTGCGTTACCCGCCCAATTTGCCCCCAGCGGGTTCGGCCCCATCGTCTGTCCCACGGTCCTCCTCCTGCGCTAAATGTTCTGCATCGGGTTGCGTATCGGTTGCGGCGCGGCGGCATTAGGTGAAGGAGCACCCGGCATGGGCGTGCGCCCCGGCGGCCCCGGCGGGCCGGGCGGGCGCGGCGGCGAGGGCAGGCCGGGGCGGCCACCGGGCGGGCCACCGCCGGGCGGCCCCTGCTGCGCCTGCGCCTCCATGTTGCGGCTCCACTGCCAGAGGGAGTACAACACGGGGTTGTGCCTGCCGAGGGCCTCCATAATCTTGGCCTTGACCACGTTCGGGTCTTGGTTGGCGGCGTCGCGGAAGATGCCCTGTTCCAAGTCCTCGGGACTCTCGTAGCCCAGTTCCTTCCGCACGGTGTCGAGGTCGATGACCTTGGCCTGCAACTCCTGCAAGAGGCGGTTGCTCTTGACGACAAGCTGTTGCTCGTTCGTCCTCTTGTAGCGGACGATGTTGCGGGTGCCGTTCTTCAGGATGTCCGCCGGGTCGAGGACGGAGTAGCCCTTGCCGCTCTTGCGGGCGCGGTAGACGAGCCCCGGGAACAGCTTCCCGTCCCCCGTCCCCTTGCGCGCCGCCAGTTCCAGCACGAGGCGGTTGATGCGCTGCATGCCGCGCTCGACGTGGTCCATGACCGGGTCGATGGTCAGCGCGCCGGCGCTCTCGGTGGCGAGGAATCGGTGGAAGACGCTCTCGGGCGGCCCGCGGCCGGCCAGGAGCGGCGGGGGGGGGTGGCGGCGGTCGGCGGTGGTGCTCTGCATGGCCGTCGAGCCGTCGGCCGAGCCGGTGACGGTCGTGAGGAGGGTTCAATCTTGTCGCCGAGGGTACGCGAGTGTAGCCGCCGACGCCGGTGTTGGGTTCGTAACGCTCCGCGTCAACCTTCGTGTCGATGTAGTGAATGGCGTGCAGGTCGTCCTGCTTGAACAGCGGAGGTTGTCGCCTTCACCATCTGGTCGAAGTAGCCGGAAGGCGTCGATCACGGCCCGAGCACCCCGCGCATGGCCCGCGCGCTGTGGTCGTCCCAGCCGGACGCCGCCTCGGTGAGCGGCGTCGCGATTCCGCAGGTTTTCGAGTTGATAACAACAAAACCCGAAATCAATCCAGGTGGGCTTCTTAATCCAGCGGTCCTTCTCGGCCCGCGCACTCGGCGCTGGTGGTGCCGTAGCGCGAGTTGCCGATGGTGTAGCCCGGCCAGTCCCGGTGACGCTGTGCCACAGCCCGTGGCGGTCGAGGTGCCCGATGATGCGGAGCTCGGTGTCCTCCTCGTACGGGTAGCGGTGCGCGGCGGCCAGTAGAGCAGTGTCGCCGTCGCGCTTCCAGCAGGTACGCCTCGTCAATCTCCGGGTAGATGGCCCGCGCCTCGCCGAGCGTCATGCGGTGGATGCGCACCGTCTCGTGGGCCATCGGGTAGAGCTCGTTCAGCGGGATGGGCTCGTAGGTGTAGGTACTCTGTCCGCGTCCGGGTCGATATTCAGCGTCCAGCCCCAGGAGCCCAATATTTCCCATGAGGATGGACAGCCCGACCTCCTTCCTGGGAGGTTCGGCTGCGTGTCGCCGCGGCTGGTGCGCTCGTCCCAGTCCTCCTCGGCGCAGTCGCGCCAGGCGCAGCAGTCCTCGATGTACTGGGCGGTCCTCGGTACTCCTCGTCGTCGGTCCTGGGCTCCACCTCGTAGACCAGGCGGTCGTGGGTCAGGGCGCACAGGCCGATGAGGCCGGTCCACCAGCGTGGCCGGCTGCGAGCGGGTGTGGACGATGTCGTAGAGCGGCGGCGTTGGCCGCCGTGCCGTCGAGCTTCGTGTGCTCCTGCGAGAGGTAGTAGCACTGCACCTGCTTCTTCGTGATGTACTCGTTCCTGGCCCGGTACCGCTCCTCGGCGTGGGTGGCGATGTCGACAATCTCCCAGCGCGTCGGCGGGCGCTTGCCGTAGCGGGACCGCTTCTCCAAGTCCTTGATGGTCGGAGGCCGAATATCGGGCGGCTTGGGGCGCTTCTTCTCTTTGAGTTCGGGCGCCTGCGGCGCAGGGCGGGCACGCGCGGGTTGCGGACGGGCGGGCCGCCGAGTGGGCCACCGGGCGGGCCGGGCATGGCGCCGGGCGGAGCTCATCATGAGCGGCTCCGCGCCGGACAGGATGCCGGGGCGGAGCCGACGGGCGGGCCGGGCGGGCTCGCGCCGGGCGGCGGGGCGCCCCGCCGGGGCCAGGCGGGCCGGGCGTCCGGGGCCACGCTGCGCCCGCGCGCGGGGACGTTGGTGATGAGCGTCACCCGGTCCTCGTCGGACAGTTGGGTGACGAATTGCGGCCAGCGCCTTCGGGCTCTCGCGCTGGTCCACCAGCAGCTCGGCGATGACCGGCGGCGGGGCGCCCGTGGCCTGGGAGAGCATCATGACCAGCTGCGGCGGCACGGGCAGCAGGGTGCGCCGGGCGCGCCGGGAAACCGGGGGCAGCCCGGGAAGGCCGCCCGGTCGGCCCTGGCGGTGCTGTGGGTTGGGGGCGGCGGTGCAGCCGCCCTGCTCACGCGTACCATTTCGGGATGGCGTTGAACGCTTGCTCCCCGTCAAGGTCGTTCAGGTAGCGCAGCAGCAGCGCGTCGGCCCGCGCGTGGGCAATCTCCAGGTCGGTGGTGTGGCCGAAGCTCCCGCAACGCCTCGACCAGTTCGGCGCGCGTCAGTCCTGCGGGATTGGCCCGATGGTGTCCTCGCGGGTCCACTGGAAATGACTGGTGTCAATCATCATGCTCCTCGTCGGGGGCGGGGCGGGGATAGCCCGGGTGTCCGGCGTGGCGTTCGTGTAGGTCGCGTACTGCCCGGCGTACCAAGCGGACGCGGGCCGCTCCCTGTCCGCCTCCCACCGCGGCTCGATGTGGGCCATGTGCTGGCACATGTGGCGTACGTAATCCGGGTGGGATGCCAGCACTTGCTGTCACAACAGGCAAGGTGGGGGTGGCCCTGCAGGGGCGAGGCCGGACGAAGGCCGGAGCGGTGGGCCGGGATAGCGCCCGTGCCGCTCCAGCCAGTCGAGCGTGTACGCCTTCGCAACTCGGCCAGCTCGGCGCGCAGGGCGTCCGTGTCCACGTCGTCCGTATACCAACTCAACTCGTTGACTGGCTCTTCAAGCGTCCTGCTCCACGCCGTCCTCCCGTTCCGCGAGGGCGTCCAGCAGCCGGAACGGGAGTGGGTAGCGCGCCTCGTAGTGGGCGCGCACCTGCTCGGGGGTCGTCCCGGCCATGCCGCACCAGCGGGCGCACTCGTCACCCTCGCGGATGAAGATGGCGGCCTCCAGGGCGTTGACGCGGAGAGGGTGCGGCACCAGGCGCTTCGGGTGGCCTTGTACGCGGCCTCCACTTCGTCATGCGGCGTGTCGAACCCAGGCGCGTCCAGGTCACTCCGAATCTGGTGCCAGAACGCCGCCGCCAGGTCCACGGCCGCGCTCGTGGGGCAGGCCGTCGTCGCCGTACCACGCCGTCATGCCGCCTCCTCGGTGACGTCAGGGCTGGCGTCCGGGGCCAGGAGCGCGCCTCCCGGCACGCGCAGGTGAAGAACTCGCGCACCTCAGGCGACACTTCCTCGAAGGGCATGTCCCCCACGTACACCAGCCGGGCGATGGCCGCGACGTGCTGGGCAATCGCCGCCTTGCGCTCAAGATGCCGACTTGCCTGCTGTTCTTAGTGCCCCCTCCTGACTGCCGATACTCGCGTATTATCGGAACTCAGTCTAGCACGGTCAGAACGTCTCCCGCCTCGTGAACAGACAGAAGGCGATGAGCGCGCACCACAAAGTAGAGCGGACATGAGCGATTGCGTGCGTCAGGTCAGGGTGGTCCATGAACACTGCGGAGCTGAGCGTCACGACGGCAAGCGCAGGCGAGAGCCACAGCAGGCCCTGGATCAGCCGGTCGACCCGCTTACGGTCCATGCTCACTCCTTAGCGCGCCGTGAGGTAGGCCGGCAACTGCTGGCTGGGCGGGGCCAGGGTCACGGGCGGGCAGTAGCCGAGGACGCCGGTGGCGAACGCGCTGGCGCCGTGGCTCGACCAGTCGTGCTCCGGCCGGCTGGAATAGGCTTTCCGCACCTCGTCATAGGTCTTGTGAGCGCGGAGGCCGCGACGCCCTGCTTGCACCGCGGCGTCGAACAGCAGAGCAGCGGGAGACTCCGCACCGCTTCAATCTGGTCCTCCAGGCGGTGCGCCGGGACGATCGTGAGCCGGGCTCGAGCTCCTCGGCAATCTCGACAGCTCTTGCCCGTCCCCAGCTCTCTCTGGCCGCCGCGTCGTGCGGGGCGTAGTGCTGGCCGTAGACGTAACCCCTATCTTGTAGCACCTTCGCGTAGTGCGGCGAATACCGCCGCTCGCCTCGTAGTAGTCGATATAGTGGCGCTCGCGACCGACGACGTGGAAGAACCAGATGGCCGTCGAGTCGCCGATGCCCAAGTCCCACGCCGTATGCACCAGGACGCTCGGCTGATAGGGGACGCGGCTGATGCGGCCCTCGTCGCGCGCCTGGACGATGTGCAGAGCGTAGTAGGCGCCCTCGTTGGCCGCCTGGAAATCCACAATAAAACTCCTGGCGGATGAGGTCTTCGCTCATGCCGCGGCGCGCTCTCGGCGTCGAGGTCCACCGCCGCGGTGTCATCCACCGTTTGCTTCGAGACGTACCAAGCGGGATTGTCCTGCGCCATGTCGTACATCTCCGCGAAGTGGTTCTCGCCGCGCGGCGTGCCATTGAGCACCGCCCAGCCGCCGTTCTCGGCGAGGATGGGAGCACTTGGTCCCAGGCGCGCGGGTTGGTCAGGCTGAACTCGGAGAACACCACGCCGACGGGGTTGGCGCCGTCGAGGCGGTCGTAGGTCGACATGCCGGCGAGTTGCACGGTGCTGCCGTTCCTGGGGTCAGCAGCATCTCGCTCTCGTTGGGGTCTTTCGCCAGCCAGGAGCGCGGGCAGTGTTCCAGGGTGGAAAGCCGGCCGCGTCGATGACGTTCCACAACGCCTTCTTCGCCTGGGTGTAGGTGGGGAACAGGTAGAGGTAGTTGCCGCGGCGCAGGCTGGCCTGGTAGAGCATCCCCGTGTAGCCCAGGCCTTGCATCGCTTCTTGCCGGCGCGACGGTGCCCTGCCGGGATGCCGCGGCTCAGGCCGGCGGCCAGCGCGTCGAGGAACAGGCGCTGGTAGTGGCGCGGGGTGAAGTTAACCGGCGTCAGCGGCTCCGAGGACGGCAACCGCGCGGCGACGATTGCCCTGGATTCGCTCAAGATGCTCGTAGACAGGCGCGAGGTATTCGGACGGTATGTGTTCTTGGAGAATCCGGGCGGTGCATCCTGCCCCGCAGTCGCTTCCTCGATGACGTGCCGCAGCTCCACGTCGATGGGGGTGGGGACCTTGCCCATGATGCGGTCGAACACCAGCGCCGCCGCCCGGGAGTCCGGGATCCTGGCGGGCGATGCGGTAGCAGGGCTCGGCGGCGAGGGCCGCGTCAATCTGCTCGTCGGTGGTGGCGCGCACCCAACCGACGCCAGGCGGGCCGCCGCCGGATGAGCAGGACCTGAAAGACCCTTCGCCGACTCGGTGATGTTCTCGGCCGTCTCCACCAGGCCATGCGCCATGCGCTCGCGGGCGGCGGCAATCTCGCGCTTGTACTTGGTGGCGACCATGCGGCGGGCGGCCAGGGTTTCCCGCTGTGGCCCTTGGCGAATGGCATTGTTATACCCGCGAAGAACAATGGAACAATGGACACGCGCGCCGGGCAGCACAAAGCCCCCGACACCGCGGGGGCCCGCAGACAATGCGCCAACCTACCGAGAGAGTACCATTCGTACGCGCGTTTTGTCAAGCCCGCGCCGACAGCCGGCCCGCACATGCGCGGTCAATGTCGGTCTACCGCGCATGTGCTAGGACGCGCCCGGCCCCACCAGCACCCCGGCGAACTCCGGGCGCAGCACCGGGCGGGCGACGCGGCCCGCAATCAGCACATGGTCGAGGACCACCCGCGCCTGCACGTTCTGTGCGGCCGGGGCGTCCGGCGAACCGCGCACCCGCTCCCACTCGCCCTCGGGCATAGCCGGGACGGCCGCGCGCAGCAGGTCGGCCTCCTCCGCGTCCAGCGCGTCCATCGCGGCGTCGAACTCACCGGCCTCGGTGATGCCGCGGCGGGCAACCGCTTGTCCACCAGGCGCCGCCGCTCGGCCAGCTCGCCCGCGCCGCGGCCAGGTCGCGCGGCGCGTCGGGCGCGGCCCTCCTCGGGGGCGCGATAGGCCAGGCCGGTCAGGTAGGCCAGGGTCTGCTCCTCGTAGCGCCTGACGTCGGTCTTGCGGTAGGGGCAGCCGGTGCCGTAGCCGCGGGCGGCGCGGTCGGGCCGGATGCACTGGACGTTGTGGTAGTCCCGGCCGTTGGTCAGCGTCTTGACTTTGCCGTAGGTGAGGCGCCCGCCGCAGGCGCAGCGCATGAGACCCTCCGGGAAGCGGAGGTGGCGGACGCCGTAGCGCGCGGGAGGGGGCGCCGGGCCTTCGCCGCCAGCCAGGGTCGGGCCAGGGCGCGGGCTGCTCCCAGAGCCAGGCGCCGCGCGTCGCAGGCCGTCCACGCTCGTGTCTGCCCGAGGCCGCCGCGGCCGGGGATGCCGAAGGCGGTTGAGCTCGGCAGCGATCACCCCGTCATCGCCTCGGCCACCCGCCGCCAAGATGTGGGCGAACAACTCGGCCGCTCGGGATGGATGGAGAACCGGCCGTCCACGCGCGCACCGCCCCCAGTGGACCGCCGTGGTGCTTGCCGTCGGCGCGCTTGGCGGCGAGGGCGCGCCACGCGCTCGCTCCGGGCGTGGCTGTCCATCTCCGCCAGGGCAGTGAACAGGGCGAACTGGAACAGGCCGGTCGCGGTGGTGGTCGGCTCCAGGGTCAGGCTCTCGTAGACGCTCACCAGGCCGGCGAGCCGGCGACGGAGGCGGTCGAGCGCCTGCCGCGCCAGCTTGGCGTTGCGCAGGCGAACCGATCGAGCTTGATGACCAGCACCACGATCAACCGCCCCGGCCTCGGCGTCGGCCAGCAGGCGCGCGAGGCCGGACTCGCCAGACGAAGTCGTCGGTGTAGGCCGACCGCCCGGCGTCCTCATGCGACCGGCACCGGCCGCAGCCCTGCCGCCGCGCGTACTCGGCGCCCAGGTCGGCGCGCTGGACGGGGTAGTAGCGTTCTGGTCCGCCGTCGAGACGCGGGTGTAGGCAGCGGCGCACGCTATCGGCACGCGCTCGGATTGTTGTAGCAGAGGTTGCGCTGCTGCTGTTCCAGGTCGCGGATGCGCCGCTCCTGCTGCTGCCGCTGGTAGTCCTGCTCGTACCGCTCCGCCTGGTCGAAGAAGCTCGGCCCGGAGCGGGGAGCCGAGAGTCGATGAAGCTCGGCGCCCACCCGCCGCCGCCCCGGCATCACCTCGGCCGCTTGCGCCCGCTGCTCGGCGTAGCGCAGCATCGCCACCCCAGAAGCGCACGAACAGCGTCATGCTGGTGACGATGGACACGACGAGCACCAGGCCCACCAGTTGCCGAATGGTCAACGTCATCGTGCCCCTCCCCTCACCTAGTCCGCTGCGCGCCACGCCGCGATGTCGGCGTCGTCATTGAGAACAGCAGCGCGCGGAAGTCGTGGTAGCGCATCCGGCGCTCCAGCGCCGCGCGGCCGATACTCGCCTCCACGATTTGCACGATGAGTTCGCAGATACCCCGCTCAATCTGCTCCGGGGTGAACCCCGACGGGAGGACCCCACACCCGCCGTCATAAATGAGCCACACCGGACGCTTCCCCGGCAGGAACACCAACTCCCGCCCCGCCCGATGCCACCCGCCGCCACTTCCCCCACACCTCGTGCCCCGGTCGATCCACACTCGCCCCCTCAACGTCTGCTACAATCCCGTCACCAGGATCGTACCCGACAGACAGGGGGCCGAATTCGGTCGCTGCCTAGCGGTTCCGCCGCCGCCCCGCGCGGGCCATCGCGCGGAGGACAGTCAGCACTTCCTCGGATTCAAACCCTGCGTCCTCCAAATCCTGCAACACCTCCGGCGCGGCTTCCCAGGTCCGTCACTAATTTGTGCCGAGATGAAGTAGCCATTCGGCCTCGTCGATCCGGCTCGACCTCGCCCATGCGCGCGTAAATCTCCCGGCGCGACCACCCCCGGGAGCGGACGCCAGCGGCGCGACAGCCTTCGCCTTCGTAGGCGTGAAGATGTCGCGCTCACCTGGCTCACCCAAGTCCTGATCCACCCCCGACCAGCTCGGCCAGGGCCTCCTGGGTCAGTCGACACGCCCGGCGCCGCTCTTTGACGAACGCCCCGAATGTCTGTGCCGTCGAAAGGCCCGCCATCACACCCCCATATGGTCCCCACTTAGGAGTGTAAATCATAGGGGCGGCAGAGAGTATTGACATTTTATCCTACCGTAGTATACTAACTTCTAGGAGGTATCCTATGGCAGCAACCAAGACATCGCCGCTACCGCAAGAACGGCCCCAAGAGAGGGCAAGCGTGTACATCCCCGGCGACGTACCTCCTGGCTCCTGGGCTACCTGGCCCGCACCGGTCTGAGGCCTGTCCGGCACCGTCACCGACGGGCTGGAACTCCTGCGGCAGCAGGTGGACAAGGCCACCAGCGAGGAGGCGGCAGAAGTGACGCGAGGAAACCGCCCTGCCGCCTGGCCGACCGCCTCATCTGCGACCTCGCCGCGCGCCACTTCCCCCACCACCAGCGACGACACCGGCGCCGCCAACGCCAGGTTGCCGATAGCCACCAGTCTACGCCCGGAGGACCGCCAGCGGACCATTTCAAGGAGGAGGACATGGAGACCCGCCGGACGCTTGGCTACCCCGACGGCTTCGCCACCAGGGCGCCGCTCGCCGACAACCAGGAGGCCGCCATGCTCATGGTGGTGCAGGGCCTGGAACTGATTAGGGACGCCCTGATCGTCCTCGCAGGCAACACCGCCAACATCAAGTGGAGCCGGAGGAAGAGGGCGAAAAGAAAGACGACACGCCGAAGCGCGCCGCCCCCAACGTCAGCCAGGGAGGCGGGACGATGCGTGGACCCGACCCGGCTCCCCAACGACCGAGAGGATACCACACATGAGCGCCACGCAGGCGCAACCGAAACCCTCCCGCGCGACGCGTACAGGTTCGACCGACCTCTCGACCAAGCAGCGCATCGCCGTCTACTGGGTGCGCTCCGAGACGGTCGAGGGCCGCGAGTACAAGGTCCGCTGCACGTTTCGGCTCGATCGCTGGGAGTGCGACTGCCCGGCATCAGCATCGGCGCAGACACAGCGAGTACGGCGGTTGGCAGATTGACTCGGAAGCCTGCGGCGAGGCCATCGCCGCGGTGGGACGAGATGCGGGCGTTCGTCGCCAGGGCGGCGTAGGAGGGCGGCATGGAGTTTGGCCTCGACACCATCGAGGGGTTGCATCGAGTGGACCCACGGCAGCGAGGGCTACCTGACCTGCGCTACTACCCGCTCATGCGCGAGTTGGCCGAGTTGCGGGAGAAGGCGCAGCGGCTGGCGACACTGGAAGCGCCGCCCCCGATTGATGACTACTCGGGCATGGAACCGCCAGCGCCTGACGACGACACGGACATTCCCCAGCACGGCCCCGATGCCTACGAAGGGCCACGGTAGCGGAGTGGGACGGATGCAGGCGTACACGCGGCGGCGGCGGCGTAGGGGAGGGCGAGCGATGGCAACGTGGGAGGACGCACTGGCCGTGTACGAGAACCGCGCTTGAACCGGGCGGAACTACAGCGAAGAAGACAGCGACTGGACGGCACAATCTACGCCTACGTTTGTCCGGGTTACGGCCTCAAAACTCTCGCCGGCGAGGACATGGCGGAGCGCCGTGAGCATGACGGCCGCTGCTTCGTCTGCACCTCGCCACAGCCGCGTCGCCCGACGACCCGCAGACGCCCGACTACGGCGCATACCCGCCCGGAGAGGAGGAGGTACAGGCATGAGCACCCCAGACGACGCGCGGGCGTTCCGCCTCGCCTGGCAGCTCAAAGTCGAGAACGGCGCGCTGCTGCTGCGCTGCCAGGAACTGGAGGAGTCGCGCAATTGGTACGCCAACCTCGCGCAGCAGGCAATCGACCTGCTGGCGCGGGCGGAAACGCGAATTGTCCCGGCAGTTAGAGGACGAGGGAGGGCAGCAGGCATGAGCGCGCTCGACGACACCCGCACCGTATCCCGCGACACCTGGGCAAAGCTGGCCGCCCTGCTGTCCGACCACTCAGGCATACCCGTCGATGAGTTCCTGGGCCTGTACGACGTGATGAGTCCCGAGGAGCACGAGCAACTGATGGCGCTGGGCGCGATGGCCGTAGCGAACGCCGCGCTGGAACCGAGGAGAGAGAAGGCATGAGCGCGCTGGACGACGCCCGCACCGTGGCCCTTCTGCTTTGACCTAGGGGCCTTCCCCCCGGCGAGTATCCCGGCGAGGAGGACGTGCCGCTCGAGGAGTACGCCCTGGAGGGTGCAGGCGCAGGCACTCGAATACGCGCTCGAACAGGCCGCCACGCCGCAGGAGCGCACGGCCCGGCAAATCAAATCCTCACCGTGCCCATCATCGCGTGCATGTCCAGGCGTCGAGTACGGCGTCTCCACCTGGCGGAGCAGCGCCAGTTGCCCCTCCGCGTGGTGGCGCTGTGGGTGGCCGTCCTGCTCATGCTGGGGTTCGCCTGCGGCGCTGAAATGCTGGGGTGGGCTAGACACCACCGGGGCGACCCCGCCCCGCGCTCCCAGGTCGAGAGGGAACTGGCGCGCCCTCCAGGGAATTGAGTGCCCTGGAGAAGTTCCGACTTGCGTAGTGGACGTGGCACGACAGATGAGACCGTGGCCGAGGCGCGGGGCGGCGGGCGCAGGGGAAGGACGACATGAGCGACGAGGCCCGCAAGTTCGACCCGGCACGCCACCTCGGCAGCTACGGGGCAAGGGCGGCAGCGACGACTATCTCGACGTGAAATGGCGCCTGGTGTGGTTGCGCACGGAACACCCCGACGCCCACATCAGCACCGAGGAAGTCAACAGCGGCGCCGACTGGGCGCGCTTCAAGGCCACGGTCAGTATCCCCGGCGGCGGCTCCGCGACCGGCCACGGCTCGAACGGCCAAGGACTTCGCCGACTTCTACGAGAAGGCCGAGACGAAGGCGCTGGGCCGGGCGCTGGCCGCCCTCGGCCTGGGACGCAGTTCACCGGCGACGACCTGTACGAAGGCGACCGGCTGGCGGACAGCCCGTAGAGCGCCCCCAGCGCCCCCAGGAGCGCCGCGACGCCCCCGCCCGCTCCACGACACCGCCCGCGCCCAGCGCCTGGCGCTCACGCAGCCCGCACCGCGGGCGCCACCACGCCCCCGGCCGCGCCGGTGCCACCGTCGGCGCGGCCACCACCAACGCCACCGAGCGGCAAATCAAGTTCATCCGCGCGCTCGCGACGCGGCCGGACTCGACAGGCCGGAGCTGGACGAGGAATCACGGAAGCGCTTCGGCGCGGCGGTAGACGACAACCGGCACGACGCGAGCGGAGCTGCTGGAAGTGCTGCAGCGGCGTCGGGCGCAGCGCCTCGACGCGCGGGAGAGGGTGACGCTATGACGCGAGACACCATCGAGGTGCAGACGGGCGAACTGCTCCATGCGTTTACGCGCGCGGAACTGGCCGCCGAGCGCATCCTCCGGCGAATACCTGAAATGTCGCGCGACGAGCGTATGGCGACGTTCTCCGTCGCGGACACGAACGGCACAAGAAGCTGGATGATCAAGCCTGCATCATGGCGGCCAGGTTCGACGAGTCGAACTACGGCGACTGGCGCGTACCTCACGCTCGCCGGATTACATGGCGTGAGTGCCCGCTACTACGTCCCTGCTGGCGCTCGTGTGGAACACGTTCTTCGCATTCCGTCCTGGGACGGAATTTCACTCACCGAGTTCAGTTGGTATCGCGGCGCGGCGGAAGCGGCGGGCGGGGACCGCAAACGTGCGCTGGCGCTCCTGGCGGAAGCGCAGGACCGCAAGGCGGCGGACCCGACCTACTCCGTCACCGATTTCCGCCTCGACCTCTCCGCCGGCATGCCGCCGCCCCGAAAACTCACCCCCGTCTACCGCGAAGAACCCGCGGAACGTCCGGCGCCGACCGTCGGCTTGCCCGTCGTCCTGGACTGGATCGCCGCGCACCCCGAGGCGGCGGAGACGATCCAGCAACAAGCGGCGACGACCAAAGAGAACCACCAGCTCATCAACGCCAGCGGCAACAACGAGTGGTACACCCCGCGCCCGTTCCTCGACGCGGCGCACGAGCTGATGGGCAGCATCGACCTCGACCCGGCCAGCAACGAGCGGGCGAACCTGATCGTGCGGGCGCGGCGCTTCTTCACCATCGAGGACGACGGCCTCGCCCAGCCGTGGGCGGGGCGCGTCTGGCTCAACCCGCCCTACGGCACCGCGGACGGCGAGAGCAATCAGGCGCGCTGGAGCCGGCGCCTGCTGGCCGAGTACCGCGCCGGCCGCGTCTCCGAGGCGATCCTGCTGGTGAACGCCGTGACCGGCAATACCTGGTTCAGCCCGCTCAAACAGTTCCCGATCTGCTTCCCGGACAGCCGCATCCGCTTCTACAACGCCGACACCGCGCCCGGCCAGCCGACCCACTCCAACGCGCTCATCTACTTCGGGCCGAACGTGGCCGGGTTCGAGGCCATCTTCGCGCGCTTCGGCGCGGTGCTGGCGACGCGGGGGGTGTGGGATGGCGCTCGCTAAGACGTTCGCCGAGCAACTGGCCTTCGGCCAGATCGCCGAGAGCGCCATCGCCCGCTGGCTGCGCCGCGCCTACGGGTGCAGCGTCCTGCCGGTGTACGAGACGGAACTGGACACCGGCAAGGGGCCGCGCTTCTTCACCCCGGACGAGGAGATCGTCGCCCCCGACATGCTGGTGCTGAAGAACGGGCGCGTCTTCTGGATCGAGGCCAAGCACAAGGACGTGTTCTCCTGGCACCGGCTCACGCGGCGGTGGGTGACGGGGATCGATCTGCACCACTACCACCAGTACCTGCGGATCGCCGAGGGCTTCCCCTACCCGGTGTTCCTGCTGTTCCTGCACCGGCGCGACGAGGCGGCCGACCGCCGGCCGGACGAGCCGTGGCCCTGCCCGACCGGGCTGTTCGGCCAGGAACTGCGGTGGCTGTCGCGCCGGGAGAACCACCGCAGCGCGCAGTGGGGGCGGCACGGCATGGTGTACTGGGCGCACGACACGCTGCGCCGGTTCGCCACGCTCGATGAAGTGCGCGCCGCGGGCGCCTAGAGAGGGAACGACGTGGCGTGGATCGAGAGTCACCAGGCGCTGGGGCGCCACCCCAAGACCCGCAAGGCCGCGCGCCTGGCGGGCGTGTCCGTCGTGACGATGGTGGGCCACCTGCATTTCCTGTGGTGGTGGTCGCTCGACTTCGCCCAGGACGGCGACCTCGCGCGCTACGACGACGACGAGATCGCGGAGGCCGCCGCCTGGGAGGGCGACCCGGAGGGGTTCGTCGCCGCGCTGCTGGCGGCCGGGTTCATTGACGAGGGCCGCGCGCTGCACGACTGGGACGACTACGCCGGGAAGCTGGTCGAGCAGCGCCGCGCCAACGCCGACCGCCAGAAACGGCACCGCGAGCGCCACAAGGACGTGACGTCACAGCCGCCCGCCGAACCCGTAACCGTTACGTCACCGTCACGTAATGGGGCTACCGTACCCAACCCAACCGTACCCAACAGGACAGAACAGGACCGTACCAGGGCTGGGGGCGCTGCGGCGCCCGACGCGCGCAAGCGCGCGACCCGCCTGCCGCAGGACTTCCCCCTCACCGACGAGCGGCGCGCGTTAATCCGCCGCGAGCGGCCCGACCTGGACCCGGAGTGGTTCCACGACGAGTTCTGCAGCTACTGGCGCGGGTCGGGGCAGCCGAAGGTGGACTGGGACCAGACCTACCGCAACGGCCTGCTGAAAGCGAAGGGGCCGCCGCGCGCCGTCCGCGACCGCGCCGACCCGACCGCCATGCCCGCCCGCACCGCCCGCAACATCCGCATCCTGCAGGAGAGCGACTGATGGACGCCCGTGACTTCAAGGGCCACGTGATGCTGCTGGCCGAGGCCACCAACAAAGACCTCTCCGCGCCCCTGGTGAAGCTGTGGCAGAGCAAGTACCAGGACGTGCCCGACGACCTGCTGCTGGCGGCGTTCGCGCGGGCGGTGGACACCTGCAAGTTCTTCCCCTCGCCCGCCGAGTTCAACGACCTGCTGGCCGGGGTGCGCCGCGCGGCGGACGGCCTGCCCGACCCGGAGCAGCGCACCGCCACCCTGCTCCGCAAGCTCGCCCGCTACAACCCCGACACCGGGCTGGTGAACGACGGGACGCGGGGGCTGGTGGTGGTGGGCGAGGGCCAGCCGTCGGGGTTCGACGCCGACGAGTTGGCGGTGCTGGACGAGCACGGCGGACTCT
>JAUJNC010000209.1 GCA_030446525.1 Armatimonadaceae bacterium
CGCGGCCATCTACAACATGGAATGCAATGACTGAACTTATGCAAGAGGTCTATTGCCTGGGCTGCACCGCCGGGGCCGGCTCCTCCTGCGGCGGCGCGGTGGCGTAAAGGCGTCCTCCCCCTTCTCCCAGGATTGGGAGAAGGGGGCCGGGGGGATGAGGGCGGGCCTCTACACCTGCTTCAGCAACTCAGCCTTTTTTGCGTCAAACTCCTCCTGAGTGATCGCCCCGGCGCGAAGCAATTCGTGCAGGCCGGCGATCTTTTCCACGGCGTCGCTCACCCTGCCGGGTTCCTTCTCGGAAGACGCGGCCGCGCCGTTTTTCCCGGCGGCGGGCGTTTCGTCCGCGGCCGGCGGCGCGGTCTTCTGCCCCTTCAGCTTGATGTGCAGCGTTTTGGCGAACGAATCGCGCAGCGAGGCGATGCTGGGCTCGGTCCCGCGGCGCACCTGCTTGAAATAGTCCTTGAGCGTGTCCCCCGCCGCCCAGGCCACCGCGCCGACGACGGGCGCCTGCAGCAGAAACGACGCCAGCAGACCCCCGCCGGGGATGAAACGCACCAGGCGCGACCCGGCATAGGCCGCCCCCAGGACGGAGGCCGTGCCCGTGGCGATGGCCCAGCCTATCTGCCGTGACCGCGCCGGCGACACGATCACCTGATACACCCCGGCCAGCTCCGTCGCCATCTTCGCGAACGTGGCCGTCACCCCCATCACATCCAGCGGCGGCGGCAGGATATTCCAGGCCCCCGACACCACCGCGTAGCGCGCCACCACGAAGTTCGCCTTGCGGTCCAGCTCGTCCCAGTCCGGTTCCATCCAGTCCATAGTTTATAAATGCCCCCAACTCCCGTTTATCTTAACTAGACACGCGCCGCCCCGCGCAGGTTGCGCCCCGCTGTTATCATACCCGCAGGAGCGTGCAAACCGCAAAGCAAGGGCTGGCGAAGAGGCGGCAACGTGTGTTAAAACATTTGAGGAACGAGAGGGATAAATAGATGGCGGTACCCTGGGAACGGGCGATCATTGTGGGGGCGTCTTCGGGCATGGGGGCCTCGCTCGCGCGGCAGCTGGCCGAGCAGGGGTGCCAGGTGGCCCTGGTGGCGCGGCGCGAGGCCGAGCTGCGCCGCCTGGCCGACGAGATCAACGGCCGGGCCGCGCCCGGACGGCCTGAGGGGTTGGCGCGTACGTACGTCCACGACGTGACCTGTTACGATCAGGTGCCCGGCCTGTTCCAGCAGATCTGCCGCGACCTGGGCGGCCTGGATCTGATCATCTACGCCGCCGGCGTGATGCCGCGCCTGCTCCCCGACGAGTACACGTGGGAGAAGGACCGCGTGACCATCGAGGTGAACGTGCTGGGCGCGATCGCCTGGCTCAACCAGGCCGCGCAGCGGTTCCAGGCGGCGCGGGGCGGGACGCTGGTGGGCCTCTCGTCGGTCGCCGGCGACCGGGGGCGGCGCGGGTTCCCCGCCTACAGCGCCTCCAAGGCCGCGCTCGCCACCTACCTGGAGGGCCTGCGCAACCGGATCGGGCGCTTCGGCGTCGCCGTGGTGACGGTCAAGCCGGGCCCCGTGGACACGCCCTTGACCCGGGGGCTGGACAGGCTGCCCCTCCTGATCGGGCCGGACGAGGCCGCGCGGCAGATCCTGGCGGCCGCCCGCCGGCGCGCCCACACCGCCTATGTCCCGGCCACGTGGCGCCCCATCCTGTTTGTCATCCGCCACATCCCGTCCTTTCTTTTCCAGAAGATGAACGTATGAGCGTCGAACCCCTGAGCGCCCCGGATCTGGCTTCCCTTCCTGACCCCGGCGGACCTCGCTGCCCGTCGGCCTTACCGCCCGCCCTGCCGGCGGAGCGCCTGGAGCCGGTGCGCGCGTGGGGCATGGCCTCGCAGGTGCTCAGCTATATGTATCGGCCGAGCACGGCCGAGGGCATCCACGACGCGTTCCGGCTGGCGCGCGCGCGGGGACTGAAGATCGGCCTGCGCGGCGCGGGCCGCTCCTACGGCGACGCGTCGCTGAGCGCGGAGAACGTGTGCCTGGATCTGAGCCGGATGAACCGCATCCTCGGATGGGACCCGCAGGCGGGTGTCATCCGGGTGGAGCCGGGCGTCACCATCGGGCAGGTCTGGCAGTACGCCGTCGAGGACGGGTGGTGGCCGTACGTCGTCCCGGGCACCATGTTCCCCACCCTGGGCGGCTGCGCGGCCATGAACATCCACGGCAAGAACAACTGGAAGGTCGGCCCGATCGGCGACCACATCCTGGACTTCGAGCTGCTGCTCCCGGACGGCACGGTCGTCCGTTGCAGCCGCGAGCAGAACGCCGACCTTTTCCACGCGGCTATCGGCGGCTTCGGGATGCTCGGCTGCTTCCTGAGCCTGACCCTCAGGCTGAAAAAGGTGCACTCCGGCCTGCTCCGCGTGGAGCCGATCTCGGCCGGGAGCTTGGCGGAGATGATCCGGATCTTTGAAGAGCGGCTGGACCACGCGGATTACCTGGTGGGCTGGGTGGACTGCTTCCCCGGGGGATCACAGACGGGGCGCGGGCTGGTGCATCAGGCCGACCACCTCGCGCCCGGCGAGGACCCGCGGCCCGCGCAGACGCTGCGCGTCGCGAACCAGGAGCTGCCGGACACCCTGTTCGGTCTGGTCCCCAAGTCGCTCATGTGGCGGTTCATGAAGCCGTTCGTGAACGACCCCGGCATGCGCCTGGTCAACGCCGCGAAGTACCACCTGAGCCGCCGCCAGGACGGCCAAAGGCACTACCAATCGCACGCCGGCTTCGCGTTCCTGCTGGACTACGTGCCGGACTGGAAGCGTGCTTACGAGCCGGGCGGCCTGATACAGTACCAGAGCTTCGTCCCCGCCGCGCAGGCCGAGGCGGTTTTCCGCGAGCAGCTCGCCCTGTGCCAGCGGCGCGGCGTTGTCCCCTACCTGGGCGTCTTCAAACGCCACCGCCCCGACCCCTTCCTGATGACCCACGCCGTCGACGGCTACTCCCTGGCGCTCGACTTCAAGGTCACCCGCCAGAACCGGGCGCAGGTCTGGGCGGTGGCCGCCGAGATGGACACGCTCGTCCTGGAGGCCGGGGGGCGCTTCTACTTCGCCAAAGACAGCACCCTCCACCCGGCCCGGCTAGCCCGTTACATGGCCGAAGAGCGCGTGCGCCGGTTCCTCGCCCTCAAGCGCGAATGCGACCCCGAAGGGATCCTCCAGACCGAGCTCTACCGGCGCATCTTCCAGGGCGGGTCCGAGCTGCCGCAAAGCCCGGTACAATGACCTCAATGCATGGCAGGCACTGGGTGCTCTGGGACGGTGGGTGAGGCCTGTGACGGCGCGTCGCCGCCTGGGTCAGGCGGCAAGATAAACGTGACCGTTTTCAAACGCTCGCCTACCAGGAAGCGCCGTCGCCGCCGATGACGCCCGAGTTGTACGCCGCCTGCGCGCGCGCCGTCCACGTGGTCACGGCCGACGGGGGCGTGCTGCGGGGGGGGCGCGCGTGCCTGTTCGTCCTGGAGCAGCTCGGGTGGGGGTGGAAGGCGCGCCTGCTGACGCTGCCCCCCTTCTTCTGGGCCGTCGAGCTCGGTTACCGCCTCGTCGCCGCCAACCGGACCTTCTTCTCGCACTTCCTGTTTCGCAACGGGTGAGGGGGCTGCCCCTGCGGACGGACCGGATGGCGGCCGGCCGCCGCCCGGACAGGGTATCATACAAAGGGAGGAAGATGAGCATGACGATCACCATCGATGACGACCTGTCGGCGCGGCTCAGCGAGGAGGCCCGGCGGCGGGGGCAGCCCCCCGATGCGGCTGCCGCCGCCCTTCTGCACGCCGGACTGGAAGGGCCCGCCACGGATGAGGGATGGGAAAGGCTTATCGATGAGATGGCAGACCTTGAAAGCAAGGCTGGGTACGATGCCGACCCCGATACGGGAGCGTAGGGCGAGCCGTCGATGCAGGCGCCTGCGTTCTGAGTGCGAATGAGCTACTGTGCTAACTGCGGTCAGCCGCTGGACACCGACCAGCGCGTTTGTCCCTACTGTGGCAGGGAGCAGCCGCCCCTGCCGGTGCTGGAGGGCAGGTCCGCGCCGAGCGGCCTGCTGACGGGGGCGGTTTGGCTCGACACGGCGGTCGGCGTGATCGTGGCGATCGGGTCCGTGTTTTTCTACTGCGTCGGCCTGGTCGCGCCCGCGGTGCTGTACTTCGTGCTGCGACAAAGCTACCCCGCCTTGTCGCGCGGACTCGGCTATGGCCTGCTGGCGGTCGGCGCGATTCTTCTGATTGTGTGCGCGGTTTTGGTCGTAAGTCTCCGTCAGGGGGGATTGTGAGGCGGGGCCGCCGGTGAGCAGGGGTTCGCCCCCATTCCAGGGGGGGCAAGGGGCGGACCGGAGGGGGTCAACCTTTCCGGCGCCGCCGGGCGTGACTGAGGAAACCGAACATGCCGATGCTCGCCAGCGCGAGGGTGCCCGGCTCGGGGACGGCGAACTCGGTCCCGGTCAGCCGGATGGTGTACGTGCCGGTCTCGACGGCGACAAATCCGGTGTAGGCGGTGATCGGCGACGCGCCGCCAAGGCCGGTCGGCCCGACAACAGCCCGTTCCGGAGAAACCAGGGGAAAATAAGGTTTAGCATCGTCGGGGGGCCACTAGAAGGAAAGTAATTGAAGGGGTGACCAGGAGATAGTACAGCCCGGCCGTCGTCGGGGTGAGCGGGTGAAAGGCGGGGGAGGGTCGATCGGAAACTGGCGCCGCCGACCTCGTCGTCGTTGGCGTACACGCCGCGCCCGGTCGCGTCGAAGAGGAACAATGGGTGTCGGGAAAAGGGTGCCCGGCTGGCCCACGGTCGTCGCCGAGAACGTCCCGCCGCCAGTGAGATAGATCTGGTACATGTCCGGATCTATCCCGCCGGGGATGTTCGGCGGGTGATCGTCCCCGTGATCGTGGTCGGTGCTCTCCCCGATCCCGGCGGTGATCTGCGCGATGGCCGGGAGGCTGCCCGCATCGCCTTCTTCCGTCCACGTCTGTGCGCTCCCCGTGGGCGAGCGCCAGCACCGTGACCATCGCCAACCCTGCAGCAAAGAACTTTTCACTTGTCTCTCCTTTGGCTTCGAAGGGTGGCTCCCTGCCCGCTCAAGGGGACAGGAGCCACAGGCTGCTCCTACCGACGGGTATTAGGGGCTTCCCAGGGAAGCCAGCAGATCGAAATCACCGGCGGCGTTGAACAGCCACGCGTCACGACTGAGTCGGAAGTCACCGCCGGGGATGCGCGCCTGGCCCGTTACAGCCGGGGCGGGGTCCGAGAACGTGAGATCGGAGATCAGCAAAGCCCCGCGCGGCCGCCGGTTGAACGCGAACCGGATCGAGCGGACGTCCGTCAGGTCGACCCCGGCGAAGGCCGTGAGCGGGATGCGGACCATGTGCAACAACAGCTTGGGCAGGGGGCCGATCTTGCCGGGCGGGTAGGACAGCGCCCCGGACCAGCGGCTCACCGGGGTGGTGGCGGCCCTGCCCGCGCCGTCGGTAAGGATCACGGAAAGGTCCTGATCCTGCGCCACCGGATTGCGGGGGACGTCCACGAAATTGACGCCGGCCCGGAACTGGAGCGCGTAGTAACCGCTGACGTCGCGGGCGTCCGACGGCAGAACGTTCTGGTAACTCGCGCCGGCATCGTCCCAGACGAGCTGAAGCTGGCTCAGGCCGCGCCGCGCCGTGGCGCGCGCGCTGACGCTGGTATGGGGCTCTCTGGCATCGGGCTGGTTGGGCAGACAGAAGCGCGGCTGTGGGGGCTCGCCGCCGCACAGGTCGTACGGGGCGAGCCCGCTCTGCAGCACGGGGCCGCCCAGCGTGTTGACGGACAGGTTCGTCTCGTCCAGCAGCCGGTTCACGTCGCGCCGGGAAGGCGAGTCATCGGGCGCGTGGTAGGCGAAGAGGATGTTGTCCGTGGCGGCCGAGGGCGGCGGGGCCACATCGCCCTTCAGGAGGGGCAGGAACTGGGTTTCGCCGCCCAGGTACGCCCGGAAGAACGCCGCGATGTACACCGTGGCGGCGCCGCGCTGCTGCGCGTCGGTCAGCCGCCCGTTGCCCGGGACGGTCGGGCCGGCGAAGGGGTCGAGCGCCCCGTACGGTACGAACTGGACCCAGTCATCGAACGTCCCCGCCGGGAAGAGCCCGGGCGTCCAGACGGTGTTGAAGAAGGCATGGTTGCCGCCCATCAGCGTGACGATGTGCTTGGGGGCGGGATCGCCCGGCACGTTGTAGCGCGCGTCGTCGAAGTAATGCACCCCCTGCAGGTCGCTGACGTCGCCGTCACAATAGGACAGCAGCACCGCCAGCGCCGCGTTGTTGGTGACGAACCGCTGGAAGTTCACCGGGGCCACCGGCAAAAGCGCCTTGGTGGTGTAGGGCGCGCCCAGGCTCTGGTTCAAAACGAAGTGCCGGACGATGCCCTCGCCGCCGCGCGAGTGGCCCATGGTCCCGATGTTGCCCAGGTCCAGCTTGCCCACGAACCGGTCGCCGAAGGGCTCGCCGCCTTCGGTGTTGAAGGTGTTCCACAGGTCCAGGTGGCGCTGGATCAGTTCTGCGCGCGCGCGCATGCCAAAATCGAACAGTTCATTGTCGCCGGCGTTGATCCCATTGGCGCTAATGGAGATCACGATGTAGCCGTGGCTGGCCAGAACCTCGGCGACGTAATCATACCCCCGATAGCTGGGGATGGGAAGTCTTCCCGGATCGGGCGGCCACTGGAGGAAGACCCGGTTGGTGGCGGGGTCATAGGCGGTCGCGTGGCGGCCGTGCAGAAAAACGATCACCGGGAAGGGCCCCTCCGAAAGATCGGTCGGGGCATGTACGGAGCCGGTCAGCTCGACCGGCGCGGGGGGCGTCAGGGGAACGAAGTCGGTGGGCGTGAACGCCGTGTCGCCCAGAGTGTAGTCCTGGCGCGTGACCGCGTACGGTCCGGGCGCGGTGGGATCGGCCTGCGCCCAGAGGCGGGGGGCGCCCCCGAAAAGCAGGCACAGGATCAGGCAAACGGCGTAACAGACGCGCAAGTTCCTTTTCATAGACGTCCTTTCTGTGATGTCTGGCCGCGCGGGCTTCTACCGGTCCAGCAGGCTCTTGTCCAGCTTGCCGAAATCCCACCGGTCCTTCTGGTCGTCCGGTACGTTCGGGTCGTCCCGGCCGTAATACACCGCGACCGCGTCACCCGTGGCCGTCTGGGCGAACTCGCCGGCCGTCAGGGTGAAGATCAGGGTGTTCAGGCTGCCGTCCTCGGGCGAGCGGCTTCTCAGGAACTCTTCGTCGCCGATGCGCAGCACCACGATCTGGTTCCGGACGGGGAACTCCCGGGTGCTGTTCAGTTCGACCTCGATCTCGGGCTGGGTCCGGGCGTTGGCCCCGGCCCGGGGCGCGACCGTTTTTTTTCTTTTGTTAGCGTTAACGTTGTCTGCCGCCAGGGCCAGCGAGCACCCGCGACATAAGAGCGACAGGCAAACCCCTCGCGAGCTCCGGCCACACCGGGCTGCTTCCCGTTTTTTTGC
>JAUJNC010000210.1 GCA_030446525.1 Armatimonadaceae bacterium
CGTTCGATCCGAAAATAGTTCAGCTGAACCCTTGACAGCGAACACAGTACCTTTTAGCTCCAGGAGGAGCCTTGGTCCCGTCCCTTGTGACCTGCACTCGATCGCGCCAGGCGGGATCCGGGCGGGTGGGAGGCGGTGCCATGTCCCGTCTGGCAGGGAAGCGGGCAGGTGAGCGAGGAGCAGTCGCGGAATCTACGGCAAAGAAGCGAGCGGCTCCGGCAGACAGAGAGACACCCAAAGAGGCCCCAAGAGAACCCTCTGGGCGCAGAAAAACGGATCTCTCAAAACCCGTGGGCGGGCAATTCTGAGGCGGGGAAAGTTAGGAGAGGGTTTTGACACAAACCTCCTGCCTCGTGGGGACGGGAATAGGGCATTTCGTCATGATGGAGAATCAAAGAAATTGGGCGGGCAATTACACCTACAGCGCCGCCAGATGGCACCGTCCCGAAACGGTCGAGCAAGTACAAGAACTGGTAGCTCGCTGCCGCAAGCTCAAGGTGCTCGGCACGCGCCATTCCTTCAATGGCATCGCCGACTCTACGGAGGATCTCCTCTCCCTCGAGCATTTCGATCACGTGGTGGCCTCGGACCGCGAGCGCCGCACGGTGACGGTCGAGGCCGGTGTCCGGTATGGCCAACTCTGCCGACATCTTCACCGCGAAGGCTATGCACTGCACAACCTGGCCTCACTGCCGCATATCTCCGTCGCAGGCGCCTGTGCGACGGCGACGCACGGCTCGGGCGACAGCCATGGGAACCTGGCCACCGCCGTCTCTGCGATGGAGATTGTCACGGCCGACGGCGAGGTACTCGTTTTATCCCGTGAACAACACGGCCAACAGTTTCAGGGGGCGGTCATCGGGCTCGGCGGACTCGGAGTCGTAACGAAACTCACGCTCGACATTTCTCCGACGTTTGCTATGAGACAGGACGTTTACGAGAACCTGCCCCTGGCGCAACTGGAAGAGCACTTTGATGAGATCGTATCGAGCGCCTACAGCGTCAGTCTCTTCACCGACTGGCGGAGCGCGAGCTTCAACCAAGTCTGGTTGAAGCGCCGCGTCGGGGACGGCGCTTCTTTGGAGTTGGCTCCCGAGTGGTTCGGGGCGACGCCGGCAACCAGCCCCCGACACCCGATCGCCGGCCTCTCCGCGGTAAATTGCACCGAGCAGATGGGCATCCCCGGCCCCTGGCAGGAACGCTTGCCGCACTTCCGCATGGACTACACCCCAAGCAGTGGCGAGGAGTTGCAAAGCGAGTACCTTGTGCCCCGCCAGCACGCCTGCGCGGCATTGCGCGCGATCGGTCGATTAGGTGAACACGTGGCCCCTCTGCTTCAGATTTCCGAGGTGCGCACCATCGCCGCTGACACGCTTTGGATGAGCCCATGTTACCAGCAGGCCTGTGTCGCCATCCACTTTACATGGAAAAAGGACTGGCCCGCGGTCCGGAAGCTGCTGCCAAGGATCGAAGAACAACTCGCGCCCCTGGACGCCCGCCCGCACTGGGGCAAGCTGTTTACGATGCCGCCAACGCGACTGCGCTCGCTCTACGAGAAGCTGCCGGACTTTCAACAGCTGCTGCGGCAGTACGATCCCCAGGGCAAATTCCGCAACGCGTTCCTGGACGCGTACATCTTTGGAGCGCGCTGATTTAGCCTTGCAACATGGCAAATGGCATATCTTCACGGGAACGGCCGGCCCCAAGGAGGCGCGCCAGCCGGGTGGAACAGCGGGGCAGGAAGGGCCGGGTCCCCGTCGAATCCTATGGTGCGGAGCTGACCCCGCCGGGCCTTTTTTCACCCCGAGTGCCGGTCTCGGGAGGTGAAGTGCGCAGAGAATACCGGGGCACCAAAGCTGCTTTTCCCCGCAGGCTGTAACCGCACCCTCCAACCCCCGTTATAGTACTGGAGTCAGCGCAGGCATCGCCGACAGGGCGACGAAACTTTGTTCGACCAAACTGCCGATTCAGGGGACACTCAGATGTACATGCAGGAGCGGTTTGGCGCCTGGCAGGTGGGCGAGGGCGAGAACCGGGGCGCCGTGGAATTTAAGGTGTTCTTCCCCGACCGCGCGAAGGACCCGGGCCAGTACCAGCCGCAGCGCGTCGGCGAGAGCGGCCAGCCCGTCAGCGACTTCGGGGATCCGAAGGTTACCGCCCTCCAGGTGGCCGGCAGCTTCCAGGAGGCGCTGGGACAGCAGGCCTGGGACCTCCAGGCTGCGCCACGCCTGACGCCGGACGACACCCACCCGACGGGCCGAGTCTGGCGCTACGTCACGCCCGTGGAGCTCCCCGCCGGCTTCTACGAGTACAAGTACCTCGTGACGTTTGAGAATGGCGAGCAGCGCATCGTCGGCGACCCTTGCACCCGCTACGGCGGGACACAGAACCAGAACTCCGCCGTGGTCGTGGGCGGCAGCCGCCCGGCCGTCAGCCCGCTCGCGGGAACCCGCCGCCCCTTGCGCGATCTCGTGGCCTACGAGCTGATGATCGACGACTTCACGGACGAGTTCCGGGGGGCACGGGCTCCGCTGGAGGCGGTGACCGAGAAGCTGCCGTACCTGAAGGACGGCCTCGGCATCGGCGCCGTTCTGTTCATGCCGTGGACCGCCTGGCCGGGCGAGGGCTTCAACTGGGGTTACAACCCGTATCAGTACTTCTCCGTCGAGTACCGCTACGCCAACGCGCCCGGCAAACCCGCCGAGAAGCTGTCGCACCTCAAGGCGCTCATCAGCGGGTGTCATGAGCACGGCATCCAGGTCTTCATGGACGGCGTGTTCAACCACGTCGGCGACCCGGACCCAAACGGCGTGCAGGCCGACGGTTTTCCCTACCGGTGGCTCTACCAAGACTCGGAGGCCTGTCCCTACGTCGGCAAGTTCGGCGGCACCTTCGGCGGGCTCAGCGACTTGGACTTCAACAACGGGTGCACGCAGGAGTTCATCCGTGACGTCTGCTTCTACTGGATGGACACTTTTGACATTGACGGCATCCGCTTCGACAACACGGTCAACTTCTACATCGAAGGGCGGCAGGAGGGGCTGCCCCGGCTCCTCGCTGACATCCGCAACCACTCTGCCCAAAACGGCAAGCCGGAGTTCCCGCTGATCCTGGAGCACCTCGAACCGGACGCCGCCCACGTCACGAACCGGACCGCCGCGACGAGCTATTGGAACAACGAGCAGTACCAGCGGTGCTTCCGCTACCTCTACCACGGCGCCATCGACCAGCACGTGATGACCGGCCTGGATAGCCAGCGGGGCCTCGCGCCGGACAAGGTCGCGACCACCTACCTCTCCAACCACGATCACTCTCACGTGGCCTGGCAGGCGGGCGTTCCCGAGGGGAAGGGCGGCCTGCGCTGGTACCGGACGCAGCCGTACGCCATCGCACTGCTGACCGCCCCCGGCTCGCCCATGCTCCAGAACGGCCAGGAGTTCGCCGAGGACTACTGGCTGATGGAGGACGACGAGGGCACCAGCCGCCGGGTGAAGCCGCGCCCGCTGCGCTGGGACTTCGCCACCGACCCCATCGGCTCGCGGCTGCTGACCGTGTACCGCCAGTTGATCGGCATCCGCAACGAGCACCCGGCCCTGCGCTCAGACAACCTCTACCCGGCAAACTGGGAGACGTGGCAGACGCGGTTCAACCCGGAAGGCTACGGGGTGGATGTCGCGCGGCAGGTGGTGATATTCCACCGCTGGGGCGACGACGGAACAGGGAATCTGGAGCGGTTCATCGTGGCCATCAATTACGGCCCGAACGACCAGTCTGTCGACATTCCCTTCCCGGCCAACGGCGTCTGGCAGGACCTCCTGAACAACCGCGCCGACACGGTGAGCGGCTTTCGCCTGACAAACCAGCGGATCGATTCGCACTGGGGCCGCATTTACTGGCAGCGCGCCGCATGACAGCAGGCGTGACGCCGCTCCCGCCAAGGAAGCTCTACCACATCCACCTCCCGGAAAAACACCAGCTGACGTGCATCACCGGTATGCGGGAAGCGGAGGTGGATGTGGTGGCGAACCCGCACCACGACGCCGAGGCAAAACTGATCTCACGCAACCCTTCGTCTCGTTCGCAGGACTCTACCCGGCCGCCTGATTCTGCTGATCGTCGTTCACGATAGGCGCCTGCGGGCTGATCCCGCCCGGATCACCCGACCCCACATCACCCAGACCGGGCGTTGCATCCACCCCGGAGCCGCCGGCCTCCGTGCCCGCGGCGTCGCCGGTCCCGGCCGTTGTTCCGGTGCCCCCGACATCGCCGGCGGCACCTAAAGGTCCTCGCCACCGGCAGCCTCGGTGTCCGTGTCCTGGGTGGCCGCGCTGATGTCCTCGGCGAACGGCGGAAAGCGGACTCGGCAAGGGCAGCACGTTCCTCTTCACGCTACCGGCGGTGGTCGCGCACAAAAAATGAGGGAGGGGAGGGAGTAGCGACATGGCACGCATCCTGGTCATTGATGACGAAAACAACATACGCATGATGCTCCGGCTTGCCCTGCAGCATGTCGGTCATACCGTCGAAACGGCTGCCGATGGCTTTGAGGGGTTAGAAAAGTTCGGGGACGGAACGGGCTGGGATTTGGTCCTCCTCGATCAGCGGATGCCGGGCATGGAGGGGCTTGAGGTTTTGCGCGAGATGCGGCAACGGGACGCCCGTGCCCGCATTATTATCATAACCGCCTTCGGCACCATTGATCTGGCGACCGGGGCGATGCAAGCGGGTGCGACGGACTTCCTGCGGAAGCCCTTCACGGTGGAAACGTTGCGGGGCGCGGTACAGGCCGCCCTGGAAGGTTTGTCAAACACACCTGCCGCCCCGCCATCCCCCGTGCCCCTCAGCTTCGACCTTACCACGGTCAACGGCTACCGCATCGAATCGCGGCCGGGCGTCACGATAAGCAAAGGCGGTGATATCAGGGACACGTTTACCGCCCACAGCCCCCTGCGGGAGACGCGGCAGTGTTCGGTCCTGTTGCCTTCTTACGTGGCGGAGTTGGTGAAAGCACACACGGATCGTGAGGAGATGCCCGGCGGCGACCGCTTCTGGCAAGCCCTCTGCGGCGAGGCGCTGGCGAACTATCTCTGGCAACACGCCGAGGTCCCTTCGGATGATGCCCTGCGCGTGGAGGACCTGACCAGCGGCCTTCGCCACTGGATCGATGCCGTACTGACAGTGGAGCCTCAGGAGAAGTGAGATGCCTGCGGACGTCACGGGCGAACGCCGTCCCGACCCGGAAGAACTCCTAAAGAAGGTGATGCGCGAGGAGAAGCAGGCCGGGCGCGGGCGACACAAGATATTCCTGGGCTTCGCCGCAGGCGTCGGCAAGACCTACGAGATGCTGAACGAAGCCAACCGGCGCAGGCAGCGGGGGAAGGATGTCGTCATCGGCTACATCGAGACGCACGGGCGCAAAGGGACCGAAGCGCAGATAGGCGACCTGCCGATCATCCCCCGACAGAAGATCGAGTACCGGGGCGCCACGTTCGAGGAGATGGACACGAACGCTATCCTCCAGCGTCGCCCGTATTACGTGCTGGTCGACGAACTCGCCCATACCAACGTGCCCGGCTCCGAACGGGAAAAACGCTGGCAGGACGTGGAGGTGATCCTGAACGCGGGCATCAGCGTCCTTTCCACGATGAACGTACAGCACCTCGAAAGCCTGAACGATACCGTCTACGACATCACCGGCATCCGGGTACGCGAGACGGTTCCGGACCACCTACTTACAGAGGCCCGCGAGGTGAAGATGGTGGACATCACGCCCCGCGCCCTCATCCACCGCCTGGAACGCGGCGACATCTATCGGCCCGACAAAGTGGAGCAGGCGCTGGGCAACTGGTTCCGCGAGGGCAACCTGAACGCCCTCCGAGAGATCGCGCTGCGCGAGATCGCCCATGAAGTGGACGAGGACGTGACCGCCTACCGAAAGGAGCGTCACATCGCGCAGCCGTGGGCTACCCATGACCGCATCATGGTCTGCATCAGCCCGACGCAATCCTCCCTGCGTCTCCTGCGGCGCGGCTGGCGGACCGCACAGCGTCTGCACGGCGAGATCGTGGCGGTCTACGTGGAAAGCAAGCCGCCCAGCGGAAAGGAACAGCGCACCCTACAGAATGATTTCACCCTGGCCGACCGACTCAACATTCCGGTGGTCACGCTGCACGGGGACGTGGCAGCCGAACTGGTGCGCTATGCCAGAGAGAACGGCATCACACAGATCGTGATGGGTCACTCCGACCGCTCGCGCTGGCAGGAGATGGTCCGTGGCCCTATCATCAACCGTCTCGCCAGAGAACTGAGGACGGTTGACATCCTCATCGTGGCGAACCCTCGGGAATCGTCTTGAACCGCTCCCGCGGTTCTTCGAAACGGGCGGGTTTGTATATTCCGTGATAGAATAACGAATAATATCTATCCGAAGCAGGTAGGAGCTACCGGGACATCATGCGCAGCGGGAAAGCGGTGACAGCAGTGAATTGCCGGGGGATTCTTCGAGCGTTCCGCCTGGCGGCGGTTTTCGGCGGGCCGCTGCTGGTCCTGATGGTCCTGGCGTCGCTGGGGGGGCGCGCGGCTACCCGGCCGACCGTGGAGTTCAACCGCGACATCCGGCCGGTGCTTTCGGACAACTGCTTTTACTGCCACGGGCCGGACAAGAACCACC
>JAUJNC010000211.1 GCA_030446525.1 Armatimonadaceae bacterium
GACCCCGAGGGCGACTGCGGCGTCGTGGTCGCGTTCCAATTTGGCAGCGAGGCCGAGGCGCGCCGCTTCGCCACGGCCCCGGGCGTCAAGGGGGGGCTGCCGATCGACACCGACCGGCACGTCTACGCCAACTGGGAGCCGGTCCTGGAAAAGCGGATCGGGCACCACCCCGACATGAACCCGTTCAACCACCCGCGAAACCGGGGCCTGCGGACCGACTACTCCCCGGACATGTGCCCGCGCACCCTGGACATCCTCCGCCGCACCGTCTACGTCCGCCCCGATCCCGACGGGAGCGAAGCGGACGTCCTGGAGCGCATCGCCGCCTGCCGCAAAGCGGCGCAGGTAATGTAAAATGAGGCAGGGGTTATACTAGTCGCACGAGAATGCTCACAACAAAGCAGTTGGCCGTGCTGCGCGCGGCCGTGGATCGTATCATCCCGCCGGATGATTTTCCGGGCGGGTGGGACGCGGGCGTCGGGGAGTACCTGCTGGGGCAGTTCGGGCGCGATCTGCGGCCGCTGCTTACGCTGTACCAGGGTGGCCTGGACGCGCTGGACGCGGAGGCGGTCGCCCTTGCGGGAACGGGATTCGCGGCCCTGGACGCCCCGGCGCAGGACGCGCTGCTGGCGCGCGCCGAGGCGGGCGAGGTGATGACTAGCTGGCCGGTGAGTCCCGCCGTGTTCCTGCGCGTGCTGGTGGTGCACGTGATGGAAGGCTACTACGGTGACCCCGGCAACGAGGGGAACCGCGACGGGGCGAGCTGGAAGATGATCGGCTTCGAGGTGCGCGGATGAACCGGTATGACGTGATCGTGGTCGGGGCGGGCGCGGGCGGCGGCGTGGCGGCGGGGATGCTCGCCGAGGCGGGCAAACGGGTGCTGCTCCTGGAGCGCGGGCGGGGCCTGTCCTTCGGCGACGTGGGGCGGGATCATCTGCGCAACCAGCGCCACTCGGCGCACGGGCACAACGCCGGCCCGGATACCGAGGGGAACCCGCGCGTGGTCGTGGACCCGCAGGAGCGGGCGCGGGTCCTCCGCCCGCACGAGGGCGGCTACCATAACAACGCGGCCTGTGTGGGGGGCGGCACCCGAGTTTACGGCGCGCAGGCGTGGCGCTTCATGCCCCAGGACTTCCGCATGGCCAGCACCTACGGTGTCCCCGAAGGCAGCTCGCTGGCCGACTGGCCGATCACGTACGCGGACCTGGAGCCCTATTACGAGCGCGCGGAGTGGGAGGTCGGCGTCGCCGGGGACACTGCGGCCATGACGCACCTGCCGCCCCGGCGCAAGGGATATCCGATGCCTCCGGTGCCCGTCAACCGTCAAGGCGCGGTCCTCCGCCAAGGGGCCGCCGCGCTCGGCTGGGACACGCTCCCGGTTCCCCTCCTCATCAACACCGTGCCGTATCAGGGCCGCGCCGCCTGCATCCAGTGCCAGCACTGCGTCGGCTTCGCCTGCCCCACCGACGCCAAGAACGGCACGCACAACACCCTCATCCCCCGCGCGCTGGCGGCGGGCCGGTGTGAGCTCGTCACCGAGGCGATGGCGGAGCGGGTAGACACCGACGCGGCCGGGCGCGTCATCGGCGTGACCTACTTCGGCAGCGGCGGGCAACGCAAGGAAGCGCGGGCGGAGGTGGTGGTCCTTGCCGCGGGCGCGATCGAGACGGCGCGGCTGCTGCTGCATTCGGCGACATCCGTCCACCCGCACGGCCTGGGCAACGGGGGCGACCAGGTGGGGCGTCACCTGCAGGGGCACTACTATCCGGGTGTGGCGGCGCTGATGCCCGAGCCGATCTTTGACGGGCAGGGGCCGGGCGTGACCACGGCCACCTGCCGCTTCAACCACGGCAACGACGGCGTGATCGGCGGCGGCATGCTCGCCGACGAGTTCATCGTGCTGCCGATCATCTTCTGGAAGCGCTTCCTGCCGCCCGACGCGCCGCGCTGGGGCGCGGCCAACAAGGCCTGGATGCGCGAGAACTACGCGCGCGTGTTCGACGTCAAGGGGCCGGTGCAGGAGATACCCAACCCCGACGCGCGCGTGACGCTCGACCCCGAGGTCCGCGACCGCTGGGGCATCCCCGTCGTTCGCCTTTCCGGCGCGACCCACCCGGAAACCCTGCGCACCGCCGCCTTTATGTTCGGGCGGGCGAAGGAGTGGCTCCTGGCCTCCGGCGCGACCCGCGTCTGGGGCCGCCCGCCGGGCCTGCACCTTTCCGGCGGCCAGCACCAGGCCGGCACCTGCCGCATGGGCGACGACCCGCGCACCTCCGTCGTCGACCCGTCGTGCCGCGTCCACGGCCACGACAACCTCTACATCGCCGACGGCTCGGTCCACGTCACCAACGGCGGCTTCAACCCCGTCCTGACGATCCTCGCGCTCGCCTTCCGCACCGCCGAGCACATCGCCCGGGTGTGGTAGGGGCCATGCCCGCCCGGATACCTCTTGTAAAGGCTGACGTGGTCCTTGTGGCCGGCTAGCACTCCGCCAGGACCGTGACGATGCCCCGCGCGGCGACCGGGACCGTAACCTCGCGCCCGCGGACGGCGAGCTGTTTCTGCGGCCGTTCGGTGACATCGGCAAGGCGCGCCGACGCGGCCGCGAACGGCAGCGTCAGGGTCACGTCGCCGGCCCGGCCTGCGACCTCCAGCAGCCGAACTGTCACCCCTTTTTGATCGCCGTAGGCCGACTTGACCGTTTGCACGACGACGTTGGGCGCGTCGACGGCCATCCATGCGCGGGCGCCGAGCGGGTAAGGCCCCTCCTGTCCGGCGGCCACCTGCACCCCGTGCAGCGGCGTGTGGACATCGGCGCCGAAGTGCGTTTCCCGGACGGCGTCGAAAGGGCCGTCGTGGCTGGTGAGGGCATAGCGGAAAGTCACGGGCCCCCGTTGGGCAACCCGGTAGTTGGTGAACCACAGGTTGTTGTGGGTGAACGAGAAGACCGCGCCGGTCGTGGGAAGGTGCTCATCTTTGGGCGCCTCCGCGGCGCCGGCGGGCTCGTACAGGCGGCCGGGGCGCGTTCGAAACTCCTGGGTGCGGATGCGCCCGAACTGCACCAGCGGGGCGGAGGGCGAGGCCAGCGTGACGCCGCTCTGGGCGGTGGACAGATCGGCGAAGCGCCCGATGGCCTGCCAGTCCAGGGCCGAGCCGGGGAGCTGGTCGGCCCAGAAACGGACGTGCGCGCCGGGCACCTCGTAGGTGATGTCGGGCCGGCGCAGCGCGAAGGGGAAGGCGTAGTACGCCTCTTCGGACAGGGAAACCTCTTCCTTGTCGACGGTGTTGGCGATACGCACCTGCTTCAGCCCGGCATACAGCGTGATGCGCTCGACCAGCCCCCGCACGCCGTCGGTGTCCTTGGTGATCTCCACGGTGGCGCTGACCGGCCCGCCGCTTACCACCCGGATCTCCCCGCGCCGGGGCGTGGACTCCCGTGCCGGATCGGTCGGCCGGGGCTTCTCCTTGTCCCGGCCTGCCGCGTTGGTGCGGTACAGGAACTGGTTGGCCTGATAACGGGACGTGGCGTTGATCAGCTCGCGGCCGGCGGTTTTGTCGTGGAGGGAGGTGATCGTGCCGGTCTCGGGGTGGAGCGTGATTCGATAATGCCGGTTTTCCAGGCCGGTCTTGTCGGCCCGCAGCGACGGGTCCAGCGCGTCCGGAGAGAACGCCCCCGGCTCCTCCCCGACCTGTACCTGGTAGGTCTTGTAACCCAGCGGGGGGACCTGCCGGGCGAGGAAGCGCAGGCGGACCACGTTCCCGGCGCGGCTTATGATCTCGTAGGGCACCGACGCCGTGCCGTCCAATAAACGGAAGGGCGCGCGGCCGTAGGACAGCGTCGCCTCGACCACGCCGTCGCGCTCCCAGGACAGGCTGTTGAAGACCGCCAGCACGGGCCGGTTTGTATCGTTTCGCACCAGGGCCCCCAGCTCGTCCAGGGCGGACCGGAGCGCAATCCGGCTGAGGCGGTCGGCCTCCTCGGCGAAGCCGCCCTTGATCTCCCACTGCGGGTCGTTGAACGCCTGCGGCGGGTTCGACCCCCAGGTGTGCTCGGTGTACAAAGGCGCCTGCCGGTACGCCTCGTCGATCCGGGCCTGGCGTTCGACGTCCTTTGTTGCCCCGGACGTTGTCGAGGCCAGAGCGCCGAGGATCTCGGCCGACACGGTGCGATCTTGCGCCTCGCGCACGAGCGCCGTTTCGCGCGCCGACGAGCCGGCCCCGTCGGCCCACCAGTCGGTGAAGTCGCCCCGCCGGACGGGCAGGTCGGCCAGGCCGTGTTTCTCGTGCGCCCCGAAGAAGCGCCGGGGCGTGGAAAGGTGGAGCCGGGGCCAGGCGTAGGTCTTGCCCCACCGGACGAAGAAGTCGGCGAGAGCCTTGCCGGGCGGCGGCGCGTTGTCGCGCATCATGGACATCGCGTACACGGCGCGCCCGTAGCCCCGCTCCTCCATCGTTTTCAAGCGGCCGTTGATGGCGGCGGCGGAGTTTTCGAAGTGGATCGCCCCGTTTGCCGCGAAGGCGTAGCCGTACGCCTCGCTGTAGGCGCCCTGGCGCCGGGGCGCGGGGTTCGCGCCGTACCAGGTGAGGACGCGGCTGCCGTCAGGCGCCTCCCACCAGAACAGGGCGGGGGCGTCGTGCGGGCGGGGCGCCCGGTACCAGTTCGGCTGCAGGTTCAGATACCGGACGCCCGCTCTGGCGAGCGCCTGCACGTACTGCCACGACACGCCCGACACGTCGACCTGGTGCGCCGTGACCACGTCCGCGCCGAAGCGCTCCTCCATCCGCCGCGCCCCCGCGTACACCTGCCGCACCAGCTGTTCCCCGCTGGACAGGTCGTGCAGGTTGTTGCAATACGAGGCCGACACCTCGATCTGGCCCGCGCGGACGCACCGCGCCAGCCGCTCGATCTGCCCGGGCGCGCGCTCGCGCAGGTAGTTCTCCAGCACCCAGGCGCTCTCGATGGTCCAACGGAAGCGGGCGTTCTCGGAGTAGTCCGCCGTCTGCTCGCACGCCTCGATCGCCCGGTCCAGGTACCCGTTCTGCCGCCTTTGCACGTCGGGCTGCAGGTGCGTGTAGCCGATGTCCAGGTGGCTGCCCGGGAAGATGTGCAGCTCCCAGCGGCGCTGGTAGGGCAGGGCGCCTTGAAATGCCGGGCTGCCGGGACCGGTGCGGATCGCCAGCGGGGCCGGCCCCGGCCCGGGCGCGGGCGGGACCGGGATCCGCTGCATCGACTTCCCCGCGGGGACCACAACCTCGGCGGAGGCGCTCCTGCCCCCCACGATCGCGGTGAACGTCACGCGCCCTTCGCCGCCCGTGTTCGTCACCGCGATGTCGACCAACTGCCGCTCCTCGCCCCCGTCCCCCACGAACAGCACGGTCGGCTCGATCCGCTCTATCGTCATCGCTGCCCCGTTCTGCGCCGCTCCCGGCAGGGCCAGGCCGGCGACCCAGGCCGCGCTCCCCTTCACGAAACTTCGCCGTCGCATCCCTTTCAGCTGCCGCCCCGCGCCGGGTCGAGCCAGGGCGTGTTCACGTAGTACCAGTTCGCCTTCATCGCCTTGACATGGCCGTCGGCGAAGCCGACATTGCTCATCTCCATGTGGCGAACCGCCGGTCCTCCCCAGTTGGGCTCGGTGGGGCTGCTGGCCCGGATCGTGTCGGCAGGGTCTCCGAGGAGCCAGGCAGCCCCCTTCCCCCCTTTCGGTGAATCCGGGGTCACGGCAGGCTGGGGCGCGGGCAGGTTCCTGGCCACGACAGCGCCGTCGGACAGGAAGACGGTCGAGGCGGGTTTATCCAGCTCCGCCATCGATAGAGAAGACTGGTCGGCGATGCCTATGAGGAAGTTGCGAATGGCGAGAAATCTGCCGTTCGCGATGTAGCTCGTGTGGAATTTCCCCCCGGGACCCTGGGCAGACATGTAGCTTGGCGCCTCCTTGCTCGGATCGCTGGGGCACTGGAAGACTCCCGTGTTCTTGACGTAGGGCTGGATGTTCTGATGCCAGTCCCAGGGCCCTCCCTGTCCGCCATAAAAGGCACGGGGGAACGTCTCGTCATAGTCCTGAACGTACTGCATCACCCCCAGCATGATCTGCTTCGTGTTGCTCATGCACGCCGCCTGCCGACCCTTCTCGCGCGCCTGGGCGAACACAGGGAACAGTATGGCTGCCAGGATCGCTATTATGGCTATCACGACGAGCAGCTCGATCAGCGTGAACCCCGCTCCGGGGTGGAGACCGTTGCGGGCGCTTCGTGTCGCCCGGCGACTGCGGTGTGTAGATGACGTTAACATGCTAAACCTCCTACCTTATTAGCCCCCACCCCCGTCCCCTCCCCCGCGGCGGGAGAGGGGTGCCTGTGGCCGTGCCAACCCATGCTTCGCCCACAGACAGAGAGCGGTTCTGGGCTGAGTTCATATCAGCGCACTGTGCGGAGCCGGGGTTGCTCTCGTGACAGGCACCCCTCTCCCGCCGCGAGGGAGGGGACGGGGGTGGGGGCCGTCACTCTGACAATTTTTGCAAAGCGGCGCGGATGCGGCGGATGCCCCGCGTGCTCACCTCCGCGCTTTTCGGGTCGTTCGGCTCCACCGGGTACTCCTCGGTAAGGATGCGCTCGTGCTCTTTGAGCAGCTTTTCGACGGCGGCGACATCGACCGCGGTGCCGTTG
>JAUJNC010000212.1 GCA_030446525.1 Armatimonadaceae bacterium
ACTATATCGGTTTGCTTCAGACGATCGCGCTGACAGTGCAGCATGATAATAATCCCCCAGAGTCCGTAGATGACTCTGTGAATGTCCGCGAGAAGCTCAATCAGGAAGGTGACGGGCGTCCGTATCCACCGGGGCGCTAGTTCAGAAAGAAAGATCGCCTCGCCCAAGCTGATAGGAACGGCCAGTACAAGGGCGATAAACGATGAGTAGAGTGTGCCAAAGATGTAGGGCAAGATACCAAAGACGCTGGTTACCTCGTTCCACTCGGACCTTGTGATAAACCGAAAGCCAAAGGCCCGGATCGTGGGCATGCTTTGTTCTGCCAGTTTCCAGGCAATCCAGAGAATAATCACGAAGATGCTGAGGGAGGCCAACAAGGTGACAGCAGAATAGATCTTATCGCCATAGTGCGCTGCGGTAGACGGCGGCGGAAGCTGGTTCGGTTTAGGGACCGACACCTCCGGTATTATCTGCGCGGCGGATTGTCTTGCTGCCGGGTTGGTCATACTATCAGCCATCAGTTATGATCCCATCGTGACGGATTATAAACAACCGCCTCTTCGGCTCGTCCCTAAGCAGGGCGAACCGAAGAGGCGAGAGAACGACTAAAGTGAGCTAACGGCCTTCAAAGCACGCTCTCGCACGTCAGCGGGTAGTGGCGAATAGTTGTGCTTCGCGGCGGTCTTCTGCCCTTCGGTCAGCGCCCAGGTCAGGAACTGCTTTACCTCGGGCTTGGCGCCCCGGTAAACCAGGATCCAGGTGAATCCAGTAATCGGATAGCCCTGTGGCTGTGACGTGTTGGTGATGATGAAGCGGAAGTCGGACGGCAGTCTCGCCCCCTCCGCGGCGGCGGTGGTGGACTCAAGGCTAGGCCGGATAAAGTTGCCCTTGGCGTTCTGGACCGAGGCGTACTTGATCTTGTTCGCCTCCGCGTAGGCAAGTTCGATATAGCCAAAGCCGCCGGGGGTCTGCCGGACCAGTGCCGCAACGCCTTCGTTGCCCTTGCCGCCGATGCCCTTGGGCCAGCGCACCGACTTGCCGACGCCGACCTGCGACTTGAAGGCCGGGCTGACCTGGCTCAGGTAATTGGTGAAGATGTTCGTGGTTCCCGACCCGTCGGACCGAAACGCCGGCACGATGTTCTGGTTCGGGAAGTTGACGCCGGGGTTCAGGCTGGTGATGCGCTGGTCGTTCCACTTGGTGATGTTGCCAAGGTAGATGTCGGCGATCACCGGCCCCGTCAGCTTGATGTTGTCCGGCACGTTGGCAAGGTTGTAGGCGGGGACAACCGCGCCCGCGACCATCGGAATATGCAGAACGCCCGGGGCCTTGGCCATCTCGGCTGCGGTCATAGGACCGTCGGAGGCGCCGAAATCGACGGCGCGGGCTGAGATACTCTTAACGCCGCCACTGGAGCCGATAGACTGGTAGTTCACTTGCTTGCCGGTCTGCTGCTTGTACTCCTGCGCCCACTTCTGGTAAAGCAGCGCGGGGAACGTCGCGCCCGCCCCGTTGATAGTCTGGGCTTGGGCGGTTGCCCCACCAAGAACGGTGAGGCCGAGGGCTGCCACAGCAACCCCTTTCACAGTGCGAGAAAACATCTCGTAGTCCTTCTTCCTTGCGTGGATACCGGAGACGGGTGGAGCTTGATTTCCCGCCCGATGTCAGTGCTGTGTCTTATTGGAAACGGTTCCATGTCTCAGATCTCAGAAGATGACCTGAATCTCTGACGTGAAGAAGCCCGACCGACCGATCGTCTCGTTGCCGCCCGGCGCGTTCGGGTAGTTCAAAGGCCACTCGTACCAGAGCCGGAAGCGCGTCGCCGCATCCAGGAAGTAGAGGGCTCCGGCGTGGGCCCGCTCCTCCACGAAGTCCTCTTTGCGTACACGGCGTTCACCGACGGTGCTGAACGGACCGGAGTCCGCCGGATCGGCGTTGCGGTTGAAGTACTCATAGGCACCCACCAGCTTGAGCTGGGGGCTCAGGTTGTAACCTAGCTGCGCGTAGTACCCTTCTATGGTGGCGCCATCGACGTAGGACCGCAGGGCAGTTGGCACCACATTCTGGGCGGAACCGATCAGGCCACCTTTGCCGCGCACGTACTCCAGCTTGAGATCGCCGATGGGCACAATGTACTGGGTGTCCACCCCGATAAGCGACTTGACGCGGCGGCGAACAGCGGGAACCGCCGTGGCACCGCTGCCGATCAGGTTCGGAGGGCTCCCTATGACGGTTGTGCCGGTGTTGTTGCCTTCGCCGTCATAGCCGGAGATGCCGAGGTTCCATACGGTGGGTATCAGCGGGATGCCGATGCGGCCGATGAAGTCCTTGCGGCGCCCCAGATCATTCGATGCGGTGCCATTGCCGTTATAGACGCCGAGCTGGTACTGGTACCTGCCGGCGATCAGGCCGTTGAGCGACACCCCCTTGTCGTAGTCCTGGCTCGGGAACAAGCCCGATCCCGTGTCGGAAAAGGCGATGTAGCGCTCGGGGGACTCGCGCAACGACGAGGAGTACTGCAGGTAGTAGCCGAACGGGGTCACCTGCTGGCCCAGCCACAGGTCGGTGCTCAGGAAAGGCGGGACGCCTGCCGTGGCGGGCGTCGGCAACGGGAAGCCCCGGACGGCGACGTAGGCTTCCTTGACCTGGACGAAATCTTGACCCTGGGCGGGCGAGGGGCGGGCGTCCAGCTGGACGCGGTACGCGGCGCGGGGCGTGACGTCGCCACGGATGTTGATGCGGGCGCGGCGGACCTGGAAGGTGTCCCGGTTGCCGCCAGTGCCACGTGTGGTGTCCTGCCCCGTGTTCTCCGGAGCGCGGATGTCGTTCTCGCTGCCGCGAACCGTGGCGCGGGCTTGGATGTAGCCGTCGATCCTTTTTCGGTTGATGAGGTCGATGGCGGTCTGCTGCTCGCGGTTGAAATCCTGCGCATCGTTTACGTCCTGCCGGATGTCGATCAACTGCTGGTCGAAGTTCGCGAGCTGCTCTTGGACGGCCTTCAAGTTTGTGCCGATGATGGTCAGCTCCGCCTTGTACTCGTCGACCAGTTTTTGCACGGCGGCCAGCTGCTCCGGCGTCACGCCCGGCGGGGGCGCGGGTGCGGGCGCCGGGGTGGTCGGCTGCGCTTTGGCGATGCGCTCGGCCAGGTTGTCCACGACGCGTTTGACGATGGTCGCCATCTCGTAGCGCGTCAGGGTGCGGCTGCCCAGGAAGCGACCGTCGGGATAGCCAAGCACCAGCCCGGCGTTCGCCAGATCCTGAATGGCTTGATACGCCCAGTGCGTTGGCGGCACATCGGGCAGCTTGCTTTGGGCACGGGACGGTCCCGCCATGCCGGCGAAGACCGCTCCCACGGCGACGGCCACGGTCCACTTTCTCACTTTCTTGTCCTCCTCTTTAGCTTGCGTGCGGACAACATCATGGGGTGTACGGGGAGAAGTAGGGGGCAACAGCGTCCCACAATGTTGCCTTCTCGAGCGGGTTCTCATTCTTGCTTCTGTCGGAACCTCGCATTCATACAGATTGTAGCATTGGAAGTTTAAGCGAAGGTTAAGAGAATGTTAAATTTACCGAATCCCGAAAATGGCCCGCAACTCTCGTGGGCTTGCACACTAAAGGGAAGCGTCGCGGGCCGATCTCGGGGCGGGATGAGAGAAGAAAATTTGCTTTACTTCAACAGCTCGTTGTTCGGCAGCGGCGGGAAGGATGTCGCTTACGATATGTGACGTTAATCTATCAGCAGTATTTCGTCTTCATGGTCATCCAGCACGTCGTCACTGCTGCGCGTAGGCAGCAGACCATCTTCCAGGCGTTTCTCTGGCTCCTGCAGATCCCGTCCGGGATCTTCGGCCGGGTCCTCTATCTCAGGGGCCGGAAGGGGCTCAATCTTTGTGTCATCCGTGCTGGACAAACGCGACGTATTGTCGGACGTGGCTTCTTTATAGTTCAAAGTCTATCTCGTTGCTCTGTTCCGGTTCTTGGGGTTCCTCAACCTCGCATTCATCGCAGATTGTAGCACCCCGTCCTAGGAGAAATGTTAAGAGAATGTTAAATATACCTGATCTCAAAAAATGGCCCGCAACTCTCATGGGCTTGCGCACCAGGAAGCGTCGCGGGCCGATCTTGGGGTGGGGTGAGAGAAAAAGGTTTGTTTTACTTCAACAGGCGGTTATTGCGCTCAGATCACTGGACCGGGCCGGAGCCGTCCTGCTTATAGACCGGAACGTTACCCTGCGAGTAGACGCGCTTGCCCCACAGGAAGTTGTTCGAGTCGAGCGTCCGCTCCACGTGGTACCACTTGGCATGGTCGTCGGCAAAGATATAGTTCGCGCCGTCGCTGTGGCGATCACACTGCGTGTAGGAGATGCGCAGCAAACTCGAGGTCATATCCTCCTTCAGAGAACCTGTTATGACTATCAGGGTTGCTGTCAACGGCTTCATTCTAACCGATGAATGTTGAGAGAACATTAAGGCAATGTTAAGAAAAGGCGACTTTCGAGAAATTTTCCGGCCAGGAGTGGGCGTACCGCTACTCTACAAAGCGCCGTTCTCCCAGGGACCCCAGATAGCAAAGGTCAAGCCGGGGGTCTGGATGTTCAGGAACAGAGTCTTGCCGTCGGGACTGAAGGTCGCGCCCGCGAACTCGCTGTTACCCAAGATGTTCTTGGCGAAGTCGAATATCTTGCCCTGCGGCGTCAGCCCGCGCACGTATATTTCCTGTTCGGTGTCCTCGCAGAGAACAAGGCCGCCACGGGGGCTGACGCAGATGTTGTCCGGCGCGTTCAGGATAGCCGGGTCTCGCGATTCAAACAGCAGGGTAAGCTCGCCGTCCGACGGGCCGAGGGGGCGGTACTGCCACACCTGACCCCGTTCTTTGTCGCCGCCATTGGTGGAGTTAAGGAAGATATGGCCCGAGCCGTACCAGCAGCCCTCGAGACGGGCGAAGGTCGCGCCGCCTTTTGCCAGACCCTGCTCGAAGACGGCCCGTTCGTTGGTTCCCGCCGCCGACGGGTCCGGGTCGGCGATATCCACCCATCTCACCGGGAGCGGCTTACCCACGGTCTGGCCTTTGCGGGTGTCGTAGTCGGGCTTATCTTTCATCATAAGCATTTGAAGACGCCCGCCCGTCCCCAGCTTTCCCGGCTGGTCCGGCAGAAACCGATACAATCCGGCGGTATCACGGTCTTCGGTCTCGTAGACAATCCCGGTAGCGGGATCGACGGCGACCGCTTCGTGGACGAAGCGGCCCATCGCCTTCAGCGGTGTCGGCATGACCGGACCGTCCGCCCTGGCGGAAACTTCGAAACAGTAACCATGTTCGCGAGCGAAGCCCCCGACCTCACCGTCCTTGCCCTTGATGCGGGTGTTCCCGAGCACGGTCTCTTCGCAACTGATCCATGTACCCCAGGGCGTCGGCCCGCCCGCGCAGTTCACCAGGGTGCCACTGAGCGACACGAAGTCCCGGACCAGTTCGCGCGTGACCGGGTCGACGAGGAGCGTCGTGGCGCCGCCACGCGCGGTGGGGTCGTAAGATTTGGATACGTCCGCGATGGCCTTGTCGGGAGCCCCCTTGACCTCGTGGTTTCTCACAAGCCGGATCAAGCTACCCGCAGCGAATGCCCCCATACCGTCGTGCGCGCCGGGTGTGAGGTTTCCATCGGACATCTTCGTGCCTGCCTTGCCGAAGACCATGTACTCAAACCCCGGCGGCAAAGCCAGCAGTTTCTCGCCTGTATTCCGCGATGCCGTAGTTTTTAATGGGCCATATCCGCCCTCGCCCAGTCCGGCAACGCTGTCTTTTGATCGCAGTGCGGTCAGAGCGCCCCGCGCGATCAGTCCTTCCAGGCCGAAGGCGGCGCCACCGAGCAGGCCGGTGCCGCACAAGAAGGTCCGCCGGTCAATCTGTGCCATTGTGATTTGTCTCTTTCCATACCGGGGCGTAACGCCGGTTGCCCGGGCGCCGCGTCCTCCCACTCGCAGGGTTGGCGGCTTTTGGCCACGAACCCCGTTGTGGATCGACCGTTCTAGTTGCAGCCCTGCTTGAACGGATCCCACATGCTCGTCGTCTCGCCAACGGCCAGCCCTTCATCGCGAATCAGCTTATCGTAGGGTATCGCCTTACTATGGCCGTCCAGCCAGATAACGTTGATGACGCCCGAATGCCGCGCCTTGCCTAGTTCCCGCGCCTGCGCATCGGAAGGCTCTGGGATGTCGCCGAATCCCACGTACGAGTTGCCGATGTTCTTCCAGTACTTGGGGTACCAGCTCGTCAGAACCACCGCGGAGTCCGCCGGGTCCCCCTTCAACACGCAGGGCACGCCGTCCGGCCCCATCGGCAGCGTGTTGTAGTACTGCCCGTCCACCAGCCCGACCGTGTCCGCGGGCGCCACGAGCGCTGACATCGGGAAGCCCTTCTTGGACTTGAACACATAGTTGCTCGCGGCGTACGAGTTCTGCCCGCCGTAGCTCCGGAAGCCCGCGCTTGATCCTTGAACGTTTCCTTCATCCACGTTCACCCACGCCTTAGGGTTGGATGGGCACCTCCAGATGCCGTCGTTCTTGATGTAGGGGTTGAGGAGCTGGTTGAAGAAGATGTTGCTCTTGGTCGAGGCGCCCACCCG
>JAUJNC010000213.1 GCA_030446525.1 Armatimonadaceae bacterium
CCGCCACGCGCCTGCGGTGCAGCGTGTACGTGGACGGGATTCTCACCGTGCGGCTGGACGCACAGGCCAAAGAGGGGCTGCTGCGCACGGCGCAGGCCCGCCGGTGCACGCACCAGGAGGCCGCCCGCTACCTGCTGGAAAACGTGCGCCCGACGAGCCGCACCTAAAGTCACCCGCCATCCCCCTCTCCTCGCAGGAGAGGGGATAGGGGAAAGGTCAGGGACAGGTCAGGAAGACGACAGCGGCGTGGCCGGCGGGCGGCGGCGGAAAAAGGCGTCGCGGCGCAGCTCGCCGCGCCCGAAGATGCCCTGCGGGCGCACCAGCATCAGCACGATGAGCAGGAAGGCATAGGCGAGCAGGCGATACTGGTCCAGCTCCGGGCCCAGCGACGAGCGCAGCACCTCGGGCAGGGCGGTGAGCAGGACGGCGGCGAGCACCGACCCGGTGATCGAGCCCAGGCCGCCCAACACCACCATGGTCACGAAGTCGAACGAGCGCACGAAGTTGAAGGGCTGCGGGGACACGTTCACCTCGTAGTGCGCGTACAGCGCCCCGGCCAGCCCGGCGAAGAAGGCGCCGATCACGAACGCCTGCACCTTGACCCGGGTGGTGTCCACGCCCATCGCCTGCGCGGCCACCTCGTCCTCGCGCACCGACAGGAAGCGCAGCCCCGGGACCGAGAAGCGCAGGTTGCGCGACACGACCACCACGAGCACGACGACCAGATACACCCAGAAGAAGCTGGTCAGGCCGGGGATCAGGATGCTGGGCGCGTCGCCCTCGGAGATCGTGCCGGAGAAGCCGAGCGCGCCGCCGATCACGGCGGTGTTCTCGGCGACCACGCGGATGATCTCGCCGAAGCCGAGCGTGACGATGGCCAGGTAGTCGCCCCGCAGGCGCAGCGAGGGCAGGCCGACGACGTAGCCCACGGCGGCGGCGGCAAGCCCCCCGGCGAGCAGCGAGACGAGCATCACGGGCGCGCCCGCCACAAAGCCCGGCCAGCCCGGCGGGAGGATGCCGTTCTCCGGCAGGTGCGAGAAGAACCGCCCGTGCCCGTACACGGTCAGGACCGCGGCCAGGTACGCGCCCACGGCCTGGAAGCCGGCGTGCCCGATCGAGAACTGCCCCGTAAACCCGTTGACCAGGTTGAGCGACACGGCCATGATGATGGCGATGCCGCACAGCATCAGGATGCGGAACACGACCGGGTCCAAAGCGGCGGGCAGCGCGAACGAGAGCGCGAGCAGGACGCCCAGGGTGACGGCGGGGACGAGGAGGCGGCGCAGGAGAGCCACGGCGCTCAGACCTTCTCCGGCGCGAAGCGGCCCAGCAGGCCGGACGGGCGCAGCAGCAGCACGCCGATCAGGAGCACGAAGGCGACGGCCTCGGTCCAGCCGGAGTAGGCGGACCCGCGCACGAACGACTCGACCAGACCGACGAGCAGCCCGCCGAGCAGGGCGCCGGGCAGGCTGCCGATGCCGCCGACCACGGCGGCGATGAAGGCCTTGAGGCCCATCGTCACGCCCATCGTCGGGTAGACCTGGTCGTGGGTGAGGGCGCCGAACAGCAGGCCGCCCGCGCCCGCCAGCGCCGCCCCGAGCGCGAACGTGAAGGCGATGATGCCGTCCGTGTTGACCCCCATCAGCGCGGCGGCGTCGGCGTCGACCGACACGGCGCGCATCGCCCGGCCCACGCGCGTGCGCTGCACGATGTAGTAGAGCACGCCGACCAACACCCCGGCGGCGACGACGAGGACGAGCTGGTCCTTGGGGACGATGACCCCGGCCAGCCGCAGCTGCGCGCCCTCGCCGAGCGGCGTGACGCGCGGGTAGCGCTGCCGCGCCGCGCTGAAGAGGAGCTGACTGCCGTTCACCAGAAACAGCGACACGCCGATGGCCGTGATCAGGGCGGTCAGGCGCGGCGCGCGCCGCAGCGGGCGGTAGGCCAGCCGCTCGATCACCAGGCCGAGCAGGGCGGTGGCGGCCATGCTCACCAGCAGGACGGGGAGCAGCGCGACCAGCGCCGCGCCCAGGCTCGGCTGCCGGGCCAGATCCATGGCGCGCGCCGTGAACAGCCCGACGAACGCGCCGATCATGAACACCTCGCCGTGCGCGAAGTTGATCAGGCGCAGCACGCCGTAGACCATCGTGTAGCCCAGCGCGATCAGGGCGTAGATGCTGCCGCTCTGGATCCCGTTGATGACGAGCTGGAGGACGTAACTTGCGGACACGCTGCCTGTTTCTTACCTGTCGAGTTTCATGAGATTATGAACATAAGGAGGTGATGCGACAGCACATGCGGTAGTCTTCTTGACAGTCCGCCAAGACCAACAAGGAGTACCACCGCATGCAGATCCATTCTAACGCAACCACCAACCCAAAGCAACGGAAAGCGATCCAAGACAGCGACAAAACCTGCCGAGCGCTGGCCGCGCAGTATCAGGTCTCGGTCGCCACCATCCACCGCTGGAAAGGACGCGACGAGCAAAACGACAGATCGTGTCGGCCCAAGAACGTCGAATACGCCTTCGATGACAACGAAGAAGCCCTGCTGCTGCATCTGCGCGAGAGCGGCCTGGCCCTAGATGACCTGGTGGACATTACCCGCCCCGTGCTGCGGGCAGTGTGCCGCAGCAGCGTCCACCGGCTGCTGGTGCGCCACGGCAAGCATCGGCTGCCCAAGGAAGAGCAGCAGGCTACGGGACAGGTCGGCACCTTCAAGGAGTATGGGCCGGGCTATGTGCACATCGACCTGTTTTACCTGCCTCAACTCCAAGGGAGCAGACACTACTGTTTTGTCGCCATTGAGCGCGCTACGCGCCTGGTGTACCTGGCGGTCTTTGACCATAAGGATGCTGCTTCGGCAGAGGCCTTCTTGAAAGAGTGTCTGGACTTCTTTCCCTTTAAGATCGAGAAGATCCTGACTGACAACGGGCGCGAGTGGACGCTCTCGGGCTTCAAGAACCGCTATGGCAGCACGGTAAAGAGCAAGCATCCCTTCGAGTGCTTGTGCCAGGAGCGGGCATCGAGCACCGGCGGACGCGCCCCTATACGCCCAAGACCAACGGCTTGGTCGAGCGCACCAACGGCCTGATCAAGGCAGATACGACCAAGCGGCATCGCTACGAGAGCGCCCCGGCGATGCGCGTCGATCTGGAGCGTTGGTTCGTCTACTACACCTTTTATCGCCGGCATCGCCGGTTAGGCGGCAAGACGCCGTATGAGGCGGCCCTTGCCTGGTATGAAGACAGCCGGACATGTTTATCAAGGAGCCGACCGGGCTGCTGCGACACCGAAATGTGTTCACAATCAAGTGAGACTTGACACTTACCTAGCGCGCGGACGCCTCGGCCGTGCCGGCGCTGCCGCCCTGCGGCGGGACGGTGTCGACGGCGGCGAACTCGCTGCCCTTGATCTGCACGATCACCGCGGGCTTGCTGGCGTTGCGGTTCTCGTCGATCGTGATCGTGCCCGTGACCCCCTTGAAGCCCTTGGTCTGGGCCAGCGCCCGGGTGATAGCCTCGCGGTCGGCCGACCCCGCGCGCCGGATGGCGTCGGCCAGGATCTTCATGGCGTCGTAGCCCAGCGCGGCGAGGGCCGAGGGGTCCCGCTTGTAGGCATCGCGGTACGCCTTGACGAACGCCTGCACCTGCGGGTCGGGGTTGTCCTTGGTGTAGTGGTTGGCGAAGTACGAGCCTTCGAGCGCCCCGCCCGGCCCGCCCGCGCCCTCCACCAGCTCGGGCGAGTCCCAGCCGTCCCCGCCCATCAGCGGCACCTTGACCTCCTGCTCGCGCGCCTGCTGGGCGATCGTGCCGACCTCGCCGTAGTAGCCGGGGACGAAGAAGGCCTGCGGGTTCCCCACTTTGGCCTGGACGATCTGCGAGCGGAAGTCGGTGTCAGTGGCCTTATAAGAAACGTCGGCGACGATCGTGCCGCCCCTGCCCGTGAACACCTTCCGGAACGAGTCCGCCAGCCCGATCGAGTAGGCGCTGCCCCGGTCGCGGAAGATGGCGACGCGGTCCAGCTTGAGGTTGTCGCGGGCGAACTTGGCCGCCGCATAGCCCTGGAAGGTGTCCGTGAAGCACACGCGGAAGATGTGCGGCCCGACCCGGGTCACCCGGTCGTTGGTGGATGAGGGCGTGATCATCGGGATGCCCGCCCGCTCCAGCACGGGCGCGGCGATCAGGGAGCGGGTGGAGGACACCTCGCCCAGCACGGCGGCCATGTTCGGGTTCGCGGCGAAGCGGGTGACGACGGTCTTGGCCTCCTGCGGGTCGGAGCGGTCGTCCTGGGTCTCGACCCGGATCGTTTTGCCGCCCACGCCCCCCGCCGCGTTGATCTCCTTGGCGGCCAGCTTGATGCCGTCGTCGGTCCCCTGGCCGAAGGTGGCGGTGTCGCCGGTCAGCGAGGCGTAGTGGCCGACGAGTATCTCGCCGCCGGCCCCGGAGCCGCCCGCCCCGCCCGTGTTACATCCGGCCAGCCCCGCCCCGGCAGCCAGGGCGGTTAGGGGAAGGCAAAGGCGCAAAAAATGAGCACGAGAGATGCGCACGACGAAAACCTCCATAGGGAATCCTCAAGAATGTACGTCAGATCCGGGCGCCGTGTTCCGGGGCTGGGGGCGAGCCGGCGCCAAGCACCCCCCGTGCGGGCGGCATCGGGGGCCGGCGTGCCTGCGGGCGGCCGGGGCGGCCCGTCACGAAAGGGCGGCCTGCTCGTTGTCGAAGATCGGAAACACCTTGACCAGCCCGGTGATGCTGAACACCTTGTAGATCTGCTCGTTGGGGCAGATAATGCCGATCGAGCCGTCCTTCTCGGACGCCCGCTTCAGGCCGCCCACCAGGGTCCCCAGCCCCGTGGAGTCGATATAATCCACCCCGGTCATGTTGACGATGAGGTGGAGGCTGCCTTCGTCGATCAGTGCGACCATCTTCTCGCGCAGCTTGGGCGAGTTGTAGGAATCCACTTCGCCCGTCAGGTCCAGCACCGCTTTCCCGTTCACCATGCGCGTGTCGATCTTCAAGTCTGCCATAACAACCGTTACTCCTTCACTCCGTGCACGTCGTATCTTTGCTCGGGGGCAGCAAATCAGGCCGGGCGCCGCGTCTCCTGGGCGCCCGCTGCGATGATGTGTATAGAATTCAACGTCGAGCACGGGATCTCCTTGTTCCCTTGGCCGCGCCGAGGGCCGCTTTGTAGCCCGCCACGCCTGCCACTATACCCCATCCGCACAGCGAAACGTACAGCCCCGCCGCCCAGGCCGCGGGCCGGTAGCGGAACGCCGCCCGCCGCGCCCCCGGGCGGACCGGGACGCCGCGGAACAGGCCGCCCACCGGCGCGACGGCGCTTTCCCGCCCGTCCACGTACGCCTTCCAGCCCGGGTGCCACGTGTCCGCCACCACCAGCAGGCCGCCCCCGGCCCCGGCGGGAACGATGACGTCGTAGCGGTCGGGCGCCTCACCCACGATCAGCGCCTTGCGGCCGGCGCGGCCCCGCGCCGGCGGGGCGGGCAGCCCCGGCACGACCGGCGTCCCGTCCCACGCCGGCGACAGGAAGCGCTCCCGGGCCGCGGCGGCGGTCGGCGCCCACTGCCAGCCGGACCAGAACGTGGCGCGCGGCCGCGCGGGCCGCGAGGGCTGCACCCGCGTCCCGCCGCCCGCGGCCAGGGGCGGCCCCAGGCCGGCGGTGCGCAGCGGGCGCGGCCCCAGGGACAGGACGTGGCGGACGCCGGCGGCATGGAGCAGCGGGGCACGGCCGCCCGAACGCGCCCCGGTCCGCTCCACCTGCCTGCCCATTGCTCTCCCGCAGCCCCGCTGATGGCGGCCCCGCGCACCGGCTCGTAGCCGTCGACGTCCAGCAGGCCGTACAAAGCCGGCAGGTTGGGCGCCAGCGAGTCGAGGAACGCCCGCACGTGGGCGGCGTTGTCGCCCGCGCGGCCGCCCGCGCGCCAGGGCGCACGTGCGGTACGTGGCAGAAGCGGCTCCAGGCCCGGCCGTTGTCCGCGTGGAAAACGCGGGCCGCCGGCGGGGCGGCAAGCCGCCGGGCCGTGGGCGGCGCGGACGCGAAGACGCGGGCGTCCACGGTGGGGTTCAGCGCCAGGTAAACGGGAAAGGTCCCGCCACCAGTCAAAACCAGCGCCGCCCGCTGGCCGCCGGGCGCGGCCGCGGCGCGAGCGGCAGGAGCAGCGCCTGCGGGCCGGCGGCGGCGAGGCAGGCGAGGGCGAAGGTGGCGACGTGCAGCCAGCGGGCCGGGTCGTGGAACTTGCCGACGCCGGGCAGGAGATAAAAGGCCGCGGCGTACAGCCCCCCGTGCGGCCCAGCGACAGCCTGGGGCGACAACGGCCGCCCCGGCCCAGGGCCGGACCTCGCCCCCCGCGCCGGGCGCTTCCAAACGGCGCCCGGGGCGGGCACGCGACGGGGGCAGGCCCATGTAGGCGCAGGGCTCCCGAAGTTGCCCGCCCCCACATAGTCGCCCAGCGCCGGAGTTGCCCCAGAAGTTGGGCAGGACGAAGGCGGTGAACAGCATCGGCGGGGGAGGAAAAAGCGGTCCGCCTGGGGCGGGGTCGGCCGGCGCGCACCGAGCCGCGCCACGTCCACGACGGGCAGCAGGCGCCCGGCGGCCAGCGCCGCCCCGAGCGCGAAGGCCGCCAGCAGGACCGCGGCGGCGGCCCCGCGGTCACTGCCGCGGCAGGCCGCGCCCCCGCCACAGCGCCCAGGCGGCGCACAGGTAGAACTGCATCAGGAACATCTGCGGGTGCGCGGCCAGCAGCGCCAGGCCGAGCAGCGCGGCCAGCCGGGCGGCGCCGAGCACCTCGGGCGGGCCAGCGCCCGGTCCAGCGCCCACAGCAGCCACGGCAGGTACGAGGCCGCCTGGACCATGTTGAGGAACTGCATCTTGGAAACCAGGGCGCCCCCGAAGGCGAAGGCGATAACGCCGAGCAGGGCGAGGCGACCCCAGCACGCCGCAGAAACAGCAGCGTGCCCCCGCGCGGCGAACGCGACGTGCAGGACCCCGATCACGCCCCGCGGCGCGGTGCGCGGGCAGCAGGTACAGGAGCGCGGAGGAGGGGTACAAAGGCCAGGACTGGGGTTGCCGACGAACGGCGCGCCGCACAGCAGGTGCGGGTTCCAGAGCGGTATCCTCCTGGAGAAGCTCGCGGCGCTGGAAGGCGAGGTAGAGAATAAAGTAAAGGCCGAGGTCGCCGAAATACACGGACCGCCCCCCCCCCCCCCCCACAGCAGCGGCCAGAAGCAGGCGGCCGCGAGCAGGGCGAGGAAGAGGGCCGCGCCGAGGCAGGTGGCGCGGCGCGCGGCGATAAGCGGCCGACGTGGGCGAGCACGCGCCATCGTAACACGGGCGCGAGGATGTCAAGCAAAAGGAGGCCCGAAGATGCCAACAGGTGACGAGACGGCGGTGGCGATCATCGGCGGCACGGGTGTCGAGCAGTTCGGACTCGACACGCCGCCAGAGGAGGCCCTGGTGACGACCCCTGGGGGACGGCGACCGCCCTGCCCTGGTGCTGCGCGGGCGCCGGACGGTTTTCCTGGCCCGCCACGGCGCCGGGCACCGCCTGCCGCCGCACCGCCATCCCCCTACCGCGCGAACATCGCGGCGCTGAGGGATCCTGGGCGTGCGCGCGGCGCTGGCGACCACGGCCGTGGGCGGCCTGCGCCCCGACCTGCGCCCCGGCGCCTTCGTGCTGCTCGACGACTTCATCGACTGGACGCGGCGCGACCTGAGGCGACGTTCTTCGACGAGCCGGGGCAGGTGGTCCACACGGACTTCACCACGGCCTACTCGCCTGCCGTGCGCGCCGCCGTCCTCGAGGCGGCCGCCGCGTAAAGCATCGCGCTCCGGCAGGCAGGCACCTACCTCTGCGCCGACGGCCCGCGCTACGAGACGCCCGCCGAGGGTGCGGCTGTTCGCCGCGTGGGCGCCGACGTGGTGGGCATGACGGGCGTGCCCGAGGTGACGCTGGCGCGCGGGCCGGGCATCCACTACGCGGGCGTCTCGCTCGTCACCAGCCCCGGCGCGGGGATCTCCCGGACACCCCTGACGCACGCCGAGGTGGAGGAGGCGATGCGGGCCGCCGCGCCGCGCCTGCGCGTGCTGCTGGCCGAGACGATCGCACGTCTGGACCCGGCCTCCCTGCCGCCCATCGGCCCCGGCGTGCCCAGCCCCGGTTTAGTGGACGCCCGCTATGGGTAACGAGATAGGGCACACTCGACCCTGGAGGCACCCCATGCCCTACAACATCCAGGGAAACGCCGTCAGCCTCGGCGCCGAGCCGTTCCTGCATAACAACAAGCACTACGTCCCGCTGCGCGACATGGTGCACGCCCTCGGCGGCACCGTCGCGTTCGACAACGACACCAAAGTCGCCACGGCCAGCATCGGCCAGTGGACCGCCACAGTGCAGATGGCCGACGAGAACGTCGACGTCTCCAGGACCCCGGTGACGCTTTCGGCGCCCCCGTACGTCGAAGACGGCCAGATGTACGTGCCGTTCGACTTCTTCCACGACGCCTTCGGCTACACCGTGTCGCTGGCCGGCGACACCGTCAACATCGAAACCCGAACGCGGCCTGACCTACGCCCCCTGCCCCCTCCCTCGAGGAGGGGGCGAGGAAGGTCACCCCTCCGCGATCTTGCTCAGGGCGATGCCGGCGGCCCGTAGTGTCCGGGTCGAGGAGCGGGCCAGGACTTCCAGCGCGGGCTTGGCGCGGGTATTGTCGCCGATCTCGCCCAGCGTGATGGCGGCCCAGCGCGCGGCGCCGTTGCCGCTCCGCGCGGCGGAAAGCAGCGGGTCGACCGCCGGGCGCCCCGATCAGGTCGAGGGCCTGCGACGCGTGGTAGGCGACGGTGTCGCCCGAACCCAGGCGCGCCACCGGGGCGCGATGACCGGCTCGCCGATGCGCGACAGCGCCAGCGGCGCCGCCGAGGCGACCGTGCCGTTGGTCGCCCAGCGCGCGCAGGAGCGGCTGGACGGCGGCCTGCACGTCCAGGCGGACCGCCGGGGCGCCGCCGGCGCGGCCGACGGATCCTTCGCCGTCTTCTCGAACAGATCGGCCTCCTTGGGCTTCTTGTCCTCCCGCCGCTCGGCCGCCGGGGCGGCCCAGCGCGGCCACGGCGCTCTGCCGGGTCGCCGCCGGCTCGCCGGCCAGGGCGGTCATCAGGGTGCCGCGGTTCATCAGGTTCTGGATTCCCAGTCCCTGTGCCTTCGGATCCGTGCCGGCGATCCTGTCCAGGCTCGGCGCGGGTTTCCAGCGACTGGACGATGACGTCCGCCAGCGCCCGGGCGGCCGTGGCGCGCACCGCGGGGTCGGCGTCGGACAGGGCGCGCGTTGCCAGGGCCGGCCCGGTCATGCCGCCGGCCGCGTCGGCGGCGCGGGCGCGCGCCAGGTCCGGGTGGGCCAGCGCCCCGCGACCGCCGCCGCGGCCTTGTCCCCGGCCCGCTTCAAGCCTGCGGCGGCGACGGTCGCGACGTTCGGTCCAGGCTCGGAAAGCGTCCTGACCATGGCCGCGTTGGCTTCGGGGGTCGCGATCCTGCCCAGGGCCTGCGCCGCCGCCGCGCGGCGTCGGGGTCGGTGGCGGGGTCGCCCAGCGCCGCGATCAGGACCGGCGCGCCCACGGGATCCGCGATATTCGACAACGACGTGATCACCGTGCGGCGCACGTTCAGGTCGAGGTCGTCCTTGAGGATGATGGGCGTGGCCGCCTCGAGGACCTTGAACCGGCCAGCGCCTCGATCAGGCTCCACCCGGGCCTTGATGACGTCCTCGGGCTTGGCGTTCTTTTCCAGGCCGTGGTTCTCCGTCGTCAGGTACGGGGTGATCAGCGGCACGGTCTGCGGCCCGATGCCGGCCAGGATCTCGCCAGCGGGGCCGCAGTTTCGGCTCGCCCAGCTTGCCCGCCATCTCCTCCATGAGCGGGGCGCCGATCTTCTTGAGCGCCTTGCGCGACTCGTCCTGGATGGCCTTGTCGGGGTTTCTGGCGGCGGTGATCACGAGTTCCGGATACAGCGCCCCCACGTTGCCGACCGCCTCGGTGGCCCGGTCGCGCACCGGATGTTTCTTGGCCTCGGCGGACTCGGTGTCCGGGTCTTTCAGCATCTGGATGGCTCGCCCATCGCCTTGGGCTCGTCGCCCTTGGCCGCGATGCGCTCCAGGGCCGCGATGGCGTTGAGACGGGTCTTGGGCGGCGCGCCGCCTGGAGCGCGTCGAACAGGGCGTCGCGGGCCATCAGGCTGCGGGCCCCACTGCTCCTGGCGCGCCGGGTCGCCGCTCGTGATCCGGGCCAGATCGGTCCCGGATCTGGATCGAGCGGACGATGAAGTTGCCGATACCGAAAAGCAAGAGCAGCCCGAGGGCGCCCAGAACGATGTGTCGTGGATTTTCAGCCAATTGTGGTCACGGTCTACGTTTCTCCTTCGAAAGGATCAGGGAATTACGCGGCTGCGAAGGCAGCGGTGGCGAGCGCTATGCCGCCCAGGGCCAGCACCACCCCAGAGCCGCCAGGAACGCGCCGCGGTGGCGGATTCGATGAGCAAGATCGTGAGCAGGAGGGCCGCCGGGCCAGCCATCCCGACCACGCCGTCGAGACTTGCCTGCTCGGTAACCAGCGCCGACGTCATCGCGCCCGCGGCCACGAGTCCCGCCGCCAGCGGGACCAGGCAAACAGCCCGCGCCGCCGGCGCGGACCCCTAGGCCGACGAGCAGCAGCATCGCCGAAAGAAAACCGGACGCCACCCACGCCGGCAGGAGGCGGTCCTGCCCCCCGCCCGAAAGGGCGGCCGCAGGCAGGGCGAGGCACAGGGCCAGCAGCGGCCAGAACCACCAGCGCCCGGCCGAGGCGCGCACGCGAAACCCGCGCCGCCGGCGGCTTGCGGCGGCGCGGCGGCCGGCGGCGCGGCCGGGGCGATGATCGTCCTGCCTCGGCCACGGCCACGGCCCGGTCCAGACCTCTCCCCCGACCCCTCTCCTGCAAGGAGAGAGAACACTGTCCGCGGGGCGCCCCGGCGCAGCCGGCACTCGCCCGGGAGCGCCGCCTCGCCGGCGGCGCGTCACCCCGCCGCCGGGCGTCGGCGGCCAGCGCCTCCGGCGCCTCGCCTCGCGGCAGGTCAGGGCCGGGCGGTCCAGGAATTCGCGCAACAGGGCGTCGGGGTCTTCCCCCTCGCGGGCCGCCAGGCTCCCCCGCGAGGTCGGCGATATATACCTCGCCGATGCCCCGCAGCCGGCGCTCGGACCGCCCGTCCGGCGAGCGCGCCGGGCCTCGTCCCGGTGCGACACGGACAGGCGGAGCAGGTCGTCCAGCGTCTCGGCCGCGGCCCCCGGGGCGCCGGACGCCCCGGCGAAACGGAACGGGCCCGGCGGGCCGGCCGCAGCAGCCCACCCGGCGGGGCCCGGCGCGCGCCGGCAGCCTCCCCCGGGAAGCGCGCCCCCGGCAAGACGCGCAGGGCGTCCGCGAACGCCCGCGCCGAAGCGAAGCGGTCGGCCTTGTTCGCCCAGCGTGCGCGAAACCACCCGCGCCAGCGCCGCCGGGGCCGGCGCAGCACGGCGACGGGCGGCGGCTCCTCCGCCAGGATGGCGCGCTGCCACGCGTACGGGTCGTTGGCCCGGCGGCCCGGCGGGACCGCGAACGAGGCGCCGCCCCGTCAGCATCTCGTAAGCACGACGCCCACGGCCCACGGGTCGGAGCGGTAGTCCGACGACTCCTCCTCGGCGAAGTCCTCCGGGGCCATGTAGGGGTAGGTGCCGCCGCCCCCGCGACCGACCCGGAGCCGAGCGCCTCGGCCAGCCCAGAAGTCGGTAAGCTTCACGACCCCGTCTTTGCCCACGAGGATGTTCGCAGGCTTGACGTCGCGGTGGATGATGCGGCGCTCGTGCGCGTACTGGAGCGCCTCGAGCACGGCGAGCGCGATGCGCCCGCCTCGTGGGCCGGCGGGGCGCGCCGTTGCGCTCCCGGAGCAGGTCGGCCAGGTTCTGCCCGCGCACCAGGTTTCCATGTCGATCAGCACGGCGCCGTTCTGCTGATCGACGGAGTGGACCTGGACGATGTTGGGGTGCCGCAGGCGGTCAGGACGCGCGCCTCGTGGAGGACGCGCTCCATCTCGGGCGCGGCGGCGCGTATCTCCTTGAGGGCGACCTGGCGCCGCAGAGGGGTATCCCAGGCTAGATAGACCACGCCCGACGTGCCGTGCCCCAACACGTCCAGGCGCTCGTATTTACCTGTCGTCCCGATCGCCATGCGCTACGGCCTCGCCCCCCCGCCCGCCGCCGGCTTCGGCCCGGGCGCCGCCCCCGCCGGCGCGCCCCCGGGCCGGGGGAGTTGCGCACGCAGTATCTTGATGTCGTTCGCATCGACGACATACAGATTGCCGTCCTCATCCACGGCGACGGCCTCCGGACGCTGGAACCCTTTAATCGTGCGCAGCACCCGCCCCTGCGGATCGCGTTTTTCGATAATCTTGCGCCGGGTGTACGAGATGTACACGTTGCCTTGCACATCCGTGGTCAAAAAGCTCCGGGTCTTCGCGGGGGGGTTCTCCGGGACCGGCGCCACCTCCAGATGCGCCACCGAGCGGGAGTTGAGCACCTCGCCGGTTCGCGACAGAGCCGCGACCTTGCCCGTCGCGAAGCCGACGACGTAAAGATAGCCGCGTGGCGAGTAGGCGAGCAGGTCACCGCGCGCCAGGATCGGGGCGAACCGCTCCGCGGCGCTGTAGGTGAGCCGCGAAAGGTCCGGCGGCGACGGCGCGGCGCCCCCCGGCGCCGCGCCCAGCAGCGCCGAGGCGCGCTCCCGCAGATCGGGCGAAAAGCCGAGCGCGGCGGCGAGCAGGAGCGCGGAGGCGCCCAGCAGCGCCAGAAAGCCGAGCAGCGGTGACGTGCGCCTTCGCGCCTGCGGCGCACGGGCGGCCGCCCCGGCTTGCCGGCGCGACGGGACGTCCAGGTCCACGGCGGCGGGAGCGGCGGGGGGCTCTCCCCCGTTGTCCCGGCGCACGGGGCGCCGCCGGTTCGCAGGCGGGACGGTGTCGCCGCTCCCAAGACGCCCCACGGGTGCGCCGCGCACCGCACCGCCCAGCGGCAGGTCCGCGACGCCGTTTGCGGCGGCCTCCGCGCGCAGGAGCAGCACGGTGACGTTGTCCGACCCGCCTTTGCGGTTGGCGGCGTCCACCAGGGCGCCCGCCGCTTTTTCTATATCTACCACGCTCACTTCGGTGCGGGTCAGGGTCGCCTCTATGTGCGCGTCCGGGAGCATCGTGGTCAGGCCGTCCGTGCAGACCAGCAGGGTGTCCCCGGCCTGCATCGGCACCTCCTTCAGCTCCGGCTCCACGTCGGCGTCGATCCCGATGGCGCGCGTGATCATGTTGCGGAAGCGGCTTTTGCGCGCCTCCTCCTCGGTCAGGTCGCCGGCCAGCACGCGCTCCTCGACGAACGAGTGGTCCCGGGTCAGGCGGGACAGACGCCCTTCCCGCAGCAGGTACGCGCGCGAATCGCCCACGTGCGCCAGGTGCAGCGCCGCGCCCGTGACCACGCCGGCCACGCAGGTGGTGCCCATCAGGCCCGGCGCGTCCGCGTCGCCCGTGTGGCCCTCGCCCGGGCCCCGCACGGCCGTCGGCGCCTCGTCCGGGGCCGCGCTGGCGGCGGCCAGCGCGCCCTGGGCGAGCGCGTACACGATCTCGTTGGCGCGGCGCAGCGCCTCGACCAGCGCGGCCCGCGGGTCGGCGCCCGGCCCCGCCAGGCGCTTTGTCAGGGTTTCCTGCACCGCGCGCACCGCTTCGCGGCTCGCCACGTCGCCGGCCTGCATGCCGCCCATGCCGTCGGCCACCACGAACGCGGCCTCCACGGACAGGCCGAGCCCCGCCGCGTCGAGGATCGCGACCGCGTCCTCGTTCACCGCGCGCTGCTTTCCCGCGTCCGTGCGCGCCCCTATCGTAAACCGCAGTTCACTCGCCATAGATATAGATCAGGCCCACACGTCACGCCCCGGCGTCCCGCCGCAGCAGCCAGAGCAAGAACAGCATCACGGCGACCAGGAGGAAGAGGAAGGCGAAGCGCCCCAGCACGCCGAGCAGGAAACCGCCGCCCGTCATCGCCGCCCGCCCCGCCCCAAACGCAGCGAAACCGCGCCGAAGGCGACGGCATCCCCGTCATACAGGACGACCGGAAAACGCGGCGGGATCCGCTCCCCGTTGACGTGCGTCCCGGCCGCGGTGTTCAAATCTTCGACATCGTCCTGACGGGCAAGGGGGTCGCCTCGGCCTTGAAGTAGTCGCCGAAGGAGAAGTTGCCGGCCATCTGGAAGAACGTGCCGTG
>JAUJNC010000002.1 GCA_030446525.1 Armatimonadaceae bacterium
AACAACCATGAGTAGCCAAACATCCGCAGCAGCGCGCGGGGTTCCCCGGCGCGACGCGATTCGGGTGCCGCCTTCGAGACGGATGAGGTGTATAAGTCAGATCGGACACCGTCTTCCGCTTCGGGGATGAGCTGGTTCCATGAACCATAGCCACCCTCACCACTCGCCGCCACCAACCCGCCACCCGTTTCACTCCCCTTCGGGGATCAGCAGGTTCATGAACGCGATGCTCCTGCAGGAGCAACAGCTCTTAGGATAGCCCTTTTCGCTGTCTAAATTTCTGGGACCATTATACATTTCAAGTCCTTAACGCCACTCGCCGATGCCGGTATAATGGTTCTATGCCAACGATGGATGCGTGGTCATTGGCGGGGAGGTGACGTCGTATGGCGCTGGAAGTTAAAGACGAACCGGTAGCAAGCGGGGGGAGGCGGCCTCCCGCTGGCTTGCTTACCTACGAGCAGTTTTTGGAGTGGGCGGATGAAGACACTCTCGCGGAGTGGGTCGATGGGGAGGTGGTGCTGATGAGTCCCGCGAGTTTGCCGCATCAAGACATCGCGGGTTTTTTGGCGGCGCTCTTTCGCTTCTTCGTGGAGGAGCACGACCTGGGTCGGGTGATCACCGCGCCGTTCCAGATGCGGCTGCCGAATGTGCGGCGCGGGCGCGAGCCGGACCTGCTCTTTGTGGGCACGGAGAACCTTGCCCGCCTCATGCACAACTTCCTCGATGGCCCCGCTGATCTCGTGGTGGAGATCGTATCGCCGGAAAGCGTGCTGCGGGACCGGGGCGAGAAGTTCGCCGAGTACGAGATGGAGGGCGTGCGCGAATATTGGATGCTGGACCCGGATGTGCAGCGGACCGACTTCTTCACGCTGGGTCCGGACGGCCGGTTCGAGCGCGCGCATCCGGACGCCTCCGGCGTCTATCACAGCGCCGTCCTGCCAGATTTCTGGATCAAGCTGGCCTGGCTCTGGCAGCGGCCCCTGCCCCCGCTGCGCGACGTGCTCCGCGAGTGGGACCTGCGCTGAATTACAGAGATGCTTGAACTTTACAAGCGCGTTGCCCTGGCGCGCGATCTGCCCGGCCATCAACTGAAGCGCGGCGCCGCGGCGATGCTGATCGATCGGGTGCCGCACCCGGAAGGCGGCGAGGATGGTTGTGTTATCGAAGTGTTCGACGCCGTCGGTGAATCCATCGCGGTGGTGGCGGTACCCGAGTCAGCCACCGAGCCGCTGCGCGCCGACGAGGTGATCGCCGTGCGGCCGCTGGCGTGGGCCGCCTGAATATCGGACGAGTAATGCCTTCCTTGACCTTCGACTTACCCTTGAGCGCGGATGTGGATGTGCTGGTGGCGGGCGGCGGGGCGGCCGGGGTGGCGGCGGCCATCTCGGCGGCCCGGAGCGGGGCGCGGGTGCTGCTGGTGGAAAAGATGGGGTTCCTGGGCGGGTCGGCGACGGCGGCGCAGGTGCCCGCGTTCTGCCCGTTCTCCGATCGGCAAAAGGCCGTGGTGCGCGGGATCGGGTGGGAGGTTCTGACGGAGATGCTCCGGCGCACGAACCGGCCCGTCCCAGACCCGGGCGACCCCAAAAAGGCGCGGATGGACTGGGTGCCGATCGATGTCGAAGTGCTGAAGTGCCTGTACGATGATCTGTGCGAGGCGGCGGGCGTGGACGTGCTGTTCCATACCTTCATTCCCGAGGTGGTAACCGACTCTTGCTCCCCCTCTCCCAGGATTGGGAGAGGGGGCCAGGGGGGTGAGGGCGACCGGCTCCTCGGCGCCGTTCTGGCCAACAAGGACGGGCTGGGGCTGGCGCGGGCGAAGGTGTTCGTGGACGCGACCGGCGACGCGGACGTGGCGGCGCGGGCCGGGTGCCCGTTCGAGAAGGGCGACGAGGGCGGGGCGACGCAGGGCATGACGCTGTGCTTCACGCTCGCCGACGGCAGCCGCGAGGCGTACCTGGGCTATGTCTACGAGACCGGCGACGGCTACCTGGCGCGCCTGGTCGAGCGGGCCAGGGCGGCCGGCGACTACGACCTGCCGGACGCGTCCCTCGTGGGGCTTGGTTTCAAAAGCGAGACCGTCGCCGGGGCGAACCTGGGCCACGTCTACGGCCACGATTCCACCGATGCGCGCAGCCTGTCGCGCGCCGAGGTGGAAGGGCGGCGCGTGGTGCAGAAGCTCCTGCCGTTCCTGCGCAAGTATGTGCCCGGCCAGCAGGATCTGTTCCTGGTCTGCACGGGGCCGCACATCGGCGTGCGCGAGTCGCGGCGCATCGTCGGCGATTACCGCCTGACACTGGAAGACTATCTGGCCTGCCGCTCGTTCCCCGATGACATCGCGCGCAACGCGTATTTCATCGACATCCACGCGGTGACGTCGGAAAAGGCGGCGCGGGCCAGGAGCATCAGCGACGACGCGACCCGCAGGCATTACGAGCTGCCCCCCGGCAAGAGCCACGGCATCCCGTACCGCTGCCTTGTGCCGCAGGGGGTGGAGAACTTGCTGGTGGCCGGGCGCTGTCTGTCGGCCGACCGCGCCGTGCAGGGGGCCGCGCGCGTGATGCCGTTCTGCTTCGCGATGGGGGAGGCGGCGGGGCTGGCCGCCGCGCTCGCCGCCCAGGGTTCCGGCCGCACGCGGGATGTGGACGTGGTGGCGCTCCGGGCGCGGCTGCGCGCGCAGGGGGCGTGGCTCGGGGAGGAAACATAGCCGCCTTGGTCGTTTATGCGCAGGGCAGTGCGGATTCTAAAAACTCACGCACGCGGCGCCCGTATTCCTGCCCGGCCACGGCGATGCACTGGCAGTGCGCGGCCCCCGGCGCTTCCCAGAGCGTCACGTTTCCCCCCCCGGCCTGAAGCAAGCGGTGCGCGTTTTCCGGGCCGATAAACGTGTCGCACGCGCCGTGGATCAGGAAGACCGGGCGTGGGGCGATGCGCGCGATCGCCTCCTCCGGGGCGATGTCGGCGCAGCGGACGCCGAGCAGGCGCTCCCCCACGCGCTGCGTCGGCGGCGTCACCCACGCGCCCACACGGCCCAGCAGGCGCAGCCGCCCCGCCACGGCGGCGTCGAGCCGCGCGAAGGCCGAGTCGGCCACCACGGCCCGCACGCGCGCGTCCTCGGAAGCCACCAGGAGCGCCACAGCCGCCCCCATGCTCTCGCCCAGCACGGCCACGGGGACGTGGCGGAGCCGCGGGCGCGCCGCCACCCAGTCCAGCGCCGCTTTCAGATCCAGCGTCTCCTTGCAGCCGAAGGTCGCCATGCGGCCCCCGCTCCAGCCGTGCGCGCGGAAATCGAAGAGGAGAGCCGCGTACCCCGCCCGGTGGAGCAAGCGCAGGTGGGGCAGCATGCACGAGCGGTTGCCGTAGTAGCCGTGGCAGACGATCACGACACCCCGCGGCGCGCGCCTGTCCCTCGCGCGGGGCGCGGGGGCATACCAGGCCGACAAACGCAGGCCGTCCGCCGTGCCCAGGCGGACGCGGAAATAGGGGATTCCCAGGGCGCGGGGCGTGCGGCGGTGCAGCCGGCGCGGCGGGTGGGTGAACGCCCAGGCCAGACCCAGGGGCAGCAGGGCGCCCACGCCCGCCACCGCCGCGCCCCAAAGCCACGGGGACGCGGCCCGCGTGCGCGCCGCCGGCGGCAGAAAATCACTTGTTCTCACAGTAACCATTGTATCGCACGCGGGCCGGGGGCGCCGGGCCCAAATTTCTCGGTGAAAACGGGAACACAGTATGGCATGCATCCTCAGGTGCGACGAAGCAGGTTAGGCGCCGGCGCCGTGCGGGTACAACGACGTCAAGGGTGGGACGGACCACCCTGTTTTACTAACGGACAGGGGAAGTGACACCGCCGGGGCCGTCTTCTTGGAAGGCGGCCCCGGCGGATGGAAAAGATGGAGCGGCGAATGAATTATAGCGACAGCCTGAAAGTGAATGTGTCCCAGAGCATTTTTGCCCTGTGTCACATCGAAACCAGCGAGTACATCTGCCTGCGCCACGAGGGGAGCGAGTACCTGGCGTGCTTTACCGACGGGGACACAGCGTTCCAATTCCGCGAAGAGCTGGGCCTGTTGGAGCACGTGAACATCACTTCGATGCGGCTGGGCGAGGCGCCCTTCGACCACTTCTGGCTGGACGGCGAGATGATCGCCGAGCCGGCCAGGACGGACGAGGCGGTTCAGTCCTGAGGCACCTGGGGGACGGGAAACGCAGGGGGGCCTGGGCGCAAACGCCCGGGCCCCTCGCCGCTACGGGGTGATGGCCGGCGCCTCGTAGGCGCGCAAAACGGCGGCGGCGTCTTCGGCCGACGTTTCATCGGCGCGCACGGTGACGATGACGCCGCCCTTTTCGAACCGGCTGTGGTACTCCCGGGCCTGTTCCTCGGGCACACCTATGTCCACCAGTGCCCCCACGAGCCCCCCCGTGGCGGCGCCCACCGCCGCGCCGGCGAGCGCCCCCGCCAGCGGTCCGGCCGCAACGATCGGGCCGATGCCCGGTATCAGCAGCGCGCCCAGACCGACGAGCAGACCGCCCAGCCCGCCCAGAATGCCGCCCGTGGCCGCCCCCGCCGCGGTCCCCCCCGCCGGCGCCGTTTCCAGCGAGCGCGCCTGCGGGTCTTCGTCCGCGGCGGCCCGCTCCTCCTTATCCTCCGGATGCCGCGCGGCAACCGATATCACGTCATCCGAGAACCCCGCGGCGCGCAGCTCATGCACCGCCCGCAGCGCGTCGCTGTAGTCCGGCAATACCCCCACCACGACCCGTTCCGTCGCCATGACTGTCCCTCCTTCTCAACCCGCGGGGTTTTTTACCCATCGCCGCGCCCGTTTCACGCGAGGTCCCCGGATGGTGAACCTGTCGGTCAGCGGCCCTAGCGACGCTGCAGACCGACGACCGCTCGATGATCACCGGCCCGCGAACCAGGCGGGTTCGGGCGCGATGCGCTCCTGCTCGATCACCACCGTCGTGCCGCGCGGCCCCGTTAGCAGATAAAGCCGGTCTATGGTGTTCAACATCAGCCAGAAGCCGTGCCCCAGCGTTCCGGCCGACGAGAAGCCGCGCTCCAGCGTTGCCTGCGGCAGACGGCTCATGTCGATGCCCGTGCCCTCGTCCTCGATCCAAACCTGCACCGCGCCGGAAGGGTAAGCCCCGACCTGCGCCGCCCCGCCACCGGCATGGCGGATAGCATTCATCCCGGCTTCCGAGACCGCCGTGATCAAATCATAGCCCCGATCCTTGTCGAAGTTCTGCTCCCGCGCCGCCTCCAGCGTCCGCTGGCGCAATCCCCGCAGCGTCCCGGCGGTGAGTTCTATCGGCTCCGTCGCCGGCGCAAGACGCGGCGGCAGATCCTCCGGGCTGTCACACAGGCGCAGTTTGCCCTCGGTGACGCTTGCCAGCACATCGCGCAGGAACGTGCGCTGCTGCGCCGCGGCCTGCGCCACCTGGGCCAGCAGATCCGCTTTTTCCTCTTCTCCACGCTTGCGCTCTATCGCGGTCGCCAGTACGTGGGCTATGCCTTGAAGGAAGTTCGTGTCGTCGCGGGTGAAGAGGCGCCGCTTCCTCGTGTGCGCCCCGAGGACCCCGAAGGGCTGCCCGCCGCGCCCGTGGATGATGCAGGAGATGCCGCTGACGACCCCATGCTCATGCAGCAGGGGGGGGCCGGAGAAGCGCGTCTCCGTCCGCAGATCCTCGACGATGACCGGCTCCTGGGAGATAAGGGTGTAGCCTGCCTGCGACTCCCGTCCGGTGCTGACCCTGCCGTGGCCGACCAGCCCGTCCTTCCAGCCCACACCGGCGATCAGCAGCACCTCGTTGCCGGCGGGCAGGAGCTGGAGCACCTTGCACAGCTCAACGTCCAGCGCGCGGGCCACCAGGGCAACGGCTTCGTCCATCACCGCCGAAAGATCGGTGCCGGAGAGGGCGCGAAGCCCCAGCTGCGCTACCGCTCCCTGCTGGCCGATGCGCGCCTCCAGAGCTGCCGCGGCCCGTTTCTCTTCGGTGATGTCGCGAAACTCCAGAACCGCACCGACCGTCTTGCCCTCGCGCTCCAGCGGCGCGACGCTGCAGGAAACCGGAAAGAAAGTGCCATCCTTGCGCACGAAGATGTCTTCATGGCCCTGAATGGGCACGAGAGTGGCCGACGACCGGTCGATGGGGCATTCCTCCATCGGGAAGGGGGTGCCGTCCGGGTGCGTGTGGTGAACCGCATAGTGCAGCGGTCGGTCCTTGATCTCGTCCAGGGTGTAACCCGTCACCACCTCGGCAGCCGGGTTCATAAACGTGGGATGGCCGCGCTCGTCCATCATGAACAGGCACGACGCGGCATTGTCGGTGATGGTCTTGGTGAGCCGGCTCTGGTAGCGAAGCGCCTCCTCGGCCCACTGGCCTTCGCTGACGTCCCGCACGACCTTCGAGTAGCCTCGCAGGTGCCCCGCCAGGTCGTAGACGGACCGGAGCACCACATGGGCCCTAAACAGCGTGCCGTCCTTCCTGCGCCGCCAGCCCTCCCCCTCGTACCGGCCTTCTCGGGCGGCGGTCTCCAGGTGCTCCTCCGCCGAACCATTGGAGAGCGTGGTGTCCTCCGGGTAGAGCACCCTGAGCGGCCTGCCAATAATCTCCTGGGCGGTGTACTGCTTGATGCGGCTCGCCCCGTCGTTCCACGTCTCGACATTGCCCGCCGTATCCAGCCCGAAGATGGCGTAGTCTTTGGCGCCGTCAACGACGAGGCGCAGCTCCTCCTCGCTGCGGCGAAGGGCCTCCCCCTGACGCGTCCTGTCGGTCGCGTCTTCGATCGCCAGCAGGATCATCGGATCCCCCGGACTGTCAGGACGGTACATCTTGCGGGCGTTGAGCAGCATCGTCCGCTGCCCGATGCCGGGAAAGTCGTGCCGGACCTCGAAGCCGTTGAACAGGTTGCTGGTCGGCAGGATCTCTTCCAGGAGCCGTCGCAGCGCCGGGATGTTCCACTGCCCGCTGCCCAGTTCGTAGACGAGGCGGCCTTCGGTCTCCTCCGGCGTTACCCGGAAAGTCTCATAGAACGAGCGGCTGGCCGACACCACGCGCAGGCGGCCGTCCAGCACCAGCATGGACTCGCGCACGGTATCGACGATGCTCTGGAGGAAGGCAAACGGGTCCTCCCTTTCCTGACGTTCCATGGTCCGATTATACCGGAAATCGGAACGCCCTGAAACAGTCGCAGGTGGCACGGAACGCCCCACCGGGTGTATGATAGGTCAAACGAACAGGAGGAACGACGATGACCACAGCGGCACCGACAGCGAGCGAAGTTACCGTCCGGGACATCGAGGTCCGGGCGGAGGATCTGGACCCCGGGCGCGCCGCCGCCATCTACAAGGAGCACGGATGCCTGGTCGTGCGCGGGCTGATGAAGCCTTACCTCGCGGATCTGCGGCGCGACATCGAAGCCACAGCGGCGCAGTCCGTCGCGCTGCTGGACCGGGCACGGCAGATCCCGGAGGGGTGGGTGACGCCCGACGGCACGCTTTTCCTGCCCGCCCCGCCCGGCTTCGCCCGCGACAAGCAGATCATGGTGCTCGCCGTGCGCTATAACACCAGCGCGGCCTTTTTCCGCTCCGCCTTCGACCCCAAGGCCCTGGACATCGTCCAGGCGATCCTGGGGCCGAACGTCGAGCTGTTCATGGACGGCCAGTGCCTGTACAAGGAGCCGGTCGGCGGACACCCCAAGAACCTGCACCAGGACTCCGCCTATTTCGAGCACCGCTATGACGGCCCGGTCGGCGTGCTGAACTACGCCGTGGACACCGACCTCGTCAACGGCGCGCTGTATGTGGTCCCCGGCTCGCACCGGATGGGCACCCTCGACCACATCGACACCTTCTCGCATCTGGGGCTGGACCCCGACGAGTGGCCCTGGGAGCGCGCGCTGCCGGTCACCGGCCAGGCGGGCGACTCGATCTTTTTCCACTACCGGACCATCCACGGCTCGCAGGAGAATCATTCCCAGGCGCCGCGCCCGGTCTTCATCCACCGCTACCGGCGGCCGGACGATTACGTGACCCTGGGCGCCGCCACCGTGGCCAAGCGCGCCGAGGCCGAAAAGCGCGCCGCCGAGGCGAAAAAAAGCGAGCAGCGCGGCCTGATGGTGCGCGGCTTCCGGCCCTACGAGGACAAGTAGCGCGGCCCCGCGCCTTCGCCGTTCAGAAAACCGCCCCGGCACCCGACATCCTGGACGTCTTCTTCCGCCACCTGCGCGAGGGGACGGCCATCCAGGAGCGCTACCGCGAAGCGTGACCGAAAGGGCTGAGGAGGGGTCCCCCTCAGCCCCCAACTCTCATCTGAACCGCGGCGGCTCCACCCGCCGCACGAAGCCGAGCTCGACCAGGGCGTCCAGCGTATCGACGGCGACCGTGCCGAGCAGGAGCTTGTTCGGCGTGAGCGTGGCGGAAAGCTCGAAGCCGAGCGCCTTGAGTTTGGCCAGGCCGTCCGGCGGCAGGCTGTTCAGCCAGATCTGCACCTCGACGCGGCCCTTCTCGACCTTCGGGACGCCGGGTTTGTCAAGCGAGCCGTTTGTGCCCTCCTTGGCGACCTTCTCGGCGAGGCCGCGCAGCGCGGGCGCGAGCTTCACCTGCGCGAGCAGGGCGCGCCGCTCTTCCGGCTTCATTGCCTCCAGCCGTTTTTGACCTTCCGCCGTGCCCGCCGCGATGTCGGCGTCGTATCTGGATAGGTTAGATTTCGCGGCCAGGTCCGCTGCCCCTTCCGCCGCGGGAGCAGACGCCGTTGGCGCGGGCATGGCTGCGCCGCCGCCGAAGCCTCCGGGGGCGCCAGTAACGACGTTGCCGTTGACCGCCCCAAGCTTAGCGCGTGCCGCGTCCGCAGGCGCCGTCGAGGAACGGGGGCGGGCAGAAACCTTAAAAGCCCTCGCTCCTCTACGGAGCACCTCTACCTCTTTGCCGAAGATGCCTTCGTAAGAGACGCCCTCGGGCATCTCGACGGGTACGTCGATCGTGCGCTGCTTGCCGCCGACGTTGACGACGCGCTCTTCGACGGCGACGAAGGATGTGTACTGGCTCATCAGCCGGTACTCCAGCGCCGTGTTGACGATCTGCTCCTTGATCTCCGGGTTCGGGTTCCTGGTCTGCGCGCCGATCCAGTCCTGGTTCTGCAGGTCCTCGATCTTTTCGCGCGCCCACAGGGTCGCGATGGCGCTGCCGTCGGCCTTTACTGCCGGGAGCGAAACGTGAACCGTCTGGCTCCACGGCTTGCCGCGCAGCAGGCCCCGCACCGTGATGTCGCCCTCGGCGGCCCGGGTGTAGCGCCCTTTGACGATGATCGGGGCGGCGCTGAACACGTCGGGGATGTGCCGCGGGTACACCTCCTCGACCGGCAGCCCGTTCCAGTCCACGTGCACATCCAGCAGGACCGGGTCCGCGACGCGCCGGTAGAACTTGGCCGCCGCCGACTCGCCGGGTGCGTTGAGGGTCACATACTCGGCCACGCCGCGCCCCTCGCGCGCCATGCCGTCGATCAGGAAGCGGTTGACCGAGTTGCCGATCCCGAACGGGAACATGCGCGCGCTGCCCCGGTGCTTGCCGATGTAATCGATGATCTGCATGTCATTGCCGACGTAGCCATCGGTCAGGTAGCAGATGATGCGCAGCCGGTCCGGGTCGTCGGGGATTTGGAGCGCGTAGTCCGCCGCCTTGAGGATGTCCGTGCCGCCCGCGCCCCGAAGAGGCTTCAGGTACGCCAGCGCCTTCCGGACGTTTTCCGGCGTGGCCGGCACCGGCGCGGGGAAGCACGGGTACACCTCGGTGTTGAAGCCCAGGAGCTGGAACGTGTCGCCGGGGTTGAGGTTCTGGATGCAATGCCGCATCGTCTCCTTGGCCTTCTCGATCGGCCAGCCGCTCTGAGAGCCGGTCTGGTCGATCACGAACACCATCTCCTTGGGCGTGATCCGGCTGCGCGGCGGCGATGGGGGCGGCTGGATGACGAGGGTGAAGTAGCCGCCGGTCCCGGCGAGCGCCTGTCCCCGGGCCGAGGCGACCCGGCCGCCCCCCGGCGCGTGGGTGAGCACACCCGACCGGATGTCGGCGCCCGCCGCGCTGTAGCGCAGGATGAAGTCTGTGTTGGGGATCTCCTTCTCGTTCCTGAGCGCGACCACGGCGCGCGTGCGGCCCTGCCGCCGGATCGCGACCTCGTGCAGCTGCGAGCGCACCTCCTGCAGGGGCAGGCCCGCGTCCAGGTGAACCGTCAGCGAGATGTCGTGCCCCGCGCGGGTGCCCGGCGGCGTGATGGGCGGGGTGATCTTGTCCGCGTCGGTGACCACCGACGTCGCCCCGGGGTCGCCGTCGATCTTCTGTGCGGGGCTGGGCTCCCCGCGCTTGCCGGGAACGGTGTAGCCGCCGCCGGGCGTGTACCGGGGACCGACCACCATCGGGAAAACGAACTCGTACTTGCCTTCCTCGTACCGGAGCAGGTTGACGTAGCGGATCGTGATGGTGACCTTCTCGCCGGGCAGAATATTGGCCACGGACTGCGTGAAGATGTTGGGCCGCTCCTGGTCCAACAGCGCCGCCGCCCTGCCCGCCGTTTTGGCCGCCTCATAGATCTCGCGCGCCTCCTCCCGGCGCTTGATCTGCCCTTTGACGGTGCGGCTGCCGATGACCATGGTCATGTCGTCCACGGCGGCGTCACCGGGCAGCGGGAACGTATAAACGGCCTCGATCGGCTCCTTCGACGGGTTCTCGAACTCCTGGGTGACCGACACGCGGGCGACGTAGCCCGCCACATCGGCCTGGACGTTGGTGTGTTTGAGCGGGCACAGCCCGGCGGGTTTTCCGTCCTTGCCGACGATGGCGAGCTGGCCCGGCGCGGGCCGTGCCTCTGCGGCGTAGGCGGGCGCCGGCGTTCTTTGCCAGAGCCACACAGCGCCGAGCACCATTGCCGCGAGCGCGGCGGACAACACGAATCGGTAGCGACGCATCCGAAAGTACCTCCTTTGAAGCGTTCCTGGGCGGTCGGTTCCTGCCCTTTAGTGACGGCACGAACGCGAAAGGTTCATCAAGGGCAAGCGAGAGGCGTTTGGCGGTCTCTGCGAGTTTAGTGGTGCTCGGTGGAGAAAAGCTTCACAACACCTGCAAGAGCCTTTGTGGCAGCAGCAAAGACGTGGTCGGTTGGCACCGGCCCAAAGGCGGGGTATAGTGACGATAAGGACCTTTATATGCTCCCACCCGTTGTATAGGGATAAGCCCAGAGACTCCGAGGAAGCAAGTGACGCATACTATTGAACTACCGGGGGTGCCGGATGAACTGATAAAGCGGCTCGATGAGCGACTCCGTGAGACCGGGCAGGACCGCGCTGAGTACCTCATCCGACTCATCGAGCGGGACCTTGCGCACCCCGCAACTGTTGACGAGATTCTTGAGCCTTTCCGCCAGGGCTTCAAAGAGAGCGGGATGAGCGAAGAAGAACTCACGGAGCTGATTGACACGGAGGTGAGAGCTGTCCGGGCAGAGAAACGGGCCAAGAGCCACACCGATAGCTAGCACGGTGCCCGGCATCGTCCTTGATACGGGTATCTTCCTGCAAGCCGCCATCAGCCGCACGGGACCAGCCGCCGGCGTGCTTCGGCTCGCCGAACGCGGGGCAGTCACCCTTTACACCAGTGATGCCCTTCTTGACGAGGTGCGCGACGTGCTCACCCGGCCCGCTATCCGTCGCAAGAACCCCCGCTACTCCGACCAGGATATCGAGAACCTTGTTCGGTTTCTTGAGGTCAAGGGCATTCGTGTCGCCGAGATGCGCACCCACTTTCAGTACCAGCGCGACCCGGATGATGAGTACCTCGTCAATCTCGCCATCGAAGCAGGGGCAAAGTACCTCGTGAGTCGCGACAAGGACCTCCTCGACCTGATGGACGAGAACACCCCAGCGGGGAAAGCGTTCCGACGGCGCTTCCCCGGGCTCACTATTCTCGACCCAGTCGCGCTGTTACGTGCACTTTCTCCCCGAGGGGAAGGTACGCCTCCCTAAAAGCCCCGCGGCCGCTAAGCTCTAGATGAGCAAACCTCTGAGGTTTCTTCAGATGTCGCCGTTGCAGCGGTCCGCACAAAAGAGAGCGCCTCCGGCACGGGGCCGGAGGCGCTCGCCACGGCAAGGGCGCTCAATGCACCGCGCCCGGCCATTCCTTACCGGCAAGTTCGGCAAGGTAGCGGCCTTCGTGTTGCAGGCCGCGCTCCAAGCCGTTATTGACGTAGATCTCCTGGCGCAGGGTGCCCAAAACCAGGCCGCCGTACGCCAGCAACAGGACACAAGCAATGGGTACGGCGAGGCCGTGGAAGCCGCGCACCAAGCCCACCGACAGCGGTACGCGGACGATCCGGCTGGCGATCCCCAGCACGAGCGCCGTCATCAGCGGCACGGCAAGCGCACCGGCCATAGAGAGTATTTTCATCTCCACAACACTTGGCGGATTGTTGCCCCCGTCCGCGAAGGGAACTATCACCAGGCTGGTGTCAAAGAAAGCGCAGGCAGCGCGCGCCTGCCACAGGGCGAGCGTCAAGAGCGGGAGTGGGCCGAGCAGAGCAAGGGCGAAGACTGCTGAACCTGGACCCATGCGCCGCCACGGGATTCTTCCGGAGAAACTGCGCACGGCAAGGACCGCCAGCGACGCTAGCAGGCATAGCATGACGCCGTAGCCTGCCACCACCACCGAGTCGGGCGGGTCTGCCAGAGCGCCAATGATCAAAATAATGCCACCGATCAAGGTGAGCAGCGCGGCAGTGATGCCCTGCCGCACATAGCCCGGTAACGGCTCACCCACACGTAGACGCTGGCTGCGGGACAGAAGCGCCGCCGCGCCGCCGAAAAGCAGCATCCAGAGCACGTTGGAGAGGGTGAACAGATCGAAGGCCCACCAGGCGACCAACTGGAGCAACGGCAGGCCGCCAAGCGGCGAAAGGTGCGTACCCTGCGAACCAATAGCTCTCACCCTCTGTCCGGCCCCGAACTCCGCCCGCACCCAGCGCGCCTCGTCCGCATGGCCCATCCGGTGAAGGTAAGCGCAGTAGGCGCCAAGACGTTTCTGCACGCGTTGCCGGTACGAGAGGCCACGTTCCGATTTGGCTGGCGCATCCCCGCCCGGCCTTGCCGTCGCCACCTCGGTAATGGCGATGCCGGCTAGAGAATCCACGAGCGACGGGGACTGTACGCGCATCAGACTGCCGCACTTCATCAAGGCCCGCCGGATCGCCAGTCCCTCCTCCGCCCGGCCCGCTCGCTCCATCTGCGCCGCGTGATAGATCGCTAGCCGAGCCGCGCTGCACAAGCCCGCATACTGCGGAAAGGAAATCGCCGCCGAAACCGCAAACCGCAGGAAGGCGCTGCGGCCGCCGAGCGCCTCTTCGCGAAGACGCCAGCTTCCTGCAACCTCATCCTGATGGTACTCTTCCCACCGTAGCTTCTTGCTGGCGCGCTGGATAGCCGCGAGCGCCTCTTCGTTGCGGTGGGCGGCGAACAGTCCGATCGAACGCATGAGGGGAAAGTAGGCGTTGTCCGGATCTAAACGCTCGCCTTCGGCGGCAGTGCGGTCAAATGCGGCGAGTTGCTCCGGGCTAGCGGGCCGCGCGCGATCCCTGGCGTTCCCCGGAACGGGTTGGTTGTCCAACCAGTACTCCGCATCCCGGCGGACTTTAACTGCGCTCATCTCATAGCGCAGGAGATTGGCATAGAGCGAGACGTTCTCCGGGAAGCGGGAAACGAGCGCACGGAGGCGTTCCAAACGCTCCGCACTGCCGGACTCTGCTGTAAGCGCATGGGCCAACTGGATCTGGTGATCGTCTGGATGCCAATCCGCCGCCGCGCTGAGTGCGCGGCGTTCACTTTCGACGTCCTGCCGGGTCAGTCTGTATGTCACACCTAGACGGTGTTATGAACTCGGTTTTTTGCATTTTGTCACAACGACGCAGAAAAGGCAGAAAACAGCGTTGCGAAACGATTTCTGCTGTTCCGATTCGTTAAATGACAAGATAATCAGCGTCGCGTAAGCGTAGAGCGTAGAACCAGAATTGTACAGCTGCTCAGCCTAGCGATCAGGCTAAAAGAAAATGCTAGCTGCTAACAGCAGATGAGGCAGAAAAGTTCATAACACCCTCTAGGGCGTGCATCGTCCAGGCCAGCGAACGGGGCGAGCCTGCACTCACCGAGAGCTGCGCTGCAACGAGCCAGCGGGTTACGGGCGAAATCAACAGCGCGATCAGCGTCCCGAGCGCAAGTCCCACCAGCCACGGACGGCGGCTTTTCGACGTTTCCACGATATTTCTCCTCAAGCAACAGGCGCTACGGGGGGCCGGGCGGACCCACGTGTCCGCCCCCCGCGTATCTGCTCAGGGGGGCGGGCGGGCGCCACGCGCTTCGGAACCGGGCCCGGCTTCCCCGCCGACGGATCCTCCGTGTCCATCCCGGACAGCAGGCGAAAGGCTAGGTGGCGGGACAGCAAATCGGTCCGTAGACTAGGGCGGTCCGGGGTTTCGCCCCGCGCGACCGCGTTCGCGCCGCCGCGGTCGCGCGCAGGGAAGTGTTCCGCAGGCATTTGCGAACACCAATGCAGCAGCGCCAGCGTTACGAGCGACGAGCAGGCGGCCCCGGACAGCACGGGTCGGGCCGCTTGCCAGAGCGCCTGCCACCAGGACGCAGGCTCGTGCAGTGCGGTCAGCACATGGCCATCGAAATCCGGCGACGCTTCGGGAACCGGCAGGGCGCGCAGCTCTTCCCGCAGTGCGATCTCGGCGCGTGTGTCGTCAGGCGGTTCAAACATGGTCAGTCTCCTGCATCGCCACCTGCCATAGATCGCGGAACTGTGCCCGCGCTGCGTGGAGCCGCGAGCGCACGGTCCCAACCGGAATCCCCAGCACCTGTGCGATCTCTTCGTACTCCAGCCCTTCCATCTCGCGCAACACCAGCGCCGCACGCATTGGCGGGCTCAGGCTGTCGAGCAACGACTCCACCAGCAGACGCGTTTCCGTTTTTTCTTCCGCTGCCGGATGCGCGGATTCAACAACCGCAGTCTCGGCGTCCCAACGAGCCAGCCGCCTCCGATCCAGGCAGACACGCACAACGATGTGGTACAGCCATGTGTAAAACTGCGCCTCAGCGCGAAAGCCGCGCAGGCTCTGGAAGGCGCGGATGAACGCCTCTTGCGCCACATCCTCCGCTTCCTCGGGGCGGCGCAGAACGTGCGCCGCCAGGCGGACTGCGCGCTGCCGATAGCGGGCGAGCAGCCAGCCGTACGCCGCTTCCTCGCCTGCCCGCGCCCGGCCGAGCCAGTGTGCCTCCTCACGATCCTTGGCGGCGCAGGGCGTCACCACGGCCCACGGTCGCCCGGTACCCTCTCCGCTCTGGTTCATTTCGTTCCCCGTAGATAGCGACGGGGCGTTGGCCGCGAAAAGTTCGATGGGAACCGAGCCTCGGCTACGCTTTTTTTGTGAACGGCGCCCAGGCACTAGCGGCCCTGGGTCAGTGTGAAGGCGTCTAGATCGCAGGCGCCGGCGGAGCGCGGGCTGATCTCCAGCCTCACCTGTCCGGCGGGCGCGGTGAAGTGGAGGGACGTCCGCCGCCATCGGGGCGAATTCGCGACGGAGGCGCTCGCCAGATACCGCTTGGTGGTGACATCGCGGATGATCACGCGCAGATCCTGAAAGGTGCTGCGCCGCGACAGGAAAGTGAGCACGTAGGCTTTGCCGGGGGTCAGACCGGTGAGCGGTCGCTGGAGATCCTGCTGCTTATCGGGCAGGGTGAGCGCGAGGTAGCGCTCTCCTTCGGCGGCATCCCCGGTCTTGATCGGAAACAGGGAGGCATCCGGGCTGACCCAGCCTCCCAGCCCTTGCTCGAAGCCGCCCCCCGCGAGCAGGTTCTTCCCGTCCGGGGCGCCGGCCGCCTCCGGCCCGGGCCACGTGCCGGCGGGCGCGGCGTTGACTTCGCCCGGTTTGCGCGGCAGGCGGGGCGCCGGGCTGCCGAACGGTAAGGCACCCGCGTCCGGCGCCTCGCCCTGGAAGTAACCCGGTTCGCAGCCGGGAAGCGACTTGCCGAACCGCCGTGACAGGTCGGCGCCGCGCTTGCGCGCCGGGCTGTCGGGCTCCAGGGTCACGTCCCGCGCCGCGAGATCGGCGAAGCCGGGATCGCCTTCGGCCCAGAGACTGCGGGCGTCCAGCCCGAGCTTCGCGGCGAGCTTGCGCGTTTCGTCCCAGCGCGGATCCGCCCCGCGCCGCACGTAGACGTTGTTGTCGCCCTTCCAGTTGGGCGGGACCGACTCGCCCGAGTTCCGCCACCAATACGCGCACCAGAACAGGTTGTTGAAGTAATGGTAGTTGGGAGTCCCGATGCCGAAGACCTTGTTCGAGGTGATCGCCGCGTTCGACGTGCAGGTGTTGTGGTAGATGTAAACCGTGGCGGGCTTCAGCGCGACCTCGCCGTAGTTGCGGAAGTCCTCGGCGTTGTCGAAGAAGAGGTTGCGGTACGCGTAGAGCGGGCCGACCGTCGGCGCCTTGATGCGGAAGCCGCAGATCGAGCGCTCGACGAGGTTGTCGTGCCAGCGGCAGTCCTCCTCGGCGCCGTTGGGCTCCAGGCCGTCGTCGGAGACGTTGACGATGCGGTTGTGGTGGATGCGCAGCCCGCGGTTTTCGCCCGGGCCGCCGCGGTCCTCGATCCCGTCCCAGGTGTCGTGGATGAAGTTGTCGTGCACCTCGTGCCCGCCGGCGGTCTTATAGATCTGCACGCCGAAGCGGTCGTAGTGCCCGCCGCGCTTGTGCGCCTGCCAGTTGTCCCACGCGCCTTCACCTTTGGGATCAGCGCCCGCATAGGGGTTCATGAAGATCTCGTTGAAGCGCACCGTGCAGCGGTCGGCGCCGCGGTCCAGCCACACCCCGTAGTCGACCGGCCCGATGGCGCAGTTTTCGACGGCGGAGCCGAGGGAATCTTCGATCCGCACCCCGTACGCCGCGTTGCGCAGGGTCAGGCCGCGCACCACGCAGCGGTCCGCCCCGCTGATACGGATGACCGGCTCCTTCGGCGCCACGGTGATCGCCTGGGCGCGCGGGTCGAGATCGCCTCGAAAACGGATGAGGAGTTCCTTCTTGCTGTCGAGATAGAGCGCCAGCGCCTTGACGCCCTCCNACGTCGGCGGTGATCATGGCCTCGCGGCTCCAGCCGTGCTGGGCGTCCAGCGGCATCTGCTCGATGAAGCGCAACTCGTACCCGTGGGCGAGGCACCACCCCAGCAGCTCGGCCGCTTGGTCGTCGTTGTGGCCGCGCAGCAGCACAGCGTTGACCTTCACCGGACTCAGCCCGGCGGCAGCTGCAGCAGCCAGCCCCCTGACGACGTCATCGAACCGGTCGCGCCGGGTGATCGCGCGGAACGTGTCGGGGCGCACGGTGTCGAGGCTCACGTTGACCCGGTCGAGCCCGGCTGAACCCGGTCCTCCCGCAGCAGGGTGACGATCTTGCCGCCGGCCACGACCGTGAACGCCGGGAACGCCACGCGCGCGCGGTAAGCCCCCTGCGCGACATCGGGCGCCGGGCGCCAGTCGAGCGTCACCGGCTCGCTGCCGTCCAGGACGGCGCCCGGCTCGCCTTCCAGCGTGACCGGCTTGCCGTACGCCCCGCTGCCGGGGAACGACACGCGCTCCCGGTAGACGCCGGCGCCGAGGCGGACGGTGTCCCCGGGCCGGGCGCGGTCGAGCGCTTCCTGGACGCTCGCCAGCGGCGCCGCCGCCGTACCCGGCGCGCCCGCCTTGCCCGCCGGCGCGACGTGGAGGACATCGGCGTGGGTGCGGGGCAGAGCCGCGCAGAGACAGAGCGCCGCACTTAAGAACCCGACACGACCCCTTACGGACACCGGTTGTCGTCGTCGTAGCGGTTGCGGTTCAGCCACCTAACCAGAGGTCTCCTTCTTGCGATGAATCGCGCCCTCGCCGTTTTGCGCGAAGACGTTGGTCTCGTCCACGTCCTGGGGCGTGACCATGGCGGCGACGCCCCAGCGGGCGTTGCGCTCGGCGCGGCAGTGGCGCAGGACGTTGTTCTTGCCGTACACGCGGTCCTGGGTCTGCCCGTGCTCCCCTTTCTTGACGGTGTCCCCGCCGAAGCGGAAGCCGTGCCCGCGCCCGCCGCGCGCGACGCAGCGCTCGAAGCGGTTGGCGTCGCCGCGCGCGCCGAAGACGGCGCCTTCCGGGTCGCGGCTGTCCTCGCCGACGCAGCCCAGGACGCTGTTGCCCTCGCTGTCCTCCTTGATGTCCACCGCCTCCGCGGCCTCGGTGCGGAAGGTGCAGTCCTCGACGCGGTTCCCCGTGCACCGGTCCGGGACGTTCGGCGGCGTGTTCCTGCTGCGCTGCTCCGGGGCCGTGCCGATGTACACGCCCTCGCCGTTCTTGCGGCCCTTGGCCGCGTCAAACCCTTCGCGGCCCATGCGCTCGAACCGGCACCGGCGCACCACGTTGCCCTGGCTCTGGTTCTTGATGCGCACGCCCTCGCCGCCGATGTCGCGCAGGGTCAGCCCTTCCAGGACGCAGCCCGACACGCCGTACAGCCAGACGCCGATGTCCGCCTTTTCGACGGTGAAGCCGCGCAGCGTGGTGCGCGGGTGCTGCACTTGGATGCCGCGCCGGTCGCTCGGCCCGCGGACTACGGCCCCCTGGGGGCCTTCGACTGAGACGCCTCCCACGGCGGTCTCGACGCCGCCCTCGTACACCCCGGGCGCCAGCCGCACGGTGTCACCGCTTCGCGCCAGCAGGAGCGCGCGCCGCAGGCTGCGCACCGGCGTTTTTGCCGTCCCGTCCGCCCCGTCGTCACCGCCTGGGGAAACAAAAATAACGCTCACGTGTCGCTGCTCCTGCGTGGCTATTCGGTTTTGAGGCAGGTTTCTCCTTGCGTCCGGGAAAGGAAAAGCCGCGGCGACTCGCGAAAGAAACCGCCGGGGGAACGTGCGATGCGGCGGTTCGAGCAGAAAGTGGCGGTCATCACGGGCGGCGCGGCGGGCATCGGCCTGGCCACCGCCCGGCGGATCGCGTCCGAGGGCGGGCGCGTCGCCCTGCTGGACTGGTCCCAGGAGGACCTGGACGGGGCGCTATCCCGTCTAACGAGTGAGGGCGCTTCGTGCGTCGGCCAGCGCGGCGACGTCTCCTCCGCCGCGGACTGCGAGGCCCTCGTCCGCAGGACGCTGGACGCCTGGGGCCGCCTGGACGTGCTGGTCGCCAACGCCGGCGTGCGGGCCTTCGGCTCTCTGCTCGACGCCCCCGACGAGGACTGGGGAAAGGTCCTGGCGGTGAACCTGCGTGGCGTCGCCAACGCCTGCGTCGCCGCGGCCCGGGCGATGCGGGCGGGCGGGGCGGGCGGCGCCCTGGTGCTGGTGTCGTCGGCCAACGCCCTGATCGGGCGGGGCGACATGCCGATCTACGACGCCGCCAAGGCGGGCGTTCTCAGCCTGGCGCGCTCCCTGGCGGTGGACCTGGCCGCCGACGGCATCCGCGTGAACAGCGTGTGCCCCGGCTTCACCGTCACCGACTTCCACATCCGCCGCGCCGCCGCCGCGGGCCGCACCGCGGACGACCTGCGCGCGACGCAGACCGGCCTGCTGGGGCGCCCGGCGGAGCCGTCCGAGATGGCCGCCGCCATCGCCTTTCTGGCCTCCGACGACGCGTCCTACATCACCGCCACGAACCTGATGGTCGACGCCGGCCGGCACGCGACGTGACCGCAGACAGGCGGCGGGGAAGGGGAAGTTTCATGCTGATCCCATCCGTTAAGCGACGAGAAGTTCTGCGGCTTGCTGCATGGGGGGGTGCCGCGCTGGCGCTGGGAAAGTCCGCGCGCGGTGCCGGAGGCGGCCCCGACAGGAAGATCCGCATGGGGTTTATCGGGGTCGGCGGTTGGGGCACGCAGCTCCTCAAGAACGCGCTGTTCCACCCGGCGGTCGAGATCCCGGCCATCTGCGACATCGACGAGCAAAACCTCGGCCGCGCCCTGGGCATCGTGGAAAAAGCCAGGGGCTATCGGCCGCAAGGGTTCTCTCAAGGGCCGGGCGACTACCGCCGCATGCTGGCGCGTGACGATTTCGAGGCCGTCCTCATCGCCACGCCCCAGGAGCTGCACGCCGCCATGGCCGTCGATGCCTTGAAGGCCGGCAAGTTCGTCGGCAGCGAGGTGCCCGCCGCTACCACCGTGGACGAGTGCTGGGAGCTGGTCCGCACGCAGGAGAAGACGGGGACGGGGTACATGATGCTGGAGAACTACTGCTACTCCGACCACGTCCTGCAGGTTTTGAACATGGCCCGTAAAGGCGTCTTCGGGGAGCTTACGTACGCGGAAGGCGCCTACATCCATGAGATCCGGGGCATGCGGTTCGACCCGAACGGCGGCCTGACCTGGCGCGGCGAGAATATCCGCAAAAATGTCGGCAACATCTATCCCACGCACGCCCTCGGACCCGTCTGCCAGTGGCTGGGGGTCAACCGGGAGGACCGGCTCGTTTCGATGGTCGCCATGGCGAGCAAATCCGCGGCGACACAAGCCTATGCGGCGGAGAAGTTCGGCAAAGACCATCCGGCCGCGGAGATCGAGTTCCGGAACGGCGACACCAACAACGCGTTGATCAAAACCGCGCAGGGGCGGCTGATCGAGATCCGCTATGACGCGGCGTCACCGCGCCCTCACGGCATGGGACAGTACGCGCTCCAGGGCACCCGCGGCGCGTACGAGTCCCGCTTCGGAATCCATAACGTGTATGTCGAAGGGCGGAGTCCTGACCACAAGTGGGAGCCCCTGGAGAAGTACCGGGGCGAATACCGGCATCCGTACTGGGTCGAAAAGGGCGAGGAGGCGAACAAGACGGGCCATTCGGGGGGCGACTTCTTCGTGATGCGGGACTTCCTGGAGGCGATCCGCACCGGCAAGAGCGCGGTCGACGTTTACGACGCGGCGACCTGGAGCGTGATCCGTCCGCTGTCCGCCGTGTCCATCGAAGGCGGAAGCAGACCGGTGGAGATCCCCGATTTCACAAGCCGCCGGGCGAAAGCCGGCGCGGGTTGAGTGGTAAAGGTCTCAAAAGGAGAAGAGCAAGATGCCAGGGATGAAACTGACCCCGGAAGAGCGGGAAACGCAGACGTTGAGTGCGGACACCTTGAAGCTCGCCGCGCAATCGGTGAAGGTGAACGGGTACGTCCTCTTCGAGGGCGTGCTGCCGCCCGACCTGGTGGCCGAGCTGCGCGCCGCGTTCCTGCGCGTCTTCGAGGCGCACGTGGCGCGCACGGACCCGAACCGCGGGGCGAACCGCTACCAGATGCACCTGCCGTTCATGGCGCCCTTCAACGACGCGGCCGTCATCACCAACCCGCTCGCGCTGGCGGTCCTCGACGCGCTGCTGGGCAAGGACTCCGTGTGTCACTACTTCGCCTCCGACACTCCGCTGCCCGGCTCGGACTATCAGCGCGTGCACTCGGACATCCACCTTCTCTTCCCCGAGACGCCGCTGTCGCTGCCGGCGTACAGCATCGTGGTCAACATCCCCCTGGTGGACTTCCGCGCCGACAACGGCCCCTTGGAGATCTGGCCCGGCGGGACGCACCTGATGCCCGGCGAAACCGACGTCCAGGAGCTGGCTCCCCGGATGCACTCGGAGCCCGTGCTGATGCCCGCCGGCTCCCTCCTGATCCGGGACATGCGGATGTGGCATCGCGGCACGCCCAACCGCTCGCAGGAGGCCCGCCCCAACATGGCGCTCATCTACTCGCGCCCGTGGCTGAAAACCAAATACCCGCCGATCGGCATCCCCGCCGAAACCCACGAGGCGCTGTCCGACCGCGCCAAACACCTTTTCCGCTTCGAGGACATCGGGGGACCCGTGGTGAACGCCCCCTAGCAGGCCAACGGATTCCTTCCACCGATGCGGTAGAAAGGGCTCCTTGCAAGGACCTGCCCCGGCAAAAAGCGCTTATTTGGGCAATGCGTCCGCGCCCGCCTTTGACGCCGGGCTGTTCGGCTGCAGGCGCAGGTCGCCCTTATCCGCATCGCGGAACAGGGGGTCCTTGCCGTAAACGCCGCCGGCCTCTTTCGTCGGCAGTGTGGGGCGGCTTTTGGCCGGGTCGTCCGCGCAGTACCAGAAGTTGCGCGCGAACGTGAACGTTTCGGGGGCGGTGCCGGGCCCGATGTTGACGCCGCCCTCGGACCACTCGCCGGAGCGGAAGACGACGAGATTCTCCGTGAACGTGCCGTCGCGGCAGGGGACGAAGCCCGGCGCCCGCGTTTCCTGGAGGATCCGCAGCGCCCATCGCCGGGGGCGGTAGATCGTGTTGAAGCGGACGACCGCCCCGTCCACGCCGACGAAAGCGACGGGTGCCTGCCCGCCGATAAAGGTGTTGCCCTCCACGCGGATGTCTTTGGCCTCGTAATACCGGGCTGCCTGCCCCGAAGGCGTTTGCAGCGGCGGGCGGAAGAACTGCAGGCCCGTGCTGCCGCCGATGTTGACGGCGCGCGCACCGGCGTTCTCGAAGCGGCAGCCACGCACGGTGATGTCACGGGTGCCCCCCTTCGCCTGCACGCCGGTGGCGCCGGTCTCGCCTTCGCTGTGCCGGAAGGTGCAGCCTTCGATAACGCCGCGGTGACAGCCGACCATGTCGATGCCCTGGCCGCCGACGCGCTCGACGGTGCAGCCTTCGATGCGGAAGTCGTCCACGCCCGACAGTTTGACGCCGTCGTGGTTGCCGCGCGGCCCCACGTCGGTTATCTTCAGGCCCCGCAGAAGGACGTGGTGTGACGGCGTGTCGTACGAGCCGCCGTCGTCGATGTTGAGCCCGTTGCCGGTCGCGCCCGTGAGGGTGAGGTCGCGCAGCTCCACGTGCGCGGCGTCGGTGAGGTGCATCCCCTCGACGCGGCCTTTGATGACCGGCGGATTCTTGGGATCGGCGGCGGCGATGACGATGGGCTTATCCGGTCTCCCCTGGAGCCTGGGGAAGTAGAACCCGCCGGGGTACTCGCCGGGCGCGAGCAGGCTACGCGCCCCCGGCTTCGCCCGCGCGACCGCCTGCCGGAACTCCTCGGCATCCCGCACCGTCACCGCCGCGGGCTCGCCCAGGGCGTACCCCACGGCGGCCCACCCAAGGCCCAAAAGCGCCGCGAACGCCCCCGATCTCGAAGCCATTTTAGACATAGTTGATCCCGTACCATAAACACGGCAGCGGCAGAATCGTCCTCAGTACCTCGTTCCACCCACCGTGCCGCTCCAGCGCCTGCGCCTCCGCGCCGTCGACCGTGCCAAACAGCAGCCGCGTCGCCGTATCCCGGTCGGCGCCGAGCTCGTCGCCGGCGACGCCGAAGCCATAGTGCTCGTCGCGCTGCCAGAAAGAGAGCTGGGCCGCGGCCTGCCGGCCCAGCAGCTCTTCGAACCGCGGACGCATCCGCCCCATCAGCTGTTCAAAGTGGATCAGTTTGACCGTTCCCGAGGCCGGGCTGGGCGTTCCCTGCAAGCCGGCGCTTTCACACAGCGAGCGGAAAAGGCGGTCGTGACGCTGCACCTGCCAGCCCAGCTCCGCCAGGGCGTAGCGGTGGAAGATCTGCGGCAGCGCGGCGAGCAGGGCGTGGCGGTCGCCCGCGAACTCGGCCAGCCGCGCCTTGTTGTCGCGCGGGCGCTGGACGATGGCGTACGCGCGAAAGTCGCCGCGCTCGCGGACAACGAGGAAGTCGGACGGGCGGTTCATCACGACGCCGATCTGGCGCGCGTAGCGGTAGTCGTCGGGGGGGCGCAGGAAGCGCACCGGCTCGTGGCGGTAGCAGTCCATGACCAGGGGCAGTTCGTCATCGGTCATGGGCTCGACCGTCACCTCCCGCCCCGGCCGGGGCGGGGCGAAAAAGGGGGATTGCGCCGTCAGAGTGAAGGCGCTGTCGCCGCCGACGCGCAGGCAGCCGCGCCTCCGATACAGGCTGCGGTCCCCGGAAACGATCATGACGTCCACGCCGTCGCCGTGCGCCTTTTCCACGGCGTCGTCGAAGCAAGCAGATGCCAGGCCGCGCCCGCGGTACTCCGGGTGCGTCGCCACGGCGCCGATGCAGCAGACCTGGATGGGGCAGCCGAAGAATGTGGCGCGTCGCTGCGTCATGCCGACGTGGCTGACACACCTGGCGGCGTCCACGCAGACCCGAAGGTTTTCCCGGTTCTCCTCGTTGAAGAGCTGCGTGTACTGGTCCACCAGCCCGGCACGGAAGACCGTATCCGTGAGCGCCCGCAGGGACGCCCACTCCTTGTTGCGTACGGCGCGCGGACCTTCCATGGCGTGGGCTTACCGGACCGCGCCCTCGACCGGGATGTCGGGGCGGCGCTCTTTCCAGGTGCGCGTCTTCATGTCACCGAGCCACGGCTGCACGATCTTGCGGTCCAGGTGGAGGTCGGCGAGCGCGACGGGATCGTCCTTGGTCGCCTCGGCGAGCACGCCGCCCGTCGGGTCCACGATGAAGGTCTTCATGTCATAGCTCGAGGTCACCAGGAACACGTGGTTCTCGATCGCCCGCGCCCGGGCCAGCACTTCGCTCCCGCCCCAGATCGGCAGCAGGATCAGCTCCGCGCCCTGGAGCGCCAGGGCGCGCGCGGGTTCGGGGAACTGCAGGTCCCAGCAGATCATCAGGCCCACTTTGCCGAAGTCGGTCGTGAAGACGGGGTACGAATCGCCCGGGGTGATGCCGCCCTCGACCTCCTCCCGCGGCAGGTGCGTCTTGCGATACACGCCGGCGACCTCGCCGTCGCGCCCCAGCAGGACGGCGGTGTTATAAACGGCGCTTCCCGCGCGCTCGTAGATCCCCGCCACGAGGTAGCAGCTGAGCCCCTTCGCGAGGGCGCCCAGCTTCCGGGTCGTCGGTCCGGGGATCGGTTCGCTCACCTCGGCGTAGCTTTTGCCGTTGCCGACCACGGTGATGCCTTCGGGCAGGCAGACCACGTCGGGCTTCTGCCCCGCCGCGGTCTCGATCAGGCGGCAGAACTGGTCCACGCTCTCCGCCGCGGACTTCGTCCCGCGCGGGCGGTGGTAGATCGTCAGTGCGCGCACCACGCGCTGCGGGGGGGAGGCCTCTTCGCGCAGCTGGATGTCGTCCCACCAGACCGTGCCCTGCGCGCACCAGCCGAGGGCAAGCTCGATCACGACGCTGCGGGCGTCCGGGGGCGCGCAAGCGACGTGCTCCACCTTCGTCCACGCGCCGTCCCTGCCCGCGTCGAGGGCGTAGTCGGGCGGACGGGTGCGCTTGCCGTTTTCGTCCAGCCACTCCAGCCGTGCCGACACGCACCGGCGTTCCTGGGCGACGCCCTGCACGCGGTAGTGGGCGACGAATCGGTAGGCGCGCCCGCCGGCGATGTTCTCGACGCGCCGCCGCCAGGCGCCGAAGGCCGCCGGGTTGCTGCCCTCGATCCGCAGCGCCCCGCGCCCGGCCCGTCCCACCGCCGGGTCCACGGAAAACGAGGGCGCTATCTCGTCGCGCGGCGACCAGGTCGTCCAGCCCTGGGGCGCCCCGTCTGCTTGATCCACCCGCGCGAAGTCCCGGAAATCGGCCACCGTCACCGGTTCTGCTCCTTTCGCCCCGCCACAAAACACGCACGCTGCCGCCAGCGCGCCGATGAACACCTTGCGTCGCAGGCCCGCCAAACCGGGATGGTTCATTCCCCCGTCCCCAGGTATTCCCGCAGCTGACGGCTTGCCTGCGGCGGGACGCGGTCGGCGGGGGAGTCGCCCGCGAGCGATGCGGCGATCACGAGGGGAAACCGCCCCGGCGGCGCGCTCTTCGTGTACGTGCCTTCGCCCCAGGCCTGGCCCCACGAAAGCAGGTCGAAGCGTGTCAAACGGTCCTGCTTCCGGTCGTAGGTCAGATAGCCCTGGATGCGCGCCTCGTAACCGCGCGCGTCCCCGTGCGCCATCAGGGCCGCGCCTTCGAGCGCCAAACGGCCCGCACCGGCATCTTCGACCCGCAGCGTCAGGTCGGAGCGGCGTATGTCCTGCCGCCGCCACATGTCCGGCTCGCCGCGCACGTTGTCCACCAGATGGAACCGCAACAGGCGGTGGGCCACGTCCGGCGGCACCGGGTAGCGCGCCCCGTCCCGCCACTCCTTCGGCAGCAGCGAGCGCCACTCGTCTTCGGTCAGCCACAGGTGGTCACGCCCGGTCGCCGAGTTGGGCGTCCAGGCTTTATCCGGAGGCGGCGGCAGGGGGATGCGCGAGAACACGTTCAGGATCAGGCCACCCGCCGGCGGCTTCCGAAGGTACGCATCATCAGCGCCCGCGACCGTGTTTACGGCCACCTCCGTTCGGGGTGTTTGCTTCCAGCGCTCCTGCGCACCTCGGAGCATGGCCAGCATCCGCTCCGGCGAGGGGTGGAAGTGATCGGAGGCGAGCAGCTGCCCGCCGGCCGTCGCGGCATAGATGCCCTGCCGGGTCGTGTCGCGCGGCTGGTCCTTTCGGTACCCCTGCTGGACCACCTTCCAGAAGAACTCGCCGTCGGTATCTTTCTGCCGGTGCAGGTACCACTGATCGCCCGCATAGGGGACGAACTCCGTCTTAAGGGTCTGAACGATCTGCGGATGAGAGAAAACGAGCGCACGGCCCGAAACCCCGTTGTTTCAGGTGCAGCCCAGGGGGTGGCCGTCCATGATCCACATCAGCAGCGGCTTCTTCTCGCGGGCGGCCTTCTGCCGGGCCTCGGTAAGATCCGTCTGCCAGGGGATCTCCGCCCAGCGCTCACCCTCACCGCGCGGCGCTACCTCCCGGTGCAGCGCCGCGAACTGCGCCGGGTCGAGGGCCTTCACGGCAAGCCCCGGCACAGGCGACTCTCCCAGCTTGCATGGTACCTCCGCCGGCGCGTTTCCCGCCGCCAAAACCATCGCCATCGTTACCGTTATGGCGCCGCACCAAAGCTCTGCGGGCATCCTCTTCCTCCGTAATGAATAACACATTGTACCAGAGGTGGGGTTTTGCAGCCACCAATTTCCTGGTGGGCTAGTCTTCCACGGCGTTGAACCACCCCGTGCAGTTCCGGTAAATAATGTTGTTCCGCGTCGGCGATTGCCAGCAGACTCCTCGGACGCTCCTCTCCCGGGGGTTATCGGGTGCCTTGAACCACTTGGCATGGCCGTCAGCGAAGGTATGATTGGAGCCTCCGTTGTGCCGGATTCGCGCGTTGATGTAGTTGGCACGGGTGCTGTCCCAAGGGCCGCCATACAGGCTATCATCCCGTCCGTGGACACTCTTGGTTGTACCGATCTGCTCCGCGAAGAGCACGAGGCTTGCCGGCGTGCCGACCTCCGCCGCCGCGTATACCCTTCCATTACATGACGGCGATGGTAGGTAGAGGCATGGGATGAGATAGCCGTTGACCGCGTAGCTGTTGGCCCGGTGGACGGGCCGCCCGCCAGGAAAGTTCCAGAACTGCAGATACGGGTAAGCGAAGTCGAATTCGGGACAGGTGAGGAACGCGATGTACTTCTCCCGGTCTCCCTGGCTCCGGATGCCGGTCTTGATGTACGGATCCAGCAGGTTGAACCACCAATGCTGGAGACCATTTGCAGCAAGCGTGGGGTCGGGATGAGGTACGCCATCGGGAAAGAATGTCTCGTCGTAATCCTGCACGTACATCATGGCTGCAGTGCCGAGCTGGCGCATGTTGGAGAGGCACGTCGCCTGCCGCGCTTTCGCTCGTGCCTGAGCAAACACGGGAAACAAGATGGCGGCGAGGATCGCGATTATGGCGATCACGACGAGAAGCTCGATGAGCGTGAAGCCCGATTGAGACCTGGGTTTCATGGATGCTGCCCTCCCTCCGGAGAGATCATGTCACCGCTGCCTTTGTGGGCAGGACCAGCAGCGCCGGGGCGAGCCGGTGGGGTCTACGAAGTGTGCTGCGAAACCAGCATGGTATCGGCTGTGTGCGAAGTATCACCTCCTCGGCGGCGAGAAAAGTGACGAGCAAGGGGCGGAAACACCGACGATTGCCGTCAAAACAGCGAAGAGAGCGGGCGCGTCCGTGCGTATTGCCACACTATACTACATAGTTCCAGTATCGTCAACGGCTATTTCGCCTTTTTTCTATTGACAAGCCAGGAAAACATCTGCTACACTACCTGCAGCTAGTTTACCGTGTGCCTAAAACGTGTGCCTAGAGAGCGCTACGATGCGTACCACCATTCGAGATGTGGCCAAAAAGGTCAACCTATCGCACACCACGGTGTCGCGGGTCCTGAACAAGCGCGACGACATCACTATCCCGGCCGCGACGCGCCAGCGCGTGCTGGCCGCCGCCGGGGAGATGGGCTACCGGGCCAACCCGGCCGCGCGCGCCCTGGTGACCGGACGGAGCCATGTGGTCGCTTTCTGGACGACGGGCATGTACCGCCCGTACTTCAGCGAGGTGATTCTCCAGGTGCAGCGGCAGATCCGGCAGCACCGGTACGAGATGATCATCAGCGACCTGGAAGGGCACATCGACTGGCAGGGCGTGGGCGACGGGCCGTCCCCCTGGCCCGTGGACGGGATATTTGCCCTGGGCAGTAACAAGACGGTCAACGCCTACCTCGATGCGGCGCCCGCCGCCCGCCGCCCCCTGGTCAGCATGGGGGCCTACTACGTGGAGCGCACGGACTTCGTCGGCTTGAACCTGTATGCACCCGCGCGCGATGCCGTGCAACATCTGCTGGACATCGGATGCCGGCGCGTCGCCTATGTCGTCCCGGGCGGGGCGAACCGCGTGGGGGACGCGCGCCGCGATGGCTACGCCACGGTCCTGCAGGAGGCGGGGCGGGAGCCGGAGTACGTGATCGTACCGGACACCGCGCCGCACAGCCCCCGCGCCGCCGCCCGCCACGTGCTGAGCGAGTACGTGCGCGCCCAGGGCTTCCCGGACGGCGTTTTCTGCTACAGCGACGAGATGGCCATCGGCGCCTTCCGGGCGCTGCGCGACGCCGGCGCCCGCATCCCCGACGACGTCGCCCTTGTCGGCTGCGACGGGACCGAGGACACCGAGTACCTGGAGGCGCCGCTCAGCACGATCGTGCTCCCGCTGGAGGAGATGTGCACCCTGGCCTGGCAGTTCCTGGAGCGGCGCATGAACGATGCGTCCGCCCCGCTGCAGCGGGCCCTGCTTGAGCCGCAGCTCGTGGTACGGGCATCCTCCCGGCGCTAGCCCGTAGCCGGGGAGAAAAAGGAAATCTCAAGACGCCATCGCGTCGTCGTCACTCAGTTTCGAAGGAGGAACGTTTCATGAAATCTCGTGCTTCCCCACGCCCGCCGGCGCGCGCCCTCCACCCCGGAGCGGGGTCCCAGGCGGGGGCCGCCTTCACGCTGATCGAGTCCTGCTCGTCGTGATCGCCATAATAGCGATCCTCGCCGCGATCCTCTTTCCCGTCTTCGCCCAGGCCAGAGAAGGCCCGGCAGGCGTCCTGTGCCAGCAACCTCAAGCAGATCGGGCTGGGTATCCTGCAGTACGTGCAGGACTACGACGAGACGTATCCGACGAGAGACATGGTCGCCATGGGTGCCTCCCAGAACGCTCCCCTACACCCCCGTGGCTGGGCGGACGCGATCTACCCGTACACCAAGAACGTTCAAATCTTTCAGTGCCCGAGCGAGCCGACACCGGGCAGCACCAACCCCAACGCCGGCCTGGATCACTCCAGCAAGACCGGGTTCTGCGATTACTTCTACAACATCCGTTTGGGTGACACCAATCCTACCGCCTCCGGTCAGCAGCCCGCTAGCCTGGCCATCCTGAGCAGCAGCGCCCTTACCGTCATGAACGGCGACAGCGTGGCGGCGGGGGCCGCCAACGGCACCTTGGGCTGCGGCTATGGCATCGCGGCTTGCTCTGCCCCCGGTTTGGCGGTGATACCCGATACCGCTACCCGTTCCTCGGCCGCCGCTCCGCGGCTGGCGAAACATAACGAAGGGCACAACTTCGCGTTCGCGGACGGCCACGTCAAGTGGTACAAGGCGGTCGGGCCGGCAACGTTCTCTACGCCCAGCTCCGATGTCAGAGTCTACCAGTTCAGAAGCGCGGCGATTTACAACGTGGACACACCTATGAGCTCCTACCCGAACTCGCCGACTTTCGCCATCCAGTAGAGACGGCAAATTTTAGCAAGAAGAACACCATGAGCAACTTGGCCGCCGTCACGGTCAGTGACGCGCAAAAGAAGCAGTTCGAGGCGGAAGGGTATTTCGTCCTGGAGCGGGTCATTCCCGACGAGCACCTGGAGATGCTGCGCGAGGACTGCGCCCATTTCATCGACCTGATCCACGCCGAAATGGACCGAAAGGGCGTGGACACGCTGGGCATCAGCCACCGGGGCAGCCGCTATTTCATTGGCAAGCGCCACAAGCAGAGCGAGCGCCTGCCGGCCTTCCTGTTTTCCGACCTGATGGCCGACATCTGCCGCGCTACTATCGGTGACACGGCTTACCTGTTCCACGAGGCGTTCGTCGTGAAGGCCGCCGAGCGGGGCATGAAGTTCGGCTGGCATCAGGACAGCGGCTACGTCGGCCACGACCACAGGCCGTACGTGTCGTGCTGGTGCCCGCTCGACGACGTGGGCGAGGAGAACGGCACCGTCTACATCCTGCCGTTCGAGCGGGCCGGGACGCGGACGCGCGTGGAACACGTCAAGGAAGAGGGCACCAATGACAAGCTCGGTTACTTCGGCGCCGATCCGGGCATCCCCGTGATCGTGCCGGCGGGCAGCATCGCCGTCTTTTCCAGCGTGACGTTCCACCGGAGCGGGCCCAACCTGACCGACCGGATGCGCCGTGTTTACCTGGTGCAGTACGCCGCCGACGCGGCGCGGGAAACCGAGGAGGGCACGAAGTCCTTCGGTCTAGGCGAACCGTTTCTCAAAAACGGCGTCAAGATCAGCGGTTGAAAATCCCGCCCGTCCAGCAAAAGGGTGCCTCGTCCTCGCTCCGGAGAGCGTCTTGCGTCCGTGCTCGCTTCCGCTCGACGCCCACGCCCTTGTTGCTCCCGGCCACAGGGGCGGCGGGGTCGAGCGGCCGGCGCGAATCGATGCGGTGCTCCCCCGCGCCCTCCTTCATTGCTCCAGCAGCAGCGTTTTCCAGCCGGACGTGTCCGCGTGATTCCTGCCTTCGGGGCTGAAACTCCAGCCGAAGGTGTTGTCCCGCGCGGACGCCCCGGGGTCGTCCTTGTCGTCCACCAGAACCGACAGCTTCACCGTGCGGCCCGCCTGCCACTCGCCGGCCGGGAAGTTCTGCGGCGTCAGGGGGATCATCATCTCGGTGATGTAACCGCCGGCCGTGCGCGACGACGCCGTGACCAGGCCCCGGAGCGCTGTCTTCGCCAGCACCTTGACGGTGGGCTGGCCGCCCGCCGCGGCCGGGCTGATGCCGATCTGGTACACCCCTTCGGTCGGCTCCTTCTGCCACTGCATCTCGGAAGAGCGGCCGTCCACGAAAAGCTCGACGGCGTCGTAGTCCCAGGGCGAACCGTCCTTCGGCGCCGGCACGATGGCGTCGTCGCTGACGGCGACGGCCACATACAGCGCGTCTTTCGACCAGGCGGCGTGGATCTTCGCGCCCAGGTCGCTCGGCCCGCCCCATCGGGCGCGGTCGCCGCCGGCGTGCTGGGCGGACTCGGCGACCACGCCGACGGTCGCCGGATCGCCCAGGGCTTTCCAGTCGTCCAGGCTGCCGTCGACCGCGAGGGGGCGGGCGCTGAAGGCCAGCTTGCCGCCGCCCTCGCCGACCGAGAACGACGCCGTGCGGGTGATGCGCTCCTTCCCCAAAACGGCGTCCATGCGGGATTGGCCGATGCCGCGGCGGAAGGAGCCGTCCGGCTTCAGCACGACGTTCACCTGCGCCTTCTCGCCGGGCTTGAGCTGCCGCGTGACCCGCGGGGGCGTGGCGGCGAAACCGGCGCTGGCGGAAAACGAGGCCGTCAGCGTCCGCGCCGCTTTGCCGTCGTTGACCAAGGTCGCCGTGACCGGGACGGGCTGATCCGGCAGGCTGAAGGAGCGCGCGATCAGGGTGCTCGCGGGCGCCTCCGCTACCGACGCGTCCACGCCGCGCAGATACGTGGGCACGAACGTCACGGCCAGATCGATCGTCCCCTCGGGCAGCGCGCGCTCGCGCTTGCCGCCGTAGCCGTTCTCGACGGTGACTTTGTTGCGGCCCGGCTTGAGCCGGAGGTAGCGCCGCTCGGCTTCCTGGGTCGTCCACAATCCGAGGGTGTGCTGGCCGTCGACCTCGAACAGGAACGCCTTGATCCGCCGGTCGCTGAGGGCGAGCGGCCTGGCGTAGGAGGAGCGCAGGAGGCGGCCGAGCGCCTCCTGCGCCATCGGGCTGTCGACAAGCCCTGGCCCGAGCGCCTTGATCTCCTCCCGCGAGCGGAAGGGCCGGTCCCACAGCGCCCGCTTGGCCGCGGCCCAGGCGGGCAGGTGTGTTTGCGGCGCGCGCGGGTCGGCGTCCACCGAGTGCTCGTCGCGCCCGGAGACCTTTTGCCACTGGGCCAGGCCCGCGTACGGCCCGCCCCCGTGGCGGAAGTACGCTTCGGGGTTCTTGGCGTGGAAAAGGTTGTAGTCGGAGAAGTTGTTGATGAACGGGTCGGTCGGCGACGGCCGGGCGTAGTCGCGGTGTTCGAAGTAGTTGGTGGCGTTGTCGAAGACCACGTTCTCCCAGATGGCGCAGTTGTTCAGCAGGAAGGCCTTCTGCGCGCGCCAGTACTTCAGGTAGCCCGCGTCCCAGCGCTCGACCTGCATCGGGTCTATGCCCGGGATCGCGCGCACACTCTTTTGATGCTCTTCGCTCTTGCCCTGATCGCTGTTGGTGCGGCGATAGTTGCCGCGCATGCGGATGCCGACGTCGTTGTTGAAGACGATGTTGCGCTGCACGACGGTGCCGGGGCTTTCGCCGACGACGATGCCGTACTGCTGGTTGAAGCTCACGTTGTCGCGGAGGACGTCGTCCCAGGAGATCTCGGAGAAAAGCCCGCAGACGCTGTTGTCGTGGGTCACGTTCTCGGCGTAGACGTTGTTGCAGTTGGCGATGTCGAACCAGATGGCCCAGCCGTGGTTATAGGCGAACTCGTTGCGCCGCACGATGGAGTCGAGGGTGAACACCCACTTGGAGCCGCCGCCCTCGAACGACGGGTTGATGCGCCGCCAGTTGCAGTATTGGACGCGGTTGCCTTCGACCAGCAGGTTGACGTTCGACCCGCCGCCGATGCCGGCGTCGCCGCACCACTCGATCAGGTTGTCGCGGATCACGCACCGGTTCGAGCGTGAAGAGACCACGCCGGCGTACGAGGCCCACAGGATGTGGTTGTTTTCCACCAGCCAGCGCCGCCCGGACACGGTGAGCGCCCGCCTGCCGCGGAACCAGTCCGCGTTGTGGATCAGGGTGAAGCCGAGGATGTGGATGTCGTCCAGCGGCTGCGCCGTGTAAAGGAGCCCTTCGCGGCGGGCGTATTCCACCTTCGCGTCCTCGATGCGCCGGCCCTCCTCGGGCGCCACGAAGACGCGGCCGCGCTCGAAGTCCTGGAAGAACGCGCCCGGGGCGAGCTGCCCGCGGCTTTCGGCCCTTTGCAGGGGGTAGCCGTCAACATAGACCCACTCCGCGTTGCCGTACCGGTTCTTTTTCAGATCCGGCGCCGCCATGGACCAGACGCCGGGCGCTTCGGGCTTCCAATCGGTGACGACATCCGATCCGCTGATCACCGCCCCGTGCGGCATCTCGCTCCGAAAGACGATGGGCTGACCCTCTTTGCCGGACACCGTCAGCGTCACCGCCTCCCGATAGATGCCGGGGCGCACCAGGACGGTGTCCCCCGGCTGCACCTTTTTCGCCGCCGCCCCGATGGTCTTGAGCGGCGCTTCGCGCGAGCCGTGGCTAGTGTCCGCGGCCTTCGGGTGCCCGGCATCGACGATGATCGTCGCGGCGTTAACCGGGAGCGCGGCCCCCAGCAGCACCCCGACCAGAAGAAAGGCACGCATTCTTATATTCGTTCCCCGTGTTCGTATCTTGTGCGCCAGGTGGCCCCGGTCTGATCCTCGGTCTTGCTGAAGTGGACCAAGCACCCGCCGGGGCAGTCGGTTCTGAAGCGCAACGCCTATTGATCGTCCCATGAGTTATTAGGATCACCATACGGCCACCCATTGGGCAGCGGTCCCAAAAACCTTTTGATGTGCATCCATTTGGCGTGGCCGTCCACATACGTTACGGTCACGCCCTCATTGTGGCGCGGCACGGGGCGACGACAACTGTTCTGGTAGTTTCCGGAGCAGGCGTTACTGTATCGGCTGTTGCCTCCCTTCCACCCGGTAGGCGGCTCCCATTGCCAATGATTGAAATCAAAAAGGTTTTGATTCCATGTGGTGGGATCGTTGCTCGGGGAACCGGCCAGTTGTTGCGCGTCCACGAAAAGCGAAGTGCCCGCGGTATTCGGTATTTCCGCCAGGGATTTCGTCACCGGGGTGTTGCCGTAACCGATGAGGTTGACGCTGGCCTGATAATGGGCGCGGGCGCGAGAGATCTTGCTCGCCGAGGGGCAGTTAAGCACGTCGCGGCTTTTATAGTACGGGTAAAGCGCCTCGGTCCAGATACGGCTGGGATCGGGGGCGGCATTGCCGTTGGCGCCGATGAAAAGCAGTTCATCGTAGTCCTGGCAGTACATCATCAGGGCGTTCCCCATCTGTTTCGCGTTGGACAGGCAGGCGGTCTGCCGCGCTTTCTCGCGGGCCTGCGCGAAGACGGGAAAGAGTATGGCGGCGAGGATCGCGATTATCGCGATCACGACGAGCAATTCGATGAGGGTAAAACCTCGTCGCCGACAGCGTTCGGCATGCTTCTTCATGGAAGTACGACCTTTCTTCATTAGTCCTTCTCCTTTGTTTGTTGCGCTCGACTCACACCGGCGGCGGGGCGGTGCTGGAACGCACGGCGAGTTGTGTCACCGGCAGCGCGACGCGGCACTCCTCCACGGGCGCGCCGCCGATCAGGTGCAGCAGCGCGCCCACCGCGCGCCACCCGATCTCCTCGGCGGGGATATCCACGCTCGTCAGCGGCGGGTCGGATTCGCCGGCCGTGGCCTGGTTATCCACGCCGACCACCGACAGCCCGCCGGGCACGCGCCAGCCCAGGGCGCCCGCCGCCGCGATGACACCCACCGCCAGTTGGTCATTGGCGCAGAAAACGGCGGTAGGGGGCTGTGGCAAGCGGCGCCATGGCGCCACGGCCTGGGCCGCATTCTTGTTGGACCAGGACTGTCCCGGCGCGAGCAGCGCGGGATCGTAGGCGCTCCGCGCCTTGAGCCAGGCGACGTAGCTGTCACGCCGGCACAGGGCGATGTCGGAGGAGCCCACCGGCCCGGCGAGATGCGCGATGCGCCGGTGACCCAGCTCCCACAGATGAGAAAGTGCGCGGCGCACGGTGTCGTTCTCGTCGGCGTAGACCGCGCCGCAGCTGGCCGGCAAGTCCAGGAACCGCGTCAAAACGACGATAGGCATCCCCGCGTTCGCGAGGGCCGCCGGGCGGGTGTCATCGTGCGGGGCGCTGAACAGCAGCCCGTCCACGCGCCCGTCCAGGAAAGCATGGCACGACTCCGCGTTGCGGACCGAGGTCGGATAGTGCAGGAGCGAGTAGTTCTCGGCGTCCGCCGCATCGCTGATGCCACGCCACGTGCGTTCCAAGAAGGAGTTGCGCGGGTCGCGGCGCAGCCCGCCGGAAGCGCCGATGCACACGCCGAGCGTACGGGTCGCAGGGACGCGCAGACCGCGTGACAGGGAGTTCGGGGTGTAGCGGAGCGCGGCGATGGCCGCGCGGATGCGCTCCGCCGTCTCCGGCGAGCAGACGTCCTCACGGCCGTTGGCGAACACGGACACCGTGGTTGTGGATACGCCTGCGCGCGCCGCCACGTCTTTGATGGTGGGCTTACGGTAACGCCTCAAGGGGCAGCCGCGTCCTTCCCTGAGCTGCGACGGAAGCATTCACTAAATGCTTTTACCCGGCTCACGCTATCCTAACATGTAGCTCCACAGGCTGTCAAGGCGAAACGACCCCGTCCTGCCGAAGTGAAAATCTCAGGACATTTTTATTTTCGAGTGACACCCACCTCTCGATACCTCTTGACACGCGGGGCGCCGGATGGTAGAATGCACAAGCGGTTTTGCAAAACCGCTTGTGCAGCGAGCCCATTGCCAGGAGGCTACCTTTGCCGGTTTCCATCCGCGAAGTCGCGGCGCGCGTCGGCGTGTCGCCGGGGACGGTGTCCCACGTCCTGAACGGGAACCAGAGCGCCCGCATCGCGCCCGCCACGCAGGAGCGGGTACGCCGCGCCGCCGCCGAGATGGGCTACCGGCCCAACCGCCTGGCCCGCAGCCTGGGCAAGGGGCGCACCGACACCATCGGGCTTCTGGTTTCCGGCTTGCGGAACCCGTTCTTCGTGGACATCATGGAAAACGCCGAGGCGCTGGCGATGGAGGCGGGCTACCAGGTCCTTCTGGATGCCGCCCCGTCGATGCACGGCACCTACAAAGCCCACGCCAAGATCCAGGGCTGGCCCGTCGACGGCGTGCTGATGTGGGCCGCGCGTTACGAGAACCTGGCGATGTACCTCGGTCCGCAGGCCGAAAACCTTCCGGTCGTTTATCTGGGCTCCGTGCGCGAGGACGGGAGCGACTGGGTCTCGTTTGCTCTTCACGACGGGGGGCGGCAGGTGACGGAGCACCTGCTTTCGCGGGGCTACCGCCGCATCGCCTATGCGTCCCCGTACGCCTTCGGCGAGGACCGCCACGAGGAGGCGCGCCACCAAGCCTATAAGGAGGTCTGCCGGGCGGCGGGCCTGGAACCCGAGTTCGTGCTCCTGGGCGGGCAGGAGACGCGCGCCGCCGGGAAGCAGGCCGGTTCCGAGATCGCGGCGCGTCCGGCCGCGGACCGCCCGGACGCCGTGCTCTGTCACAACGACACGATCGCCATGGGGGTCTACTGCGGGCTGCGCCGCGCGGGCCTGCGCGTCCCCGAGGACGTCGCCGTGGCGGGCTTCGACGGGGTCGACGAGGCGCAGTACCTGGAGGTCCCGCTCACCACGGTGCACACCCCCGCCGACGCCCTGTGCCGGCGCGCGCTGGGGATCCTGTCGCGGCGCCTGGCCGGCGACCGCGAAACGCCCCCGCAGCAGGTCCTCGTCCCGACCGAACTTCGGGTGGGCGGATCCACGTAATATCAGCGGGCATCGCCGTCCCGACGGCAGAGATCGCCCGCGCAGACACATCTAAGGGAGTTTAAGCCATGCAACGCACGCAGAGTTCTCACCCCGATCGCGGGTTCACCCGGATCCATGGCGCGCCAGCGCGCCAGACATCAGCGCCCCGCCCCGGGACGGGATTTACGCTGATCGAGCTGCTCGTCGTCATCGCGATAATAGCGATCCTGGCAGCCATCCTGTTCCCTGTCTTCGCCCAGGCGCGGGAGAAGGCCCGCCAAGCCTCCTGCATGAGTAACCTGAAGCAGGTCGGCACCGCCCTGATGATGTACGCCCAGGACTATGACGAAACATACCCCCTGAGGACCTATGGGGGTCCCGGCATAGATACCGTGACGGGGCAGCGAAACAGCTGGCGCTCGCACGTCTATCCTTACATCAAGAACGGCGCCGTCTTCCAGTGCCCGTCCAACCCGTACAAGGACCGGCGCACCAATGACAACGATGAACCGATCCCCTTCAACATCTCCTACAACTGCAACGCGCAGGGCGTCATAGGCACCTGGAGCTCACCGGTCGCCATGGCCTCTGTTGAGTACCCCGCGAGCGTCATTGCGGTCACGGAAGTGCGGGCCGTAAACGGGCCGGGTAACTATAGCGCGGCCTTTGACGGCGACATCAACTTCAACGCGCCCGCGCATGTGAACAGCCTTTTTGCGGGTCACTCGGGCCTCACCAACTCCGACTTCGCGGACGGGCACGTCAAGGCGCACAAGCCCGGCGCAACGGTTCAAAACAACAACACGACAACCTTCTGGACCCGCGACAACAAGGGGGTCAATAATAACCTCCGGGCGATGCTCGCGTCCGCGGAGCAAGCGTTCAAGTAGGATCGCACGGAGGTTACCTCGAAGATGCACGGCAAACCATGCCAAACAGGCCGCCCCCAGGTGATGCGCGCAGCAACAACAACGGCCATCCTGATGTCGTTGGCGGCTGCCTGCCACAGCTCCCCGTCTCCGCCCACGGCGGCGAGCGGACCGGTTACGGTGCGCGTCGATTGGGCGGCGACCAAGGGGACCGCGACCCGCTCCAGCTTCGGGCTGAACGGCTTCACCGCCTTCGATCCGAAGAACGCCGCCAGCCCCGAATACCGTCAGAACATGGCCTACATGAACCCGGGGCTGGTGCGCTACCACAGCGCCGAGATGGTGAAGGACAGCTCCCGCCCCAACGGCTGGCTGGATCATAAAGCCAAAAAGTGGGACGCGGCGAAGATCCGGCGCGCGCTCGACGCCTGGATGCCCGAAGCCGGCGGGGCGCTTCTAACCATCCCCTGGTGGCCCGAGTGGATGGACAAAGATAAGGACCGCCTCCTGGACGCGGACGAATACGACCGCTTCGCCGCCCTCTGCGCCGACCTGGTGCGCATCGTCAACGTCGACCTCAAAAAGAACGTCCGGTACTGGGAAGCGACCAACGAGCGGGACGGCCCGTACTGGGTGGATCGGGCGAAGAAAAAGGAGCCGGACCGTCTGGACGAGCTGGTGACGATCTACAACAGGTGCGCGGCCGCGATGAAGCGGGTCGACCCCACGATCAAGGTGGGCGGGCCCGCCGCCGCGCGCAGCGATCTGACCCCGTATCTCCGCCGGTTTGTCAAAGGCGCCAGGCAAAACCTCGACTTTTTCTCGTACCACATCTACGCCAGCGGCAGCGCCCAGGAGCCGGATCAATCAGTCTACGACAAGACCGAGCGGATCGGCGCGTACACCAAGGCGATCGTCGCGATGCTCCAGGAGGAAAGCCCGGACCGCCCCATCCCCGCCCACCTCAACGAGTACAACATCAGCTGGGACTGGCGGCTGCGCGACAAGCGCATGACGAGCCACAAGGGCGCGGTCTTCGACGCGCTGGCGCTGGTCGCGGCCGTGAGCAACGGCGCCGCCGCCACCAACGCGTGGAACGAGCGCGACGGCGTCTACGGCAAGATGGGCACGGATTATGCGCTGCGGCCCGGCGCCCACGTCTTCCACCTGTTTAACCGGTACCTGGTGGGCGATGTGGCCCCGAGCTCGAGCAGCGACGACGGCAGGATCGTGGTGTGGGCGGTGAAGAACGCCTCGAAGGGGCAGAAGGCCTTCGTGGTAATCAACCGCTCGAACGCGGCTCTGCCGGTGACGTGCGACTTCGCCGGCTGGCGGCCGGAGGCCGGACTCGCCCGCCACGAGGTGTCGGCCCGGGGGTACACGACCTCGGCCCTGAGCGGGAAAACACTCGCCGCGGGCGGCCTGACGGTGCCGGAGCACTCGGTCACGGTGGTGACGGCGGCGGGGGGTGCGGCCGGCGTGCCGGGCGGCCCGGGCGCGGCTTCGCCGCCGCTTGACGCCGGCTCGCCTTAGGGATATACTGACACTGTGAGTACCCAGAGCACGAGCGCCCCGCTGCCCGCCGACGGTCCGTCCGGCGTGGCGCAGCCGGCTCCCGCCGCGGCTTCGCACCGGCGCATACCGGAGTGGCTGACCATCAAGGTGCCCCGCGCGCGCGACATCGGCGCGGTGGAGGGGCTGATGCGCGGCGAGCGCCTGGTCACCGTCTGCGAGGAAGCGCGCTGCCCCAACCTGGGCGAGTGCTGGAGCAAGGGGACCGCCACCTTCATGGTGATGGGGGACACGTGCACGCGCTCCTGCCGCTTCTGCGCGGTCAAGACCGGCCGGGGCGCCCCGCTCGACCCGGACGAGCCGCGCCGCGTCGCCCTGGCCGCCCGGGCGCTGCGATTGAAGCATGTGGTCGTCACGTCGGTCAATAGAGATGAGCTCCCCGATGGTGGGGCGGGCCACTTCGCCCAGGTCATCGCCGCGCTGCGCGATCAAGCGCCGGGCGCGACCGTCGAGGTGCTGACGCCGGACTTCCGGGGGCGCAAGGCCGCCATCGAGACCGTCTGCCGCGCCCGCCCGGACGTCTTCAACCATAACGTCGAGACGGTCCCGCGCCTGTACCGCACGGTCCGCCCGCAGGCCAAGTACGCGCGGTCCATGGACTTCCTGCGCGCGGTCAAGGAGATCGACCCGGCCATCTACACCAAGTCCGGGATCATGCTCGGGCTGGGCGAATCCGAGGAGGAGGTCCGGCAGGTCCTTTCCGACTGGAAGGACGCGGGCGTGGACGCGGTGACGATGGGGCAGTATCTGAAGCCGGGCAAGGGGTACCTGGATGTGGTGGAGTACCTGCATCCGTCGCGTTTCGAGCACTACAAACAGATCGCCGAGGGGATGGGCTTTTTATACGTCGCGTCCGGCCCTTTCGTGCGGTCCTCATACAATGCCATCGATTTTTCCGATAAATTTTTGCGTGTCGGGGGGGACGATGCGGCCGTCGGGGCGGCATCCCCACCTGCGGACGCCGTGCGCCCGGCGCTGCCCGGGCCGCGTCGCCCTGGTTCGCCCCTCGCCGTTGGATAAACGCTTCCTGCGTCGGCGGGAGGCGGCCGTATGACCGCCCGTCGCTCCTCCCTTTCTTTCGGCCACCGCCTCCTGTGCTTCGTCCTGACCTGGGTTCCGCCGCTCGTCCTGCTTTTTGCCGCGGGCCGGACGGTGATCGCGCGCCTGGACGCGGTTCTGGCGCAGACGGCGCCGCTCGCCGCCGCCGAGGCGTCGCGCGCCCTGGAGCGCGAGGTGCGGATCGGGGACCTGTCGCCGGACCTTCGGTCCGGGAATCCTCCAGATGGCGCGCGCCTGCCGGAGCCTGGGCCTTTTCCCCGTCACCGTCCGCGACCTCGCCGTGGCCAACGGGCCCACCTTGAGCGGGTCCGGCCCGCTCGCCACCGCCCGAAGCGCCACGGCGCTCGTTTCCGTGCCGCGCCTGCTGGCCGGTGACGTGTCCGCGTCGATCGAGCGCATCACCGTGGAGGGGCCCACCGCCCTGCTCGTGCGCCGCCCGAACGGCCGCCTGAACGTGCAGGACCTGGTCCGGCCGCGGCCCAAGACGGGACGTCCGCCGTTTCGAACCACGGTGGTCGTGCGGGACGGGCGGCTGGAGTTCCGTGACTTCGCCGCCCGATTGCCCGCCCGGCAACTGCCCGCCGTGAACTGGCTGTCCGGCGTGAACGGCGTGGTCAACCTGGCCGGCACGCGCACCGTCCGGTTCGACGTCCGGGCCCGGGCGATGCCGGGCACGCCGACCGCGAGGCGCCTGGGCGGGCCGCTGTGGAAGGCTCCGTCGCCCGGGACGACGCGCAGCCCGCCGGGCAGGCCGCCGCGCGCGCTCGTCTCGGTCCGCGCCGCCGACGCCCTGGCGCCGTACTGGCTGAACTACCTGTTCGACCTGCGCGATGTGGGGGTCACGGCGGGGCGCGGCGACGTCGACCTGTCGCTCGTGGTTCCCCGCGCGCCGCGCCCGAGCGCACCGGTGCAGACGCAGTACAGCGGCACGGCCCGGGTGCGCGGCGCGCGCCTGGTCGCGCCCCGAATACCGGTGCCACTGGAAGACGTCACGGGCACGGCCCAGTTCAGCCGGAGCAGCGCGCGCCTCGAGGCGACGGCGTCACTCTGGGGAGAAAAGGTGTCGGCCTCCGGAGTGGTGTGGAACCTGGCACAGGCCGGGCCGGCGCGCAGCCCGGCGGGCAGGCGCCGTCGCCGCCGCAGCTCGCCGTGACCTTCGCTTTGCCGCGGATCCCGCTGGCGCGCGCCCTCACCGCGCTGCTGCCGCGGCGACAGCGCCTGCCCGCCGGGCTGCGCGTCGCCGGCGCGGGGGCGATAACCGGTTCGGTCCAGGGGCCGCTGCAGAACCCCGTCGTGACCGCCCGCGCCGCTGTCCCTGCCGTCGTTTACCAGGGCCAGGTGGTGCGCGGCGTCGCCGCCCGCGTCACCTACGCGGGCGGCGTCCTCACGCTCGCGGATCTGACGGGGCGGCTGGCGGGGGGGCGCTGTCCGGCCGGGCCGCGGCCCGGGTGGCGCGGGTCGCGCCGGGCGGGACCACCAGCTTCCTGCCGGTTTCGCGGATCGACGCGGCTTTCTCCTCGGCCTCGCCGGCGCCGATCTGGCCGCCGTGCGCCTGCCGGGCCGTAACGTGGCCTCTGCCCGCCCTGACCGGCGATGGGCGCGTCCAGGTCGTGGGGAAGGTGGCCGGCGGCGAGCCTGACCGCGGCGGCGAACGTCATCGTGCCCGAGGCCAGCCTGCGCGGCGTCCGGATCCGCGACGCCCGCGCGCGTGTTGATCGAGGACGGCCGGGTCGTTGTGCCGGCCCTGGTCGTCTCCTCCTCGGCGGGCGCGGTGCGCGTCGGCGGGGACATCTCCCCGGACGGCCGGCTGGACCTCACCGTGAGCGCCGCCGGCCTGGTTCTCGGCCGCATCGCGCGCGCACTCGGGCGGGACGCGATCCAGGGCGTGGCCTATCTGTCCGGCTCGGTACGGGGTACCGTGCGTGATCCCCTGCTTTCGGCGCGGGTGCGCGTGCTGGGGCCGGGCTACCGGTCCTACAACGCCGACATCGCCACCGGCAGCGTCACGGCCACGCGCACCCGCGTGACGCTGGGCGGCGACGTCGTGGTGCGCCGTTTCCCCGCCACGGCGACGCTTGCCGGCGCGGTGACGAATCTCCAGGGGGGCGCCGCGCCTCGACCTGACCGCGCGGCTCGATAACGTGGAGCCTGGGGAGCCTGCTGCGCCAGGCGGGCCAGGACGTTTCCAAGCTGCCGCGCATCGTCGGGGTGGTGGACCGGGCCACGGTACGGCTTTCGGGGACGCCGCAGAACCCCCGGCTGGCGGGTTCAGTCCGCCTGGGCAGCACCCTGGTCGGCGAGTATACGGTCGACGGGGGGACGCTGGAGTTCGCTTACGCGGACCGGGCGGCGACCGTGGCGCGGGCGTGAGCCTGGAGGCACGGGGGTGGGCAGGCTGACGGCGTCGGCGCGCCTGGACCCGGCCGGGAGGCTTTCGGGCGAGTTCGCGGTCCCCAACCTGAACCTGGCGTTCCTGGCGCCGTTCACCCGGCGCTACGCCGACCTGGGCGGCACCCTGTCGATCACGGGCTCCCTGGGCGGCACGCGCGCCAACCCCGCGGTCGAGGCGGAGCTGTCGGCTCCCCAGGTGAGCGTCGCGGGGACGCCGCTTTCCGGGATCGAGGCGCAGGTGCGTCTGCAGGCCAGCGCCGCCACGCGCGAGGCGCGCCTGGCCGTGCCGCGCTTCTCGTTCCGCCAGAACGGCACCGCCGTGCGCGTCGCGGACGCCGCGTACGACACCCGGACCGGCCGGCTGGCGGCGGACCTTTCCCTGAGCACCGGCGACATCGGGGTGCTGCTGGGCGCGCTGCGGCGCTCCGGCCTGGCGGACACCGAGCAGGGGGCGCGCCTGGTGGCGGCGTTGAACCGGCTGCCGCAGCCGATCTACGGCAGCTTCTCCGTCGAAAACCTCGCCGTCCGGGGGCGCATCACCGGGCAGGGCTTCGTGGACAGAAACATACAGGTCGCCTTGAGCGCCTCGGACGTCCAGATCGGGCACGGCGGCCCCGGGGGAAGCCCGCTCCGCGCGGACTCGCTGACCCTCGCCGGGTCGCTGGACGGCGACGTGATCCGCCTGGAAGGGCTCACCGTCAAGAACGACGCCACCGACACCACGATCACCGCCCGCGGCGCCGCCGACCTGGACGGCCCCATCGACCTGGTTCTGGAATCGTCCAACGCCTCGCTGGCGCTGGCGCGCGCCTTCGCGCCGGGCCTGCGGCTGGACGGGCGCGTCGACCTGTCCGTGACGGCGCGGGGGGCGACGCGCACCCCGACGGTGACGGCCTCCCTGGAGGGCCGGGACGTGTCCCTGGGCGGCGTCACCATAGATCTGCTTCGGATCCCGCGGGCGGTGCTGCGGCCCGCCGCGGGACAGACCGCGGCGGGGCTGCCCCCGGGGGAGATCGACCTTTCGGAGGTCCTGGTGCTCAGCGGCGGGGGGGAGGCGCGCGTCACCGGCTCCCTGCCGTTCTCCTACGCCGACTTCTCCCTGCCCGCCGATCAGCCCATCGACCTGCAGGCGAGAGCCGCCCGGCAGAGCCTGGACCTGATCGCCGCCCTGGCGCCCGCGGTCAAAGCCGAGTGGGTCGGCGGCGCCTTTACCGCGCAGCTGGATCTCGAAGGGACGCTGCGCGATCCGGAGCTTTCGGGCTTTGTGCGCGTCGCGGACGGCCGGTTCAACCCGCCGGGGGACGCCTTCCCGGCGCGGGTCAACTCCGTCCGGGACCTGGACCTTTACATCGGATTCGAGGGCAGCGCGGCCCGGGTGCGCGAGTTCACCCTCGCTCTGGGAGGGCCCGGCGGCGCGGGCGGCGACTACGGGCGGGTGACCGCCTCCGGCCAGATCGATCTGAGCAACCTGCAGGCGCTGTCGTCGCTGTTTAGAAGGGGGACACAGCCGGCCCGCGCCGGCGCGCTCGACCTCGTGGTCTCCTTCGACGGGGCGCGCCTGGTCGCGGAAAACCTGCTCAACCGGGGCGCGGCGGCGCGCGGCCGCCTCAACGGCGACCTCACCATCACCGGCCCGCTGGAGCAGCCCGTGATCGCCACGCGCCGGGGCGCGCCGCTGGTCGTCGCGGACGCCCAGTTCCAGACCCCCACCCAGGAGGCGCCCGAGAACCGGGGGGGGGGGACGTACCCCGTCAACCCGCGGTTCGACGTCGCCCTGTCGATCGAGCGGCGGGCGGCCATCACGAGCCAGAACACGTTCCGCATCGAGGCGGGCGGCGCGCTGGACATCGCCGGGACCCTGGCCGCCCCGAACATCCGGGGGAGCCTGGACGTGCTGGGCGGCTTCTTCCGGCTCCCGACCGCCCGCTTCGTCATCCAGCGCGGCGGGGAGATCGACCTGGCTTTCCGGCCGCCGGACGAGCCCCTGTTCCGCGTCTCGGGCCTGGTGGCGCGGACGACGCTCTACCCGCTCTCCGGCGTCACCCCGAGCCTGGGCGTCCGGGCCAACCAGGGGATGTTCGCCAGCGCCACGCCCCCCTCCACGGGCCGCTCGACGCGTTACCGCATCACCGCGGTGGTCGACGGTTCGCTGGTCAAAAGGCTCCCGGGCGGCGAGTCCGAGGTGCGCCTCGACCCGGAAGACCTCGACCTCTCGTCGGACCCCCCGCTCGACGAGCGGCAGATCGTCGCGCTGATCGGCTCCGAGCAGCAGATAGCCCGGGCGATCGGGGGCGACGTGCAGGGGGCGCTGTCGCAGACGTTCACGCAGGTCCTGAACTCCAGCCTGGTGCCGTCGCTGCTTTCGCCCCTGGAACGCTCGGTGGCGTCCGCGTTCGGTCTGGAAGAGTTCGCCCTGGAGTACAACCCGGACGCGCCCCTGACCCTGCGCCTGGTGCGGCGCTTCCCCGACCCGTTCGAGCGCTTCGTCGTCTCCTACACGCGGGGGCTGGGGCGCACGGGGCTGGGGCCCGGCGTGCCGGAGCCCTACGACCTGCGGCTCCTTTATGAGCTGGGGCCGCGCCTCCAGATCGGCGTCTCGGCCGACGAACAGCGCGATTACGTCTTCTTCCTGAGCGGCTCGCTGTCCTACTAAAGGCGGCAGGGCGGCATGGTACAATGGCCAGGGGGAGGGCGCCGCCACGCGCCCCGCACGCATGGCGTGAAACTTTCCCGTCTATTTGCTGTCTATGCAGGGGACGCGGTGGGCCGCGGCCGGGGAGGAGCCGGGGTGGGGAACCCTCCGCTGGATGACGAGGATCGCGGGCTTTCGTTCGAGGAGATACACGCCAAGTACGAGGCCAAGATATATAACCTGATCCTCCGGATGGTCAACGACCGCGAAGACGCGGAGGATCTAACGGTCGAAACCTTCGTCAATGCGTGGCGCGCCTGGGGGCGCTTCCGCGGCGAGGCGCGCGTTTCGACGTGGCTGCACCAGATCGCGGTCAACAACTGCAAAAACCGCTTCAAACAGCGCGACCGGCAGCGGGAGCACGAGCCGGTTTCGCTCGACGAGGCGGTCGAGACCGAATCCGGCGAGCTCGGCCGCGAGGTCGCCGACTGGCGTGACGCCCCCGAGCGGGCGCTCCTCAACAAAGAGCTCGGCGCGCAGATCCAGCGCGCGGTGGACGCCCTCGCGCCGGAGTACAAGGTAGTGCTGGTGCTCTGCGAGATGGAGGACCTGTCCTACGAGGAGATCGCCCGGGTGATGGGCCTGACGGTGCCGGCGGTCAAGACGCGCCTGCACCGCGCCCGCAACATGATGCGGCGCCGGCTCGAGCCCTACATCCGCGGCTGGAGCGCCCGCGCCTGAACCAAGCGATCCGCCCCCCGCGCTTACGTTCGGTTTATACGTGCACGTTTGTATATTTGTATAGCAGGTTTGTATAAAGGAGTGGTACGTAATCCATGGATCTTCGCCTAGCCGCCGCGCCGCTGGCGGCTCTCGCTGCAAGCGTGCCGGTCCCGGCGCTCGCCCAGGCCGGCCAAACGGTCGCCGAGGTCAAGGTCAACGGCCTGTCGAAGACGAACGAATTCGTCGTTCTGTCGGCGGCGACGCTCAAGTCGGGCGTGGCTTTCACGAATGAGGCGTTCGAAGCGGACAAGGCGCGCATCCGTGACCTGGGCCTGTACGCCTCGGTGAGCGGGCGGACCGAAACCACGCCCGACGGCAGGCTCCGCGTCATCTATGACGTGGTGGAAAACCCCGTCATCACCAACATCGTCCTCACGGGCAACAAGGCCCTCAAGACCGAGGAGCTGCGCGCCCTCGTCAGCTCCAAGCCCGGCGAGGTGCTCAATACCGCCGTCGTGGACCAGGACGTGCAGCGCATCCAGCGTCTGTACACCGACCGCGGCTACATCGCCTTCGTCTCCGACCAGATCGGCATCGACCCCAAGACCGGGGTCCTCACCATCCCGGTCGTGGAGACGGTGGTCGAAAGCGTCCGGATCACGGGCAACAAAAAAACCAAGCCGTTCGTGATCACGCGCGAGATGAAGACCCGGCCCGGCGAGCCGTTCAACAGCCAGGTGCTGCGGCGGGACCTGTCCCGCGTCTACAACCTCGGCATCTTCGAGGACTTCGGCAACGTGCAGACCGAGCCGGGTTCCGACGTGGGCAGGGTGAACGTGATCCTCCCCGTGCAGGAGCGGCGCACCGGCCAGGTGTCGGTGGGCTTCGGCTATTCGACGCGGCAGCGCCTGGTCGGGACGCTGGCGCTGTCCGAGAGCAACTTCCGGGGGCGCGGGCAGGGGGTCAGCTTCGAGTGGACGGTCGGCGGCGTCGCCGCGCGCAACTCGTTCGAGCTGGGCTTCTCCACGCCCTGGATCGGCCGGAACAACACTTCGCTGTCCGCGAGCCTGTACGACCGGGTCCTGTACCGCTTCACGCGCACGTTCTCCACCAACGCCACGGACCGACAGGACGACGACCCGTACTTCGAGCGCCGCCGGGGCGGGTCGGTGACCGTGGCGCGCCCGCTCGCCGAGACCAGCCGGGCCTACGTGACGGTGCGGACGGAAAGCATCCAGGCCAACAACCTGCAGGAGAACTACAGCAACTTCACCAACGACGAGATCAACCGCCTGCGGACGTCGCTGGTGCAGAGCGGCAACGTGTCTTCGGTCACGCCGCGCATGACCGTGAACACGCGCGACAACGACCTCGACCCGGCGTCGGGCGTGTTCTTCTCCCCGTCGGTCGAGCTGGGGACGTCCTCGTTCGACTACGATAACCCGCGCGTGAACCCCGCGTGGGTGGGCCCGACCGAGACGCCCAACGTGCCGCGCATCCTCGTGGACAAGCGCACGCAGAGCGGCAGCTTCGCCAAGTACAACCTGGACCTGCGCAGCTACCTGTCGCTCAACGGGCCGCGGCGGCCGGGCAGCATCACCGAGCCCAAGCGGGTGCTCGCGGGCCGCGTCCTCTTCGGCCTCGCCCAGGGGACCATCGGCTTCTCCGAGCAGTACTTCCTGGGCGGCGCCGAAACCCTGCGCGGGTTCCCCGACGACCGCTTCTGGGGCAACCGCCTGTTCCTGGCGTCGGCGGAGCTGCGTCTGCCCCTCGACAACCGGGGTACCGTCACCGGCGTCCTCTTCACCGACGTCGGCGACGCGTGGGGGGCGCCGCCCGAGAACCGCGAGGACATCCCGGATTTCGAGCAGCACAGCGGCTTCCGCCCCAACGTCGGCGCGGGCCTCGGGCTGCGCCTGCGCACGCCGATCGGCCCCGTGCGCCTGGACTACGGGTTCTCGCGCGAGGGGGGGAGAACCCACTTCTCGATCGGCCAAGCTTTCTAGTGATACGTATAAAAATTAAGGGGAAACTTTTCTTGAATAGCAACATCCAAAAATTCACGGCGATCGCGGCGGCGGCCGGGGCCGTTCTTGTCTCTTTGGCGGCCGTGTCCGGGGCGTTCGGCACGCCGGCGGCCGCGCAGGGGCGCTCGGCGCCGGGCGACGTGCGCGGCGCCATCGGCGGCGTGGACCTGCAGCGCGTTTTCAACGAGTACAAGGGAAAGCAGGCCGCCGCGGAGCAGATCAAAACCTTCGGGGGCGGCCTGGACAATGCGCTCTCGCGGCTCCGGGACTCGTCCGCGGTGTTTCTGCCGGAAGCGGAGGTGCGGGAGCTGGCGACGCTCTACAGCAGGCCGGAGCCCGGCGGCGCCGACAAGCAGCGGATCGGCGCGCTGGAAACCAAGGCGCGCAGCCTGGCGGACGAACTGAGGAACCTGCAGAACCAGAACGGGCCGACCGAGCAGCAGAAGACGCGGCTGGCCGAACTCACGGCGGCGCAGCAGAAGGGCGCCGAGACGTTCCAGCAGGTGCAGCAGGACTTCCAGCAGCAGCTTTCCCAGCGGCAAAACGCGCTGTCGCAGAAGCTCACCGAGGAGATGCGGGCCGGGATCTCCAAGGTGGCCCAGGAGAAGAATCTGACGGTGGTCTTCGACTCCGCGGTCGCGGTGTACACGGCCAATGACATCACGAACGATGTCATCAACCGGCTCAACAAGTAAGGCCCTGCGCGGCGCCCTGGGCGCCCTCTTCGCGGCGGGCATCGCCCTGGGCGGGTGCGCGCCGAGGGCGCCCAGAAGCGCCCCCGCGGAGGCCGCGTACGTTTCCCTGGAGCGGCTCCTGCCGCGGCACCGGCTCTGGGGCAGCCTGGTGCGTTTGGAGCAAACGGCGCGGCAGCTCGAGCGGCTCGCCGGGGCCGGGGGGGCGCCCCCGGCCGACGCCCCCGGCCGGTATGCCCTGTCCCCGCTCGTACTGCCCGCCCTGCCGGCGGCGGATCCGGCGGAGGAACAGCAGCGCCTGCGCGCCGCCGGCAGGCAGCGGCTTGCCGATTTCACCAGGCGCCTGGCGGTGCAGCAGGAGCGCCGCATCGAGCGGCGACGCGAGGAGCTGGAGGCGATCCGCGCGGCGGAGCAGGCCCGGCGGCGTCGTGCCGACGAGGCGGGCGTTTACGCCCGCGCCCGCGCGATCCGCGAACAGAATGCCGCCGACGCGGCTAACCTCAGGATACGCATCAACACGCTCCTCGCGCGCATCGCGATCGTGCCGCCGCCCCCGGAGCGTTCGGTCCTCGAGGCCAAGGTGCTCGCGCTCCGTGCCGAGCTGGAAGCCTTGCGGGAGCAGGCCCGCAGCGCCGAGGAACAGGCGCGGCGCGAGCTCGAAGAGCGGCTGGCGGGCGCCGCGCGCGCGGACCGTGCGGAGGTGGAGCGGCTGCTCGACCAGGAGCGGGCGGAGCTGGCGCGGGGAACGGAGCGCCTGATGCAGGCCCAGCGGGGGGCGCTGGAAAGGGATCTGGCGCGGGCGGCGAGCCCGCCGGCCGGCGGGACCGTGGCGGGGCGCTGGGTCGTCGAATCGCCGGTCGCCGCGCGGCGGGACGCCCCCGGCCTGGGGCAGTCCATAGATCGCGTCCGGGAGCAGCGCGAAAGGCTGCGGCAGTTCATCCTCGCCGACGTGGGCGCCGCGGTGCGCGACGCGGCGGCGGCGCGCAACATCCGTGTCACGTTCGACACCGCCGCCCGGCGGCCGGGCATACCCGACAGGACGGCGCAGTTCGCCGCGTGGATTGAGGGCGATGTGCAGGGCAGGGAAGGGAACAAGACGTGAAAGAAACCAGGGCACGCACGGTCGGTGAGCTCGCGGAGGTGGTCAAGGGCCGCGTTCACGGCGACCCGCAGACCGTGATCCGCGGCATCGCCTCGATCGAGGACGCCCGGACGGGCGACATCACCTTCGCCGAAAGCGCGCGGTTTTTGCAGAACGCGGGTCTGTCTTCCGCGTCGGCGATCCTGGCGCCCGACGACGCCGCGCCGGACGCCCCGGGCGCCGGGGGGAAGGCGCTGATACAGGTCGCCAACCCGCGCCTGGCGTTCGCGCAGCTGCTGGACGTGTTCGCGCCGGAGCAGTACGCCGAGCGGGGGGTCCACCCGACGGCCGTCGTCGGCTCGGATTTCCGGCACGGCGGCAACGTTTTCGTGGGGGCGCACTGCGTGCTGGGCGACAACGTGCGCCTGGGCGAAAACGTGACGCTGCACCCGCTGGTCTACGTCGGCGACGACGTGGAGATCGGCGACAACACCGTCGTCTACCCCCACGTCGCCCTGCTGCGGGGGACGGTGGTCGGCGCGGGTTGCGTGCTGCATTCCGGCGCCGTGTTCGGCGCGGACGGCTTCGGCTATCTCACCCTGGGCGGCAGGCACCGCAAGGTCCCGCAGATCGGCAACGTCGCCCTGGGCGACGACGTGGAGATCGGCGCCAATGTGACGATCGACCGCGCCCGCACGGGCACAACGCGCATCGGCCGCGGCACCAAGGTCGACAACCTGGTCCACATCGGGCACAACTGCCAGATCGGCGAAGACTGCATCCTCGTGGCGCAGGTCGGGCTCGCCGGCGGCGTCGAGGTGGGCAAAAACGTGGTCATCGCCGGGCAGACCGGGGTCAAGGAGCAGGTCAAGATCGGCGCCGGGGCCGTGCTGGGCGCGCAGACCGGCGTGATGGGCGACGTGCCGGCGGGGGCCTTCGTTTCCGGGTACGGGGCCAGGCCGCACCGCGAGGTTTTGAAGACCGCCGCCGCCGTCAACCAGGCGCCGGACCTGCTGAAGAAAGTGCGCGAGATGGAGCGCCGCCTGCGCGCCATGGAGGCGCCCGGCGGGGTGCGGGCGCCCGAGGGCGGCGCGGCGCGAGAGGCGGCGTGAACGCCGCCCGGGTGCCCGCGCGCACGCTCGCGGCGCCCGTGACGGTCGGCGGCGTCGGCATCCACACGGGGCGGCGTCGGAGGCGACGCTCCGTACCGGCCCGGCGGCCGGGCACGGTCGTTTTTTGTGCCCGGGGGCGGGCCCGCGGGCGGAGGAAATCCCGGCGCGCGTGTCGAACGTGTGCGATGCCCGGCGCTGCACGGTGCTTCGCGGCCCCTCCGGGGCGTCGGTCGCCACGGTGGAGCATCTGCTGTCGGCGCTGGCGGGCGGCGGGATCACCGACTGCCTCGTCCACGTCGACGGCCCGGAGCTGCCGATCGGGGACGGCAGCGCGCTGATCTGGGTGGACGCGATCCGCCGGGCCGGCGCGGTGGATCTCGGCCCGGCGCAGGCGCCGCGGGCGCTCGCCGCGCCCCCCCGGCGCGGCGGGGGCGGCGGCGCCTTTATCGCGGCGTTCCCGTCCGAGACGCTGCGGCTGACGGTGGCGATCGCCTTCGACCACGCCCTCGTCGGCACGCAGGTGGCGCGCTTCGAACCGGCGCGCGGCGACGAGTATGGCGAGGAGATCGCGCCGGCGCGCACGTTCGGCTTCCGGGAGGAAGTCGAGGCGCTGCGGGCGGCGGGGCTGGCGCGCGGCGGCTCGGCGGAAAACGCCCTGGTGGTGTACGAGGACCACTACTCCGCGCCGCTACGGTTCGCCAACGAGTTCGCGCGGCACAAGCTGCTCGACCTGCTCGGCGACCTAGCGCTTGTGGGCGGTCCGTTCGCCGCGGACGTCGTTGCCTACAAGCCGAGTCACCGCCTGAACACGGAGTTTGCACGGCTATTCGAAGCGCGCACCGGCGTCCCCCCCGGCCCGCCCGTCCCTTGACGGGGGTGCCCGGCGGGAAGGCACGCGCCGGGGCTGCGGGAACGGGAGACGCGATCGTGAGTACGGGGGACGGCACTGTGATATACGACGCCAAGGGGATTCTCCGTGTGCTGCCGCACCGATACCCTTTCCTCCTGGTAGACAAGATAGTGGAGCTCGACCCGGGCCGGCGGGTCGTCGGCAAGAAGAACGTCACGATCAGCGAGCAGTTTTTCACGGGCCACTTTCCCGGCCACCCCATCATGCCCGGTGTGCTCGTCGTCGAGATGATGGCGCAGGTCGGAAGCGTGATGCTGCTGCCCAGCGAGGAGCACGCCGGCAAACTCCCGTACCTGGCGGGCATCGAGAAGGCGCGGTTCCGCAAGCCGGTCCTGCCGGGCGACACCCTGACCGCCGAGGTCACCATGCTGCGCTCGCGCGGCGACGTCGGCTGGGTCAAGGCCGAGGCGCGGGTGGACGGCCAGGTCGTCTGTGAGGCCGAGATGTCGTTCGCCCTCGTGGCCCGCGATGGGGCCGACCTTTGAAGCAGGGTTACCCGATGAAGATTCATCCCAGCGCCCTCATTGACCCGTCGGCCCGGCTCGCCGACGACGTCGAGGTCGGCGCGTACACGGTAATCGGACCCGACTGCGCGATCGGGTCCGGCACGGTGATCGGCCCCCACGTGGTGATCGAGGCGTTCACCTCCGTCGGCCGCGAGTGCCAGATACGCGCCGGCGCCGTGCTGGGCGGGCCGCCGCAGGACCTCACGTTCAAGGGGGAGCTTTCCCGCCTGCGCATCGGCGACCGGAACCTGATGCGTGAGTTCGTGACGATACACCGGGCGACGGGCGAGGAGGCGGCCACCGTGATCGGCGACGATAACCTGATCAGGGCCTACGTCCATATCGGCCACAACTGCCAGATCAGGTCGGGCACGATGCTGTCCAGTTACACCGGCCTTTCCGGCCACTGCATCGTCGAGGACCGCGCCGTGCTGGGCGGACAGGTGGGCGTGCACCAGGCTGTCCACATCGGCAAGCTGGCCATGGTGGGCGGCAGCTCCAAGGTGGTGCAGGACGTGCCGCCGTTCATGATGGCCGACGGCCGCCCGGCCGACGTTCTGGAGCTGAACGTGATCGGCCTGCGGCGCGCCGGGGTCCCCGCCGCCGCCCGCGCAGCCCTCCGGCGCGCCTACAAGCTCCTGTACCGGTCCAACCTGACCGTCTCGCAGGCGCTGGAAGCCATCGACGGGGAGATCGAGCCGGGCGAAGAGCTGGCCTATCTGGTCGCGTTCATGCGGCACATCAAAGAGGGCTCCGCAGGCCGGCAGAACGACCACCCCCGTCATTAGCCCGTATCGACCATCGACCAGGGAAAAACAATGGCAGCAAAATGGGACAGCTCCTGGGACGCGGCGTGCCTCGCTAAATCCCTGGAAGGCTTGGCGCGCCGGTTCGACCCGGACTACCAGCTCATCAAGGCGACCATCGGGCCGGGATTCAAGATCCACTCGGCGCTCTCGCCCGGGCGCGAGGTGCACGAGACGCGCGGCTCGGCCCACTACGCCCTGGAGCTCCTGGAGCGCGGCGACAGAGAGGATGTGGAGCGCTCCTGCGCCATCCTGCGCGAGTTGGTCGCGAACCCGGACGCCGACCCGGACTCCAAAACCTTCGGCCTGTGGGGCTACTACCACGAAGAGCCCGCGCGCGAGATGAAGCCGGCCGACTACAACTGGGCCGACTTCATCGGCACGGTACTTTTGCTAACCCTTCACCGCCACGGCGCCCAACTCGCCCCCGACCTGATCTCCCTGCTCCGCACCGCCGTCGAGCGCGCCGCCGTCTGCTCCATCCGGCGCAACGTCTCGATGTACTACACGAACATCGCGGTGAAGAGCACCTTCCTCATCGTCGGCGCGGCGGAGCTGCTCGGGGACGGCGACCTGCGAAAGGCGGCGGACGCGCGCCTGGAAAAATTCCGGGAGGCGCACGACGCGACGGGGTCGTGGGCCGAGTTCATCTCGCCGACGTACGCCGCCGTGTCGCTGACCAACTTCGCGCGCATGCGCCAGTACTGGCGGCGCGAAGACGCCCGCGCCCTGGCCGCGCGCCTGGAGCGGCGGCTGTGGGAGCACCTGGCTCGCCACTGGCACGCGCCGACGCGCCAGTTCACCGGGCCGATGAGCCGCTGCTACCGGACCGACCTGCGGGCGGACGCGCCGGTGCAGGCGCTGCTGCAGAAGGCGACGGGCGGCCGGCTCGATTTCTACGGCGCGCCCGCCGACCTGCCCGGCGCGGGCGACGTCGCCCTGCACGACTTGCGTTGTCCCGAGGATATCACGCCGCGCTTCGTGGCGCTGGACGCCCCGGCCGGCCACCGCGAGTGCTACGAGCCCAGGAAGGAAGGCCTCCGCCCGCTCCAGGGCACGGTGTGGAAGACGCCCGAGTACGCGCTGGGCACCGTCAACCGGCTCGACCTGTGGACCCAGCGCCGCGACCTGCTGCTGCGCTGGAAGACGCCGGACGACGGGGGCGCGCGGCCGCCGGGGCGGTATGCGACCCTGCGCTTCCTCAAGGACGGCTACGACTTCGCCTCGGCCATCCTCGTCTGCGCACAGAACGAGGGGAGCGCGCTGGGCGTGGTCTCGTTCGCGCGGGGCACGGGCGACAAGCACATCAGCCTGGACGTGCTCAAGGAGGGCCGCTTCACGGCGTCCGACCTGCGGCTTTCCCTCGAGTTCGCCGGGCTCGGCGAGGCGGCGATCCCGCGGAGCTTCGGCCCGGCGGGGGCGACGCTGGAGCTGGCGCGGGGGCTGCACCTGACTTACCGCGTCCCGGAGGGCCTCTGGGCCGGCGCCGGCGTCACGCGCGGCGCGGTGCGACGGGGCGAAGGCGGCGCGGTGGGGCTGGACGTCGTGTTGCACGAGGGCGAGGCGCGGACCTTCGCCTGGGACGACGTGAGGCCGGCCTTTGTGGTCTTCGCCCTGTCTTTGACCGGGGGCGCGGCGGACAAGGGCGGCGGGCAGGTGAGCGTGAAGCGCGAGGCTCAGGCGGACGGCGCCGTGCTCGTCTCCGCCGCGTGGGACAGCCCGCACGGGCAATTGGCGTCGTCGTCGCGGGCCGACATCCCGCAGAAGGAGGGCATCTACACCGCCGCGCGGGAGAAGGTGAACGACCGGCTCGTGCCCGTCGCGGCGCCCCGGCGCCGGGCGGGACCGGCGGCGCGGGCGCCTGAGGCGGGGGAAGAGTCGGGGCGTGCAGGTCGCACTCATCACGGGCGAGGCGTCGGTGCACGCGTCGGGGGCCAGCCTGGCCGGGGAGATACGCCGGCTGGCCCTGGACGCGCGCCTGTGGGGCGGCGGCGGCGGCACATGCGCCGCGCCGGGGTGGAGGTCGTATGGGACAGCGGCCGCTGGGGGCGATCGGCGCCGCGGCGGCGCTCCGCGTCGTGCCGCGCCTGCTCGCGGTGCGCGCGGCCCTGCGGCGCGAGATGCTCCGGCGCCGGCCGGACGTGCTGGTGGCCGACTTCGGGGCGTTCAACGTCGGCCCGTGCGCCCGGGACGCGGCGCGCCCTGCCCGGAACGCGGATCTTGTACTACTCCCCGCCCGGCTCGTGGCGGCGGACGCCGAGGGCTCGTCGCTGGCGGGGATCGGGACTGGTGGCGACGCCGTTCCCGTGGTCGGAAACTGAAACTCGCGCCGCCTGGGCGTGGACGCGACCTCGTCGGGCACCCCTGCTCGACCTGTCCGGCCGGGCGAGCCCGGAGTCGTTCGCCCGGCGGCACGGCATCGAGGTCGAACGGCCCGTGGTCGGGCTGCTGCCGGGGAGCTGGGCGCAGGAGATCGCCCACATCCTGCCCGTGCGCCTCGAGGCGGCGGCCGTCATCCACCGGCGGGTGCCGGGCGCGCAGTTTCGCTGGTTCTGGCGCCGACCGTCGACCGGGCCGACGTGGTGCGGGCGGTGGAGGCGCTGCGGGAGGCGGCACGCGCACCTGAGGGAGCTTTTGAAGCGCATGGATGGAGCGGCTGCGCGAGGGAGATCGCCGGGAAGCGCTTCCCGCCCCTCGTGACGGCCGAGGGGTCCCTCGTCGGCCCCGACGAACTGGCGCGCCTCAAAGACAAGGAGTGGATGCGGCAGGTGCGTCCGGAGCGGGCGGCCGCGACCGACTTCACACTCGCCATCGTCGAGGACGCGACGTATGAGATGATGGCGGCCTCCGACGTGCTGCTGACTGCGTCGGGCACGGCCACCCTCGAGGCGGCGATCCTGGGCAAGCCCATGGTGATCGCCTACCGGATGTCGCGCCTCAACCTTCTGGAGTACCGGGTACTCGTCAAGAAGTCGCTGCCGCCGCATATCGGGATGCCCAACCTGATCGCCGGGCGGCGCATCTGCCCGGAGTTCGTGCAGGACGAGGCCACGGGGGAGAACCTGGCGCGGGAGCGTCATCGGGCTGCTGGAGCCGGAGCGCCTCCTGCGGATGAAGGAAGAGCTCTGCGGGGCGACCCGGGTGCCGGGCGAACCCGGTGGCGCGGCGCGCGCGGCGCGGATGGTGGTGGAGCTGGCGCAGACGCGCCGGGAACACGGGGGAGACCGCTGACGTAAGGCTGTTGGCGCAGGCTTAACGATGACATCACACAAACAGATCGGAAAACGGCTTCTGGGGTACCTGCGCCCGCACCGGGGCAAGCTCGCGCTCGGCCTCGTCTGCGGCGTCCTGGCCGGCCTCGTCCCGGCGGGCGTCGCCGCGATGATCGAGGAGTTCGCGTCGGTGACCATCAGCGCCAGAAACGGCGACGTGGAGCCGTTGGCCTGGGTGTGCGGGACGGTGGTGCTCTTATACACGGCGCTGTGGGTCTTTTCCTACGGGCAGAGCGTGCTGCTCGCCGAGGTGGCGCAGCGGGTGGGGATGCGGATGCGCGGCGACGTGTATGCGCACCTGCAAAGCCTGTCGCTCTCGTACTTCCATAAGCACCGCACGGGCGCGCTGATGAGCACGCTCACCAACGACGTGCCCAAACTCCAGAACGCCGCGATGATGGTCCGGGACGTGGTGGCGACGCCGCTGATGGCGGTCGTCTTCCTCGTTTTACTGTTCGTCACCTCCTGGAAGCTGGCCCTGTTCGCGCTCCTGGTCGTGCCCCTGATGGCCGTCGCGATACAGCTCCTTTCCCTGCCGCCTGCGCGGCATCTCGCACCAGTCGCAGCAGAAGATGGCCGACATCACCGCCGTGATGGAGGAGACGCTGGCCGGGGTGCGCGTCGTCAAGGCGTTCGCCGCGGAGCGGCACGAGATCGAGCGGTTCAACCGGGGAAAACCAGGCGGCGATCGACATCTCGATGCGCGGCGTGCGGCGCAGCGCGCGCCTGCGCCCCACCATCGACTTGATCGGCGCCCTGGGCATCGCGCTCACGCTCTGATGGGCGGGCGCGAGGTGGCGCTGGGGAGGATGGAGTTCGGCCAGGTTTCCTCAAGTTCCTGTACCTGGTGACGCAACGGCCCCGTGCCGTCGGGGCGCTGGGCGGTCTGCGGGCGGCTGGGAGGACATGATGGGCGCCGCCGACCGCATCTTCTCGGACGTTTTAGACGTGGTCGACGTGCGCGACGCGCCGAACGCCCGGACCCTGCCCCCGGTGGCGGGGCGCATCGAGTTCGACCGCGTCTCCTTCGCTTATAACGAGGGGACGCCGACGCTGAAGGACATCTCGTTGCGGTCGAGCCGGGGCAGGTGGTCGCCCTGGTCGGCCCGTCGGGGGCGGCAAGTCGACGCTGGCCGATCTGGTGCCGCGCTTCTACGACCCCACCGCGGGGTGCATCCGCATCGACGGCCATGACATCCGGACCGTGACTCTGGGCTCGCTCCGCCGGCAGATCGGCGTCGTGCCGCAGGAGACGCTGCTCTTCAGCGGCGCGATCCGCGACAACATCGCCTACGGGCGGCGCGGCGCGACCGACGCCGAGATCGAGGCCGCCGCCCGCGCCGCCAACGCCGACTCGTTCGTCCAGAGCCTTCCCCAGGGGATACGACACGATCATCGGGGAGCGCGGGGCGACCTTGTCGGGCGGGGAGCGCCAGCGCATCGCCATCGCCCGCGCCCTCCTCCACGACCCGCGCATCCTGATCCTGGACGAGGCGACCAGGCTCGCTGGACGCGGCGTCGGAGGCCTCGTGCAGGAGGCGCTGGAGACGCTGATGCGGGGCCGGACCACCCTCGTGATCGCGCACCGCCTGTCCACCATCGTCGGCGCGGACAAGATCGCGGTGATCCACCAGGGCCGGATCGCCGAGATAGGCACGCACGCCGAGTACTGATACGGCGCGGCGGCATCTACGCCGCCCTGTACGAGACGCAGCGCAGCGCCGCCGATCTGTACCTGCCGGAGCAGTAAGCGCCGTGCCATCCTCAGGGGCCACGACATCCCCGGGTCAGCCCCCCGCATCGCCCCCGCCGCGCCGGGATAAGGAGGCGGACACTCCCCGCCCCTTGTCGCTGCGCACCCGGCTGCTCGCCCTGCTGATCACCGGCGCGGTGCGCGTCCTCTGCGCCACCCTGCGCCTCCGGGTCGAAAACGAGGCGACGGTACAAAGGCTGTTGGCGGAGAACAAGGGGCTGATCTTTGTCACCTGGCACGGGCGGGTCCTGATCCCGCTGCACGTCTCCCGCGGGCGCGGCTACTGGACCATCATCTCGCTGTCGCGCGACGGCGACCTGCAGGCCGAGAACTTCCGCCGGGCCGGTTTCCGCATCATCCGCGGCTCGACAAGCCGGCGCAGCGTCGCCGCGACGCGCGAGGTGTTGACAGCGCTGGAGGGCGGGGGCGTGCTCGCGTTCGTCCCGGACGGGCCGCGCGGCCCGTCGCAGAAGGCGCAGGGGGGCGTCGTGTATTTCGCGCAGCGCTCCGGCCGGCCGATCATCCCCGTGGGCATCAGTGCCTGGCCGCGCTGGTTCGCCCCCTCGTGGGACCGATTCCTGGTGCCCTGGCCGTTCGCCCGCGCTGTCTGGCTGAACGGCGACCCGATCTACGTCGGCCCCGACGACGATCTGGACGCGGCCGCCCTCGGCGTCGAGCAGGCCATCAACGCCCTGGAAGCCGAAGCCGAGCGCCGCGTCGCGCCCGCGAAAGCCGGCGGGTGAATTTGCCGGCGCCGGTTCGGGTATAATGGAACCGTCACGCATCCAGAAAAAAACACAGGAAAACTTCGTTTCTAACATGGCAAGGAGAAACAAGACCACGATGGCACCTGAAGGAACGGTGGCGCCGCCGGCCCTGGACAAAGAGAAGTTCCTCCATTTCTACGAGCAGATGGTCCACATCCGCGAGTTCGAGGAGCTGTGCGTCCGGGCGTACCGCCAGGGGACCCACGGCATCGGCGGCTACCTGCATGTCTATTCGGGCGAGGAGGCCATCGCGGTCGGCATCATCGGCGCGCTGCGCCCGGACGACTACTTCCTGGGCCACTACCGCGACCACGCCTACGCCCTGGCGCGCGGGACCGAGCCGGGGCCCGTCATGGCCGAGATCTGCGGCAAGGCGACCGGCAGCTCCAAGGGCAAGGGCGGCTCGATGCACATCTGCGACGCGGGCCGCAACTTCTTCGGCGGCTACGGCATCGTCGGCGGCAACGTCCCGATCGCCATGGGCATCGGCAAAGCGATCCGCTACCGGGGCGGCGACCAGGTCTGCGTCTGCTTCTTCGGCGACGGCTCGATGAACCAGGGGGGCTTCCACGAGACCCTCAACATGTGCCAGCTGTACAAGCTGCCGGTCCTCTTCGTCCTGGAGAACAACGGGTACGCCATGGGCACGTCGATCGAGCGGTCCCACGCCAACCCGGACCTCACGGACCGCGTCGGCTCGTACGCCATGAAGCGCGAGCGCATCGACGGGCAGGACGTCATCGGCGTGCACAACCGCGTCCGCGAGATCATCGGTGAGATGCGCGAAACGCACGAGCCGTTCTTCCTGGAGTGCATGACCTACCGCTACCACGGCCACGGCGCGGCAGACAACGAGCCGACGCAGAGCACCTACCGCACCCGGGACGAGATCGAGCAGTGGCGTTCGCGCGACCCGATCACTCTGCTGGAGCGGGCGCTGATCGAACACGAGGCGCTTTCCGACGCGGACCGCGACCGCATCCACCGCGAGGCCCGGGAGGCCGCCGCCGCCGCGCTCAAGTTCTCGGATGATTCGCCGAACCCGGCGCCCGACGAACTCCTCAAAGACGTCTACGCATAGAAGAGAAACATGGCGCAACTACGTTACACGGAAGCCCTGACCTTGGCGCTCCAGGAGGAGATGGATCGCGACCCGGACGTCTTCATCGTGGGCGAGGAGGTCGGGCAGTACCAGGGCACGCTCGAAGTCACCAAGGGTTTTCTGCAGAAGTACGGCCCGGAGCGTGTCGTCGACACGCCCATCTCCGAGATCGGGATCGTCGGCATGGCGATCGGCGCGGCGATGGCGGGCCTGCGGCCGGTGGCCGAGATGATGCGCATGGACTTCGCCCTGCCCGCCTATGACCAGATCGTGCAGCACGCCGCCAAGATCCGCTACATGTTCGGCGGCCAGTTCAAGGTGCCGCTCGTCATCCGCGGGCCCGGCGGCGTGGTGAACCAGCTTTCCGCCCAGCACTCGCAGTCGCTGGAAACGCTGTTCGCGCACATCCCCGGCCTCAAGGTCGCCTGCCCGGCCACACCCGCCGACGCCAAGGGGCTGCTCAAAACGGCGATCCGCGACGACAACCCGGTCATCTTCCTGGAGGCGCTGAAGATCCAGATGCAGCGGGCGGAGCGCTGGGAACAGATCCAGCCGGGGCTGGCGGAGGTGCCGGACGACCCCGAGTTTACGGTCCCGTTCGGCCAGGCGCAGGTGCTGCGGGAGGGGACCGACGTCACCCTCATCGGCTACTCCACCATGACGGTCGCGTGCCTGCGGGCCGCCCAGATGCTGGCCGAGGAGGGCGTCAGCGCCGAGGTCGTCGACCTGCGGACGCTGCTGCCGCTGGACATGGAGACGCCGCTGCGCTCGGTCAAGAAGACGCACCGCGCGGTCGTGGTGCAGGAGCAGTGGGGCCTTTACGGCCGCGCGGCCGAGATCAGCGCCCAGATCGGCGAGCGCGGCTTCTTCGACCTGGACGCGCCGGTCCAGCGCGTGACGGGCGCCTTCGTGCCGATGCCCTACTCCAAGACGCTCGAAGAGCCTGGTCACCCCTACGAGCAGGACGTCGTCGCGGCGGCGAAGCGCACGCTCGACGGAAAGTAAAGGAATAACTCAGCCGATGGCAGAGATTATCATGCCCAAAATGGGCGACGCGATGGAGCAGGGGCGCATCGTCCAGTGGCGCAAAAAAGTGGGCGACCCGGTGGCGGCCGGCGACGTGGTCGCGGAGATCGAGACCGACAAGTCGAATGTGGAGATCGAGGCGGAGGAAGCGGGCATCGCTGCCAAAAGCATCGCGGTCCCGGAGGGGGAGTCCGCCCCCGTCGGCTCGGTGATCGCGCTCATCGGGGCGGGCGCGGCGGCGCCCCGCCGGCGGCGGCCCCGCAGGGGCGCTCCCGTGACGCCGCGCGCCCGCCCTCCGATGCCGCTTCGCGGCCGGGCGCCGGCGAGCCGGCCCCGCCGACGAGCAACGGCGCCGCGCCGTCCGCCGAGCCGGCCCCGGCCCAAGAGCCGGCCGCGCCGGCGCCGCAGCCCAGGCGGGAACCGGTCGCCCGGGAACCCGCCCGGCCCGCCGCGCCGCGCCCGCCCCGGCGCCGCGTCCTGCGCCCGTCGCCTTCAAGCCGTATGACTCTTTCGTCGGGGCGCTGCCCGAGAACCTGGGCGGGTCGGCGTCGCTCGTCGGCGAGCCGCTTCCGGACGGCCCGGCCGCGGGCGACGGTGCCGAGCGCATCAAGGCCTCCCCTGGCTCGCGCCATGGCGCGGGGAACAACCTGGACCTGGCGGCGCTCCGGGGCACCGGCCCCGACGGCGAGATCGTCAAGCGCGACGTGGAAGCGGCGCTGGCGGGCGGCGCGGCGGCCCCCCTGCCCCCGGGCACCCGCGCGACGGGGGCGGAGTCGCCGCCGCGCCGCCGGCGGCACAGCCCGCACCGCCGCCCGCCGCGGCGCCCGTCCAGATCGCCGAGGGCGACGAGGTGCAGGAATACAACGCGATGCGCCGCACCATCGCGCGGCGGCTGGCCGAGAGCAAGGGCACCATCCCGCACTTCTACGTCACATCGGAGATTGACGTCGAGGCGATGCTGCGCTTACGCGAGGAGGTCAACGCGGGTGCGGGAGACGGGGCGCCCAAGATCAGCCTGAACGACTTCCTGGTCAAGGCGGCCGCCGTCGCGCTCCAAGCGCACCCGGTGGTGAATTCCGTGTTCAGTGACAACCGGCGCATCCTGCGCAGGGCGGTCCACATCGGCATCGCGGTTTCGATCGAGGACGGCTTGATCGTGCCCGTCGTACGCGACTGCCAGGTGAAAAGCCTGCGGGCCATCGCCCGGGAAACGCACCCGCTGATCGAGAAGGCGCGTGCGGGCAAGCTGAAGCCGGAGGAGTACACCGGCGGGACGTTCACCATCTCCAACCTGGGCCAGTTCGACGTCGAGAACTTCGCCGCGATCATCAACCCCGGCGAGGGCGGCATACTGGCCGTGTCCTCGATCCGTCCGGTGGCCGCGGTCGTGGACGGACAGATCGTGCCCCGCAAGCGCATGAAGGTGACCCTCTGCGCTGACCACCGCGTGATGGACGGCGTCGCGGGCGCCCGGTTCCTGCAGGAGCTTAAGCGCATCATCGAAAACCCGCTCAACATCTTGGCGTAGGACCTCACTCCCTCCCCCACGCTGTGGGGAGGAGAGAGAACAACAACAGCCATAGCGTATGGAAAAAGCACTTCGTAACACGCCGACCTTTGATGAAAAGGCGTTCCGCGACCGCGTGCGGGCGTGGAAGCGTTCGGGGGGCGGGCAGCGGGTCGTCATCGAGTGGAGCACGGGGACCGGGCCGAACGTGTTCGTGTGTCCCGCCGGGGACCGGGCGGCGGGCGTCCGTTTGATCGACGACGTGGAGATCACCACGAACGACGAGCGCTGGGCCGATTTCCTGGAGTTCGAATATGTGCCCAGGGTGGCCGAGGCGTTGAGGCGGGAAGACTTCCTCCCGGACGTCATCTGCGTGGACCTGCGCCCGCTCGTGGTGCAGCGTGCCCGGCGCCGCCAGATCGAGGCCGCCGCGAAGGCGAAGGCGGCGTAACCGTCCTCACCCCTTGACCCCCTCTGCCCAGCGGCCACCTTCGATGCCGCAGGAGGCTCGGTTGTCGTCGCCATCACGAATGTGGGTCATCTGTCCCGCTTCGTGCCCGCTTCGCGTTGGGCCGACATCACGAGCGACACACCCGCGTGCGCGAAAGGGAGGAGGACGGATGAAAGAAGCGTCAGGCGCCAGTCCGAACCTGATCTGGGTCTTTGGCGATCAGCACCGGGCGCAGGCGCTGGGCTGCATGGGCGACCCCAACCTGTACACGCCAAACATCGACCGGCTGGCGGCCGAAGGGGTCACCTTCACGGCGGCGGTCGCGGGCTGTCCGCTGTGCTGCCCTTACCGCGGCTCGCTCCTGACCGGGCGCTACCCGCACCAGTGCGTGCCGGGGCACGAGCACCTGATGCCGCCGGATCAGTCGACGATCGCCGACGCGTTTAAAGAGGCGGGCTACCAGACCGCTTACTTCGGCAAATGGCACCTCGACGGCTTCCACGAGCGGGAAGGCCGCGCCGCCTTCCACATCGTGCCGCCCGACCGGCGCGGCGGGTTCGACGAATGGACCGGCTACGAGACCAACAACAGCCCGTGGGACTCGTGGGTGCACGGGGGAGCGGGTGAGGGCGCATTTCACGACCGCCTGCCGGGCTACGAGACCGACGCACTCACGGATCGGTTCATCGACTACCTGAAGCAGCGCGGCCAGGAAAAGGCCGGGGGGCGCGGCCGGCCGTTTTTCGCCGTCCTCTCGGTGCAGCCGCCGCACAACCCTTATATCGCGCCGGAAGAGTGGATGGGCCGCCACACGCCGGGACAGATACGGCTGCGCCCGAACGTGCCGGATGTGCCGCGCATCGCCGACAAGGCCCGGCGCGACCTGGCCGGCTACTACGCCATGATCGAGAACCTGGACGGGAACCTGGGCCGCATCCGCGCCGCGCTGGGGGAGGCGGGGCTGGACCGCGAAACCCATGTCGTGTTCTTCTCCGACCACGGCGACATGCACGGCTCGCACGGCCAGTTCCTCAAGACCAGCCCGTGGGAGGAGGCCGTGCGCGTGCCGTTCATCGTGGGCGGCGGCGTGCCGTTCTACGGCGTCAAAGGCGGCCGCCAGGCCGTCCCGCTCAACCACGTGGACGTCGCGCCGACGACGCTCGGGCTTTGCGGCATCGACCGCCCTGCCGGGATGGGCGGCGCCGACTATTCGGGCTACCGCCGGCCGGATCGCCGCGTGGCGGATGAGCCTGATTCGGCGTTCCTGCAGCTGGTCGTGCCGACCAAACACGGCGACAGCGTCGACCGCCCCTGGCGCGGTGTGGTGACCCGCGACGGCTGGAAGTACGCGGCCCTCGAGGGGCAGCCCTGGCTGCTTTTCAACCTGAACGAGGACCCCTTCGAGCAGGTGAACCTGGCACACAACACGCGCTTCGCCGCCGAGCGCCGCAAGCTGCAGGACCGCCTGGCCGCCTGGATCCACGACACCGGCGACTCCTTCCCTCTTCCGGAGCTGTGATCCGCCCGTACCATTGACATATGGCTTCCACGAAGGGCGACGGGCGGGCGGCGCGGGGGCGGCGGGGCGAGGAGGTGGCGTGCGCGCTGCTGGAGCGGTGCGGCTACCGCATCGTGGACGTGAACGTGCGCCTGGGCAGGAAGCTCGGACTGGGGGGCGAACTGGACGTCGTGGCCTGGGACGGCCCGACGCTCTGCTTCGTCGAGGTCAAAACGCGCCGCGCCGTCGGGAGCCTGCCCGTGGCCCCGGCCGAGGCGATCACGCCGGCCAAGCAGCGGCGGATCGCGCGGCTCGCGCTGGCGTACGCCGCGCGCTACGGGCTGGGCGACGACGTCCCCCTGCGCTTCGACGTCGTGGGCGTGACGCTCCACGGGGACGGCGAAACGGCGCGCCACACCGACCTGATCCGCGGCGCCTTCCTCGCCCCGGACGACAGCTAAGCGCGGCCGTCCCGTGAGGTGGCGGAGGAACCGGCGGCGGCGAGCGCGAAATAAAGCGAAAGGCCAACGAAGAGGACCGCCCCTATGTGGACAATATCTCTGCTCGCCTTGCTCCTCGTGCTGGCCGCTGTCGCCGAAGCCGAAGCCGCACCGCTTTGGGGCCGATGGGGCGAAACGTTCACCGCCTCGGGGGCGGCGGCCGCACCCGAAACCGAGCTGACCGTCGAGCTGACCGCGCCCAGCGGCAAGCGGCACGCAGTGTCCGGCTACTGGGACGGGGGAAGCACATGGCGCGTCCGCTTTATGCCCGGTGAGGAGGGGCCGTGGCGGTACCGGACGCGCTCCGCGCCGGCCGTGGCGGGACTGGACGGTAAACAGGGCCTTTTCGAGTGCCGCCGCGCGCCGGCAGACGATCGATTCCTTCGGCAGGGGCCGGTGTGCGTTTCCTCTGACGGCCGCTACCTCCAGCATGCGGACGGGACGCCCTTCTTTTGGCTGGGGGACACCGTCTGGAACGGCCCGCTTCTTTCCGACGAGCAAAGCTGGGACGCCTTCTTGCGGGAGCGCGCGGCCAAACGGTTCAGTGCGATCCAGTTCGTGATGACGGCGCCCTGGCGGACCGCGCCCGCCAACGCCGAGGGGGAGGTCGCCTTCACCGGCCGCGAACGGATCGCCATCAACCCGCGCTTCTTCGGGCGGATGGACGAGCGCATGGACGCGATCAACGCCCACGGACTGCTGGCCGTGCCGGTGATGCTGTGGGCGATCAAGGGCGACGAGAACCCCGGCTTCTCCCTGCCGGAGGACCAGGCGATCCGGCTCGCGCGGTACCTGAGGGCGCGGTACCAGGCGCATCACCTGGTCTGGATCCTGCCCGGGGATGGCAACTACGCGGGCGAGGGCGCCGAGCGGTGGAAGCGGATCGGCCGCGCCGTGTTCGGCGAGGGGGAGCACGCGCCCGTGGTCCTGCATCCGGGCGGGATGCAGTGGCCTTTCGACGAGTTCCAGGGCGAAGCGTGGATGGACCTGATCGGCTACCAGAGCGGTCACGGCGACGGCGCCCGCGCGCTGCAGTGGCTCCATTCCGGCCCCCCGGCCCGGAAGTGGCGCGACGGGCCCGCGCGTCCCGTGATCAATCTGGAGCCCCCCTACGAAGACCACCTCGCGTATCAGTCCAAGCAGCCGCACGACGCCCGCAGCGTGCGCCGCGCCGCCTACTGGAGCCTGCTCTGCGCGCCCACGGCGGGACTCACCTACGGCGCGCACGGCATCTGGAGCTGGGAAACCGAGGCGAAAACCCCGCTCAATCACGCGAGCACCGGCACCGCCAAACCGTGGCACGAGGCCGTTTCCCTGCCGGGCAGCGCACACATGAAGCTCCTGGCCGACTTCTTCGCGTCCCTGCCCTGGTGGCAGCTCCGGCCCGACGAGGAAGGGCTGCTCGCCGCGCAGCCCGGCGCCGAGGACCCGGCGCGCCACATCGCGGCGGCGCGCACGCAGAAAGGAGACGTGGCCGTCCTCTACCTGCCCGCCGGGGGCGCGGTGACGCTGAAGCCCGGCGCTCTCGGCAGCGGCCCGCATGCGGAGTGGTTCGACCCGCGCACGGGCGCGAGGACGCCCGCCCGGAGCGCCGGGCAGGACACGTTCCAGGCCCCGGACGCGCAGGACTGGGTACTGCTGCTCCGGACGGTGGTTTGAAGGAGCGCGGTCCTTCTCGCCGTCTAACCTGGTGGCTGACGTCGCGCGGTGTTGCCGGCGACGGCGCCGTGGTCTGATCCGCGCAGTCGCCAGGAACTACGGCAGCAGCAAAGCGAGTACAGGCTAGTAAAGGTGCGGTGAAAAGCGAGGGCGCCGTGATTCTGAACCTCACCCCCCGCGATGCCGTCCAAAAACCACAGTCTCCCTTCGCGGAACTGAGGATGTGTTTCCGACGCCGGGCAGCCCGACCTCCCACCCGCCCGGCGGACCCATAGGGGATCCCATCGTTGAACTCGCCGGCAGTGCGAGCGATGACGTCACGCCTGCGTCCCAGAGACTCGTTTGGTAGTTGGAAGGAGAGCTCCCGTGAAGCTACGTGTACTGCTGCTTCTTATGGTACTGCTGGCCGGGTGGGTTTCGGCGCCGCCCGCCCGCGCCGATACGCCGGAAGAACAGCTTGCGGCCGCTTCGGCGCTGTTCGACGCCGGGAAGTACGCCGAGGCGGCGCGCAGGCTGGACGCGTTCCTCGCCGCCCACCCGAAGCACCCCAGAGCCGGGGCGGCGGCGCTAGCGCTGGGGCGCGCCCGCACCGAGCTGAAACAGTGGCCGCAGGCCGTGCCCGCTTACGAGAAAGCCGTCGCCAGCAAGGACCCGGCCGTGGCCTCGGTCGCGCAGCTCGGGCTGGGCGAGGCCGCGATATACGCCAGGGAATACGACAAGGCCGCCGGGGCCCTCGGGGCGGCGGTGAAAGGGAAGCTGACGCCGGAGCAGGAGGCCACCGCCTGGTACTGGCTGGGCCAGGCGAACCTGGAGTTGAAGCGGTATGCACCGGCCGAAGCGGCGTACCTGAAGGTGACGCAGGACCACGCCCAGAGCGGCGTCGTGGACGGCGCCTACTTCGGCGCGGCGCTGGCCGCGCTGCGGCAGGGCAAGACCGACGCGGCCCGGCAGCGGCTGCGCGCCCTCGTGGACCGCTACGAGCAGAGCGAGGACCGCCCGCAGGCCCTTTTCCTGCTTGCGCAGATGGACCTCGACGCCAAGCGCTACCAGGAAGCGCGCTCCGGGTTCGAGGCGCTTTTACAGGACGGGGCGGCAAAAACGCTGGACCCACAGGTACGCGGTGCGGCGGAGGAAGGGCTGGTCCGCACGCTCCTCGAGGCTCAAGGAGTACGATGCCGCCGCTTCGCGCCTCCAAACCCTTCTGGCCCGGCTGCCGGCGACGGACCCTTTGCGGCCCGCGCGCAGGCTGACCCTGGGGCATAGCCACTACCGGCAGAAGCAGCGAGCCCGCGCTCGCCGCCTACCGCGAAGCCGCGAAAGCGAAGGAGAAGGCGGTCGCGGCCGAAGGCCTGTACTGGGCGGCGAACGCGGCTCTGGCGCTGGACCGGGGGCGGAGGCGACGGCCCTGTTCACCCAGGCTCGTCAGCCGCTTCCCCCGAGCATCCCCTCGTCCCCAAGGCGCGGGCGGCGATGACGGAATCCACGACCGACCCCGCCCAGGCGAGCGCCGCTCTGAAAAACATGCCGCCCGCGGAGCGCCCGGGGCGCGCTGCGGCTGGCGCGGCTGCACCTGGACGGGAAGAAATATGCCGCGGCGGTGCCGCCCTTGACCAATCTTCTGAAAACCAAAGCCGCGCCCGCGATCGCGGCGGAAGCGCAGTACCTGCTGGGCCTGGCTTACGAGGGGCAGGAGAAGGCGGCCCCGGCGGCCGCGGCCTGTCCGAGGCGGTGCGCCAGGGAGCGGACGCGCCGTGGATGGCGGACGCGCAGACGCGGCTGGCCTGGCTTTACCTGGAGCAGAAGCAGCCCGCGAAAGCGGAAAGGGCGGCCAGCGCCGCGCTGGCCCTGAAGGAAAGTGCCGGGGCGGACGTGGAGCAGCAGGCGCGGCTGGCGTTGGTGCAGGCGCAGGCGGACCAGGAGAAATGGGACGCCGCCCTGGAAGGCTCCAACGCGCTGCTCGCCGGCAGCCCCTCCCCGGAGACCGCGGCCACCGTCCTGTTCACGCAGGCCTGGGTGAGCGAAAAGCGGAACAAGCCGGAAGAGGCGCTGCCGCTGTGGGGCGCCTGGCCGCCGAGCACCCCAGAGCAGCTACGCCGCCGAGCGCGCTGATGCATCTCGGCGATGCGCATATCAAGGCGGAGCGGTACGAGGAGGCGCACGAAAAGTACGCGGCGCTTCTGGCGGCGTTCCCCCCAGAGCCCGGTTGCCCCCGAAGCGCGGTTCAAACTCGGGACGGCGCTGTACAATCTGAACCGCTACCCCGAAGCCTCCGGCGAGTGGGACGCGGTCGCCGGGAACAAGAAGGCGGCACGTACGTGCCCGAGGCGCTTCTACTGGGCGGGCCTGGCCCTGGACAAGGCCGGTAAAAAGCCCGACGCCATACAGCGCCTCAGCCGTCTGGTGAGTGAGTACCCCACCCACAGGCGGGTGGCTAATGCGAAGATACGTCTCGCGGCCCTCAAGGCGGTGAGCGGCGGCTAACCAAGGAGAATTATCATGCTGCAACTGTTCAGGGACGCGGGGGTGGTCGCTTACCCCCTGGCGTTGTGCTCGATCCTGGCTCTCGGGATCATTCTGGAGCAGTTCTATACGCTGGCGCGGCTCAGGCGGCTGGAAGACCAGGCCTTCACCGCCCTGCAGGGCACGCTTCGGCAGGGCGACGGGGCTGCGCTGGGCAGTCCCGAGATCGCGCCGGCGCCCGTGACCCGGATCATGGAATCACTCGCCCCGCTGCGCGGCTCCAGCGAGGAGACGATACAGCAGGCCGCCGACATCGCCCTGTCGCTGCAGCGGCTCCGGCTCCGGCGCTACCTGGGAACGCTGGCCACGATCGGCAGCACCGCCCCCTTCATCGGCCTGTTCGGCACCGTGCTCGGGGTCATGGTGGCGTTCCAGGGGATGAGCCAGAGCAGGCTGAGCGGCGAGATGATGGCCGCCGGCATCTCGGAGGCGCTCAGCGCCACCGCCCTGGGGCTGCTCGTCGCCATCCCCGCCGTCATGGCGTACAACTACTTCACCGGGCGGGTGCAGGCCTGCTGCTGCAGATCCAGGCTCACGTGGCGCGGCTCGCCCCCTCCTCCACGCTCCGGCGCAGGAAAGGCAAAGGGTTTGAGCATGCACGGCCGCTTTTCCGTGGAGGACGAGCCGATGGCGGAGATGAACATGATCCCGCTGATCGACATCGCCCTCACCCTCGTCATCATCCTGATGGTGACGACGGCGTTCATCCGCCACCCGGGTTTCTCCCTCAAGCTGCCCGAGACGGCCACCCGCGAGGGCGCGCCGGAGACCAGCAAAGACGTGACCGTGGGGTGGCCCCGGACGGCAGCCTGTATATGGACGGCCAGAAGCGCACCGCCGCGCGCCTCAGCGCGGGCCTGCGGGAGGCCGCCCGGCGGAACAAGGAGACGCGCGTTCTGGTGAAGGGGATCGCAGCGTCCCCTATGCGAGCGTGATGGACGTGATGGACATGGTCCGCCAGGCCGGCCTCACGCGCGTGGTCCTGCCCACTGACCCGAAGATCAATCAGGCCGCACGTTAGGGCAGGGGCTACGTCGCCCCCGTCGATGAGAGGTTTCCCCGCTTCCGAAAGGGCATCGTGTTATGCGCAGTGAACGCTGGTGGTGGCTCGCCGCTTTCTGTTTTGTCTCGCTCTGCATCCATCTGGTGATCGGCTGGAAGAGTCCCAGCTTCACCCTGACGTATGCGCCGCCCCCGATGGCGGAGATCGAGGTGGCGCTGGAGCCGCCGTCCCCGGCACAGAAGCCGGAGGCGAAGCCCGAACCCGAGCCGAAACCCAAACCGGTGGCGGCGCCGAAACCCCAGCCGGATCGAAAGCCCGAGCCGGACAGGCCGCCGCGGCAGACGCCGGATGCCGCCGTGGCGAAGATCGCCAACAAAGCGACACCGGCGGCGCGGGTTTCCACGATCAACGAGCCGCGCCCGGCCGCGCCCGAGCCGGAGCCGGGCGGTGTTGACCTGACAAGGGAGAAAAAGCCGCTGCCCCTGGGCCGGCCGCTCCCCAGCCCCGCGCGGATCCCGGCGCCCGAGGCCCTGCCGGACACGCCGGACACGAGCCGCGTGGCGGCCGCTCCCCCGCTGCTGCCGCGCGGGAGGCAGCCGCCGGTGGCTCGGTGATGCGGATGGAGAACCCGCTGGCGGCCTGAGACCTTCCGAGGAGAAACCTGTCGTTCCCGACCGTGCCGGTTCCCCGTCGCTGCGCATAGCGCGGGCGGACAACCTTGCGGGGGGCGGCGCGCCCGCGCCCGGCCCGATCCCCGGCGGGCGGGACGGTCAGGCGGCTCCGGAGGCGCCGCCCGAGGATATCGTGTTCAGCGGCGGCGGCGCGGGCGGCACGAAGCTGCCCAGCGTGGCGCCGCGCCTCGGCGGGGGCGGCGGGCGCTCGGTCCTGTCGGCGAACAACCCGCTGGCAAAAGACGCGATCCCCGAGGATAGGCCCGGGCTCGGGCCGGGGCGCGGCGGCGGTCTGGGCGCGGGCGCCGGGGGCGGCGCGGGCTACGCGCGCGGGACGGGGATCGGGACCGACCCGAACGGCAAGGTCGCGCTCGGCACGCTGCGCCGCAAGCCCGGGTCGGGCATCGGCGCGGGAACGGGCGCCGGGATCGGTACGCGCTCGCCGGGCGGCGGGCGCGGCGCCGGCGCCGAACTGCCCGGCACCGGGGGGACCGGTTTCGGCTCCGGCCGGGGCAGCGGGGTCGGCGTCGGCGACGGCTTCCGGCCCGGCATGGGATCCGGCGGCGTGGCGCGCGGCGGCGGGGCGGGCGGCGGCCGCGTGGCCCTGAACCGCGGCATCCCCTTCGGCGACATCACCGGCATTTTGCGCGGCGATCCCCGCGGGGGGCGGCGGCACCGGTGGCGGCCCGGGGGGACGGGCCGCGGCGCCGGCGGGGCGGGGGTGGGGGCGGGGACGCCCCGGTGCACATGGTCTACGTGCTCGATGTGTCCACCAGCATGCAGCGATCGAGCGGGGGCGGCAGGATGATCGACCGCGCCCAGGAAGCCCTCAAGAAAGCCCTGTCGGAGCTCAAGCCCAAAGACACGTTCAACATCGTCACTTTCCACGGCGATGTGGACACCTTTTCGTCGTCGATGGTGCCCGCTTCGCCAGAGAACATCGCCCAGGCCACGGTCCATGTGGATACCGTCGTGCTGGGGCAGCGCACCAACATCTCCAGGGCGCTGGAGCGAGCGCTCGCCTTCGACAAGATCACGCATATTTTCCTCTTATCCGACGGGGAGCCGACCTTCGGCATCGAGGACTTCGACGAGCCTGCGAGACATGGTGCGCGAACGCAACCGCCGGAAGGTGCAGATCAGCACGCTGGCCCTCGGCCTGGGCGACCGCTTCAAAGGCATGGATCTGCTCAGAGGCCTGGCGGAAGATAACAGCGGGACCTTCAATTACGTCAACCTGGCCCGAGGATTCACGAGGCGGCCGCGTGAACGGTACTTCCGAATCTTCCCGCCTTTTTAGCGCGGGAGGAAACCGGCGGACGGTTTCTGAACATGGGGGCATGGCGACAAAGGACGGCCACGAACCCTGGGAGCCCGGCACGACGTACGTCATCGGGCACCAACGCCCCGACACCGATGCCATCGCCGCGGCGCTCGGCTATGCCTGGTACCTTTCCGCCACCGGCCACCACGGCGTGACGGCGGTGCGCGCCGGGCAGCCGGGGCCGCAGGCGGCGTTCGCGCTCGGGCGGTTCGGCCTGACCCCCCCGCGCCTGCTGGCGGGGGCGGCGCCGACGTGGGGGCACGCGGCGCGGCCGCAGGCGACGGTGGCGCCCGAGGCGCCGCTGTCCGAGGCGATGGCGCGCCTGGCGGCGGGGGAGCGCGTGGTGCCGGTCGTGGACGCGCAGGGCGGCCCCTGGGCGCGGTGACGCCGCTGGCGCTTGCGCGGGCGTATTCCCGACCGGTCGGCGGGCCGGGCACGCCGTCGTGCCAGGGCATCATGGAACGTTTACCCCTCTTCCGGGCGCGGGACCGGATCAGTGATCACCGCGGCGCGCTGCTGCGCAGCGGAGGACGACTTCCTGGTGACCGACGATGCGGGCCGCCACCTGGGCGTGGCCACGCGGCGGGGCGTCCAGCAGCCGCCCCGCTCGCCGATCTTCCTGTTTGACCACAACGATCTCGCCCACGCGTTCTCGGGCGCGGAGGAGGCGGAGATCGTGGCCGTCCTGGACCACCACCGGCTGGGCAACCCGCCGACGGCGGCCCCGATCCCGTTTGTCGTCGAACCCGTGGGCAGCACCTGCACGCTGGTGGCCGAGCAGTGCCGCGCGCGGGCGCTCCCGCCGCCCGCGGCACTGGCGGGGATGATGCTGAGCGGCATCCTGTCCGACACCCTGGTGTTTCACTCCCCCACCACGACCGGGCGCGACCGGGACGCCGCCGGGTGGCTGGCCCAGCTCTGCCAGACAGACATGGCGCGCTACGGCGAGGAGCTGCTCCGGGCCTCCCCCGGCCTCGGCGCCCGCGACCCGGGCGAGATCGTGGACGCGGACCGCAAAAGCTACCAGATGGGCGGCAAGGCGGTGAGCATCGCGCAGGTCGAGGTGACCGGCCTGCAGGAGCTGCCGCACCGGCGGGACGAACTGCTCCACGCGCTGGAGGAGCGCCGGCAGCGCGAGGCCCTGGCGCTCCTCTGCCTGATGATCACCGACGTGGTGGCGGAGCGCAGCCGCCTGCTGTGTCAGGGCGAACGCCCGATCCTTGCCGCCCTGCCGTTCCCGCGGGCGGACGAGCACGAGTGGGACCTGGGTGAGATCATTTCACGCAAAAAGCAGCTCGTGCCGGCGCTCACCGGCGTGCTGGAGGAGGTCGGCTGATGCCCGCTGGTAACGACACGCCGGGGCAGACCACGGTCGAGGTGCCGGTTCACAAGGTGGACCGCGGTCGCGTGTCGACGCAGGCGGACGTGTTGGCGGCCGAGGAGCCTCTGGAGATCCGGCTGGGATTCGGCCCGGCCAGGAACCGCACGCATAAAGGCGTTTCCGTGACCATGCGCACGCCCGGCCACGACTTCGAGTTGGCGGCGGGATTCCTGTTGACCGAAGGGATCCTCCGATCTTCGGGGCAGATCGAGCAGATCCGCCACTGCGGTCCGCCGACGCCTGGCGGCAACCGCAACGTCGTCCGGGTCGAGTTGAAGGCCGAGCTCGACGTGGATCTCCAGCGCCTGGAGCGGCACTTTTATACGACGTCGAGCTGCGGCGTTTGCGGCAAAACGTCGATCGAAGCCGTGCAGGTTTGTCAAGGCCATCCCCTCCCGCACAGCGGGCCCGTTTTCGGCCCGGAAGTCATCCACCGCGCCCCGAACACTCTGCGGGAAGCGCAGGCGGTCTTTGATCGAACGGGCGGACTGCACGCCGCCGCCCTGTTCGACCCGGAGGGCGGCCTGGTTTGCCTGCGCGAAGACGTCGGCCGGCACAACGCCGTGGACAAGGTGATCGGGGCGCAGCTCCTGGAAGGGGCGCTGCCGCTCACCGACCGGCTGCTGCTGGTCAGCGGGCGGGCAAGTTTTGAGCTGGTGCAGAAAGCGATGATGGCGGGGATCCCGATCCTGGCCGCCGTAGGCGCGCCATCAAGTCTGGCGGTGGAGCTGGCCCGCGACCGGGGGATGACCCTGCTGGGGTTCGTGCGCGACGGCCGGTTCAACATCTACGCGGGTGCGGCCCGCATCCAGGGAGTGGGGGAGTAAAGCGATGAAGCTGCAGGCAAACGAGCACCAGGAGGCGCTGCCGCCGTCCTCCCCGCGCGGGTGCGACGAGCACAGCGCTCCCGACCAGGAAGACAGCGACGCCCCGCGCCCGCCGGCGGCCGAGCCGCCGGGGGAGACGCCGGCCGCGTCACGGCGCACAGCGCAGGCCCAGCCGCCGGAAACGCCGGCACAGATCGAGATCGGCGAGCGGGAAACCGTGGCGAGCGGTCTGCCGGCCGTTTACCAGACACTTCGGTTCGGGCTGACGGAGATGGGGGCGGGCCGCACCTTGAAGGTGCTCACGAAACTGAACCAGAAGACCGGCTTCGACTGCCCCTCCTGCGCCTGGCCCGACCCGGACGGCCGCCGATCCCCGGCGGAGTTCTGCGAGAACGGCGCCAAGGCCGTGGCTGAGGAGGCGACCCGGGCGCGCGTCCCCCCGGAGTTCTTCGCCCGGCACACGGTCGCGGAGCTGGCCCGGCAAAGCGACCTGTGGCTGGGCAAGCAGGGTCGGCTAACCCACCCGGTGGTGCTGCGCCGCGGCGGCGACCGCTACGAGGCGATCCGCTGGGACGACGCCTTCGGGCTGATCGCGGGCGAGCTGAACGCGCTCGACTCGCCCGACGAGGCCGTGTTCTACACGTCGGGGCGCACCAGCAACGAGGCCGCCTTTCTGTTCCAGCTCTTCGTCCGGCAGTTCGGCACCAACAACCTGCCGGACTGCTCGAACATGTGCCATGAGTCCAGCGGCGTGGGGCTGACCCAGACGATCGGCGTCGGCAAAGGCACCGTCAAGCTCGAAGACTTTGCCAGGGCCGACGCGATCTTCGTCGTCGGCCAGAACCCGGGCACCAACCATCCGCGGATGCTCACCGCCCTGCAAGAGGCGGCGCGGAACGGGTGCAAGATCGTCAGCGTCAACCCGCTGCCCGAAACCGGCATGATCCGCTTCAAGCACCCGCAGGAGGTGCTCCACCTGTTGGGCAAGGGGACGCCGATCGCCTCGCTGTTTTTGCCGGTGCGCATCAACGGCGACGTCGCGCTGTTCAAGGGCATCATGAAGGAGATGCTCGAGGAGGACGAGCGCACCGGCGGGGCGGTTCTGGACCACGCGTTCCTCCGGGAGTTCACCGAGGGCTTCGGCGCGTTCGCCGCCGACCTGCGGCGGGAGGGCTGGGAAGAGATCGCCCGGCAGAGCGGTATCGGGCGCGCGCAGATCCGCGAGGCCGCCGAGATCGCGATGGGCTCCGAGCAGATGATCTGCTGCTGGGCGATGGGCTTGACCCAGCACAAGAACGGCGTCGCCAACGTGCAGGAGCTGGTAAACTTCTGCCTGCTGCGGGGGCAGATCGGCCGGCCCGGGGCCGGTCTGTGCCCGGTCCGGGGGCACAGCAACGTGCAGGGCGATCGCACCATGGGGATCTGGGAGCAGATGAGCGACCGGTTCCGGGACGCCCTGGGCAAAGAATTCAACTTCGAGCCGCCGGCCAGGCACGGCTACGACACGGTGAACGCCCTCCAGGCGATGCACGAGGGCAGAGCGAAGGTCTTCTTCGCGCTCGGCGGCAACTTCCTGGGCGCCGCTCCCGACACCGAGTACGCCGCCGAGGCGCTGCGCCGCTGCCGGCTGACCGTGCACGTTTCGACCAAGCTGCACCGCGGCCACCTGATCACGGGCGAGCAGGCGCTGATCCTGCCGTGCCGGGGCCGCACCGAGCGGGACGTGCAGGACGGCGGCGAGCAGTTCGTCAGCGTCGAGGACTCGATGGGCGTCGTGCACGCGTCCCGGGGCGTGCTCGCGCCCGCCTCCCCGCACCTCTTGAGCGAGCCGGCGATCATCGGCCGGCTCGCGCGCGCGGCGCTCGGGGACCGGACGACGGTCGATTGGGAGGGGCTGACCGCCGATTACGACCGGATCCGCGACCACATCGAGCGCGTCGTGCCCGGCTTCGAGGACTACAACCGCCGGGTCCGCGCGCCGGGCGGGTTCTACCTGCCCAACCCCGCCCGCGACGAGCGCCGCTTCGACACCCCATCGGGCAAGGCCCGCTTCACGGTCCACCCGATCCCGCGCTGCCGGCTCCTTCCCGGTCAGTACCTGCTCATGACCATCCGCAGCCACGACCAGTTCAACACGACCATCTACGGGCTCGACGACCGCTACCGGGGCGTCAAGGGCGGCCGCCGCGTCGTCTTCCTGCACTCCGACGACGTGCGGGAGGCGGGTCTGGAGGCGGGCCAGTGCGTGGACCTGACCAGCCACTTCGAGGGCGAGGAGCGGGTGGCCCGGCGCTTCCTGGTGGTCCCCTATGACATCCCGCGCCGGTGCGCCGCCGCGTACTACCCGGAAACCAACGTCCTGGTGCCGTTGCGGAGCGTGGCCGACGGGAGCAACCAGCCGGCGTCGAAGTCTGTCGTCGTCAGCGTGAAGCCCTCGGCCGCCCCGGAAGCGTGACTCTTTCCGGGGAGCTATCTCAAGCCGCTTGCTTCCGGCGTCGCCAGCTCGCTCCGAGCAGGCCCAGGGCGCCCGTGCCGAACAGGATCAGGGTCCCGGGCTCGGGGATGACCTGGATGTCGCACGCTACGGCAACGTCGTTGACGATCCGGTTGTGCAGGCGCATGTCATCATCTATGTTGCTGTGGTCGATCGTCCGGTCGTTGAATAGCTCCTCCACGTTGATGTTAGCGGCGCCGCGCACGTTCCTTTCGCCCTGCGATTCGAACGTGCCGGTGGCGATCTGAAAATAGTTGACCCCTTGCCGCACGTTGGGGGGCAGCACGTCGTCGCGCTGGGTGGGCTGGTCGACGGAGTCGATCTGCACGGTCAGGTCCACCGAGAAGTTGTTGGGCCGCAGGTAATCGTCGGCGAGCCCGATCACCGAAGCGCCCCCGAAGCTATACCCGATCAGCACCAGGCAGGTGCGGCCTTGCTGGTTGCTGTTGATGAAGTCGAACGCGGCTCGTTGCTCGGTGTAGGCAAAGACGCGGGTCGAGACGTCGGTGAAACTGGAGAGCAGCGTCTGACTCAGGATGTCCATGCCCGAGCCCCCGCCCTGGCCGAACCCGCGGAACAGCACCACATCGGTGCGCTGGGCATAGGCGGGCACGGTGGGAGAGGCCGAGACCGCGCCCACGGCGAGCCAGATCGCGATCACACGAAGAAAACGCATCCTGAACATACCGTCCTCCTTCTTTCTTGCGTGCACCTGGATGCACAAAGATCATTCCGGCTTCTTGTCCATGTTGGCGAATCCACCAGCCGGACCAGCGAACATTCTCTGAATAAGCGCCCTATTCCTCCTGCGGGCGCGAAACGCCGCACGAAAGTAATCCCCTGCAGCAACAAGCTCGCCCATCCGCCTCGTTGCGTGTGGCCCAGGGGCCGTCTTAAGCCGTCCGCTTACGCCGTCTCCAGCCCGATCCGAGTAGGCCGATTGCGCCGGTGACGAACAGCGTCAGGGTGCCAGGCTCCGGAATTACCTGGGACTGCGCCGGAATGTTCCATCCGTTGCCACCCACGTCCCGCTTTGGGACTGATAACGTCCTTGTCTAAAAACGGCACTCATGCCGCGACAGCACGCGTCGGCTGCGCCAGCCGCAGCTTGAGAAAGAGCCACGGCGCAAGGAAAACAACCCACCACGTCATGAGTGCGTAGCGCGCGAAGCGAAACAGCAGGGCGAATACTGCAGGCTCGGCCGGCGACACGACCGGCAACCCCTTCCAGAAAAACAGCACGCCGATCATCCCGAGAACAAATCGCAGGAGGCGCCGGACGAACGGCCCGCCCGCGTCGAACTGCGCCTGCCGGTGTGCCATCGCCCAGCCGACTCCTAAGCCCCAGAGCGCGCCCAAGCGGCCGATGAGAGCATCTAAATCGCCCGCCTCGGACGCGTACCTGCCCCATGCAGCGTCAGTGGCGGTCCCTGCCGACACAGCGCGTGCGCCGATCCCGAGCAGCAACAGAACCAGCACCAGACCGGTCGTCATAGTGATCTGCCGGGGCAGTCCCTGCTTCGTAAACCATGCCTGCAGCGGCGGCGCGAATCGCAGGAACGCGAGGAGGAAAAGCACTCCCAAGATCCAGCCGCCGAGAATATCCGTCCAGAAATGCACGCCCAGATACACGCGCGATAAAGAGATCAGCAGCACGAGACAGGCGGAGGCGAGCCATGCCCATGGCCGGTGCAGCAAAGCGGCGAAGAAAAACCAAACGCTCGCTGTGTTCTGCGCATGGCTGGACGGCAAGCCATAACTGGTCTCGATGGCCAGTGGCCGCACACGCGCATCCATCCAGTACGGCCGCGGCAGGCCCAGAGCCATCTTGACGATGTTGTTGAGCGCATCGCCCAGCAGCACCAGCAGGCCCAGCCGGATACCAAGCCGGGCGTCCACGCACAGATAGAAGAGCGGGAGGAGTAGCAGGAAAAATTCCTCGTTGCCCAGAAAGGTCATCGCCCGCATGAAGGGAGTCAAGCCCTGGGCGCTTTGCAGGGCAGTGATGCTGTCGATCTGAAACTGCACGAGAGTCCTCCCTCACGATGTACGCGCTCTTGTAGCCGGCTCAAGAGCCAGGTACTGCTTACGTCGATCCCTTCACCCGCTTTATCATCACCGAGCCGGCGAGAAAAGCAAACGAGGCGAAGAAGAACGCCAGCGTGTAGCCCAGCCCCATCCGCGGCCGGTTCCCTAAGTCGATGAGGGCTCCGACAAGCCCGGTCAGTATCTGCGGCGTCGCCACGCTCATCTGCCAGATGCCCATATCTTTGGCGGCGTCCTCTTTGCTGGGAAGAATATCCGCCGCCAAGGCCCAGGTGGCGGAGAGATACGCACCATAGCCAAGGCCGAAGACCGGTGCGAGCAACACGATGAGCGAGTAATTGGGGATGAGGGAAAACGGAACCAGGGTGGCAAACATCAGCCATCCGGCGTAGAACACCACGCGCTTTCGTCCGATCCGGTCGGCAAGACCTCCCGCATACACCGCACTGAGCGCGCCCGCCAGCGAGATCAGCAGCGCGATCACGATCGAAGCCTGAAGAGAATCGCCCAATCGCAGCCCCAGGAACCCGAAGGTGCGCACGTTATCGGTCAGGTAGTACACCAGGTAGAACTGGACGATGTAAAAGCCGAGCGCGTTCAGGAAGCGCGTGAACCACACCCACCGGAAGTCCGCGCTCCGCCAGGGAGAAAGCCACTCCTGGGCCCCCAGCGCCAGCTTGGCTGCCAGCCCCCGCGCTTGCTCCGGCTTGCCCCACCCCCCGTGATCTCGGTCGCCCTCTGGTCGACGTACCCGTCCTTCCCGCACCGTACAGAGCACGATCATCGCACACACGATGTTGATGGCCGCGATGGTCAGGTACACCAGGAAGGGGTTCTTGCTGAGCAGGAGCCCGAC
>JAUJNC010000214.1 GCA_030446525.1 Armatimonadaceae bacterium
CATTTGAAGGTGGCTCGGCCTCGGTTCGGCCGGGCTGGCCGTCCTCGCCTGGTAGAAGGACACCGGGCTCCTCGGGTTCGGGGTGCTCCGATTTCAACAGGTCTTGGAGCGCCTGAGAGGCGCTGCCGGCGGGCATGCTCAGGCCCCCGCGCTTCTTCTCGCTCATGTGAGTTTGCCCCCCTGGAACTTGAACCGGAAGTCGCGGATCGCCGCCTCCACCGCCTCGGGCGTCACGCACGAGTGCCCCCGGCCGGCGGCGTTGACGAGGGCTGCCCCGGAGAGCACGCAGAGGTCGCGGGGAAGCCCCCCGGTGGCTTTGAAGATCGCGTGGTGCAGCGCCCCACCCGGGAAGAGGTTGTCGAAGCGGCCGCCTACCTTCTCCACCCGGTAGCGCAGCAGCTCGATGGCGTCCTCGAACGAGAGGGGATCGAGGTAGGCGGCGCTCGTGATGCGGGACCGCAGCGCCGGGGCCTTCTCCAGCTTATTCGGGAAGTTCGGCTGGGAAAGGAGCACGATCTGCAGGAGCTTACTCTTGCTCGTCTCCTGGTTGGAGAGCATGTGCAGGGTGTGCAGGTTCGGCCCGGCGATCTTCTGCGCCTCGTCGATCATCAGAACGACCGTCTTTCCCTCCCGGTGGTGCTTCGCCAAGAAGCCGACCAGCTCTGCGGTGATGTCGCCGGTCCGGTTGTGGACCGGCAGCCCATAGGCGCTCGTCACCTCACGTAAAAACTGCGCCGGCGTGCGCATGCCCATGTCGGTGAGGTACGCGACGACGTACCGCTCGTCCTGGCCGAGGCGCTGGAACAGGAAGCGCGAGAGCGTCGTCTTGCCGGTCCCGATCTCTCCCTGCAGCAGGAAGAGGCCGAGGCGCTCCTCGATGGAGTAGAGGATCTTCACCATCGCGAGCTGGTGCTCGCGCGTCTCGTAGGCGAACTCCGGGTCCGGCGCCGTGGAGAAGGGGTTCGCCCGCATGCCGAACCGCTGGTAAATGTCCACAATCACCTCCAGGGTGGTTTCTGTTATCAGAAACCAAAGTTGCGGCAATTATACCGGGGATGGATGTGTGGTGTCAAGCGCCCGGTGCAGTTGCCGTCGAGGCCGTAGCGGAGGACGGCACAGACCGCTCCGATCGGCAGAGCGTCACCAAGAGGCTATCTACGCGCGACGTGGGGGGCCGACCCGTGGCTGGCTCGGTACGGGGGCGTCAGACCGGGGAGCGGAAGCCCGGACGCTTATCCTGAGCCTCCCTAATCCACGGGTCGTGGCACATGCACCGCAGCACCTCCTGGCTGATGTCCCGCCAGTCGCTCCGCTCCCGCCCGCCCCGGACGCCGGCCATGGCGTCGGCAAACTCCCGGTTGGTGAGGCCCGGCAGGTCGGACCGCTCGCTATAGTCGCCGAGGATGACGATCCGATCACCGGCCCAGCGGCCCATCCACGCGTCGCGCTCTTTATGCAGGTCGCCGCCACCTCGGTCGTGGCTGCAGGCCAAAAGGATGGTCAGACCAGTGAGCGTCCCGTCGGCAGAGCAGCCGAATTCGAGCATCTTGAGGCCGTCGCCGAAGGCGTGGGGGGTAATGTATTCCTTCTTGTCGAGGTTAGCGGGCATGTGGTACTGGCCCATAGAGGATGTGCTTACGGATAGGTTGAATGGCAGGAGGGGCCGGATTCTCAGTAGTCCTCCGGCCGCAGGATCGTCGTCGCGGAGCGGTCCGCCTCGGTGATCACCCACAGCCGCTTGCCGGTCGGCAGCATGTAGACCGAGAAGAGGCGGCTGCCGTCTTCGAGGGCGGCCTCGTTGAGGCCCCGGTCCTCGGGGTGGATCTCGCCCCAGTCGCCCGTCACGTGCCGGTGCAGGAGGCACAGAGCGGACGCGCGGGCTTCTAGCAGGTCATCCAGAGCGCCGGGGGTGGCGAGGGTCTGGCCCAGTGGGAACAGGGGAACGGTGGTCATGGCGGGCAGTTACGGATAAGTGGTGGGTTAGAGGCCGAGCAAGCGGCGCAGGCCCCGGAGGCGGGCGGCGAGCCGGCAGCGGGTGCGTCTGCCGATCGCCAGGTCCAGGAAGCCCAACGTGACGCCTCGAGCAACCCGGACGGCTTCCCTGCGGAGGCTTTTGGCGATGTGGCGGGTTTCGGAGCGGAAGGTGGGAGTCATGGCGGGGGAGTTAGGGGTAGGTGAGTGGGGAGGGGGCTAGGCCCCCTCCTGCTGCATCAGTTCGCTCAGGCGCTGCTGGAAGGCCCGGTAGCCCTTGGTGCAGGAGGGCGTGTCGGCCATGTCCCACCAGGGGTCTACCTGGTTGCTGTAGGCTTGCGCTTCCTGGACGAGTTCAGCGTATCGCTGCGTGGTCATCGGGTGAAACTTACTTATTTATTATCTATATTTAATCATAATGATTAAGGAGTGTCAACAATATGTTTAATCCTACCGCATGTTCGGGGATCAACTCCGTATAATAGAGTTGTGGTGCATTAGCGTTGAAGCCGTCTCCTGGCGTCTTTGTCCTTGGCTTCGGTTTCAGCCGCCGCATAGCTCTTGAGCGGACGACCCGCGGTGCCGGTTGACCAGGCCCGCCTACGACACGCACCACCGGAGAAGGATGTCACGCCCATGACGGAACACCTGCCACAGAACCGCTGCAAACCCATTGAGCCTGAGCCAGCGCGTGCTCCACCACCATCCGATACCGCCACAGATGCCGGTAAGCTTTGTGCCTCAGTCCGGGCGCGGCGGCCGCGACGTGCCTTGAACGGTTGTAACGCGCGCCGGGGTGATCCTTCTGGAGGCCATCGTAGCTCTGTGCGTCATCGCCGCCTCCTCCGGCGTCAGTCTGTCCAGCAATCCTATCTGCCGCAGCAGCGTCCGGTCGTGGTTGGCGTTGCCCGGCTCTCAGAGAGAGCATCGATGTGCGCTCCATCCGGGCGCACGCCCACCTGGTTCTTGAGCGTGTGCGCCTTCTTCTGCCCTATAGTAGGGCTTCTGCTGATCAGGGCAGGCGTGTCGCCCTTGGTGCTCCTGGATGCGCTGCTCTTTGGCATCAATGACCAGACGAACGTCAGGAAGGCATCCATCACCGCGTGCGGCGAGCGCAGCTTGGGCCGCTCGGGGAGCAGGGCGTCAAAGGCGAAGGTGCTCATGCTCTGCAAGGTAGCTAAAACATCCTTGAGATTGTCTTCGACATTAGTCTTGTTGAGCCCGAAGAAGAAGCCCAGGATCTCATAGGTGGTATAGACGCGCAGCCAGATGAGCGTCATCAGTAGCCGTCGGTCGCGAAGGTCATGGCGGTGGGGCTGTCCCGCCCCCGCTCAGACGCTGCCGGGGGCGTTTGTCGCGCTTCGTGATGTTGAGCGTGGCGCGGCGTCGGGCGTGGGCGGGTGCGACTTTCGTGGAGGGCGTCGAACTCGGCTACGCTCATGCCGGTCATGCTAACAAAGGCCCAGGGGCGGGCGGACAGTCGATAGGTCACCATGCTTGAAAGTTTACCAGACGAGACGACAACAAGCAATTGCGCCACAACTCTAATGATACCGCCCGGAAAATAGCCGGTCTGCCGATGCGCCACCAGGCTTTGCTCTGGCCCCATTGCCGCCGCCATCTCCAGGGTCGCCTTGTAGCCCAACTTTTCCAAACGAGTAACCAGGCTTGGTGGTGTTGGCGGGACGCGGTTTCGTCGAAGTAGTCCCCGCCAATTCGTGGTAGGGCTCCTGGCGCGCCAGCAGGTAGTAGACGATCTGCAAGATAGAGTGCGCTACCGCCACCGTCGCCCGATTGGACCCACAGCGAGGATGATACTGTGCTTGCAGGTATGTCCGCACTTGACCGCCGACTGAGCCTGTCTTCGACCAGCGCACGGCGCAGCGCTCGATTGCCCTTGCGCGTCTTGCCGCTACGCTGCTTCGCCCGCACTCTCGTGATTGCCCCGGCGCCACCCCTGCCCAAGCGCACAGATGCCCGGTCAGCGCCCCATGTCGGTTCCGGTTGATGATGACTTGGGCCGTCGTCTGCCCAATTCCTGGATGCCGTCCACCAGCACGAGCGCCTCAGCGAAAGGGGCGCTGGCCTCTCTGGCTGCCGCCATCCAACCCGCTCGATGCTGGCCTCCACGCTGTCGATCTGGCAGAGCAACCTGTTAAGCGAGCGCGTGATGCGCTTGACTTGCCCCTGCAGGGCCGCTTCCAACTCGGCCATCTTGCTGCGCAGTCGCCCGCGCGCCAGTCGGGCCAGATCCTGTGCACGCCTGGCCCGCGATCAGTGCTTGAGCCGCACGGCCGGGAGACACCCATCACGTCGGAGGCCACACACGCGAGCTTGATGTCCTCCAGTGTCTTCTGCACCCGGTTGATCAGTGCACGCGCTCCTCGGCCATACTGGTGCGAGCCCGCGTCAGATCGCGCAGGAGCTGATCAGACCATGCTGAAGCAGTTGGGCCAGCCAGCGGGGGCGTCTTTGACATCGGTCTTCGGCAGGAGCGCAAGTTCCCTACCTTCACCCGCGACCTGCTCGCTGCGCGGGACTGGCTCCAAGAAGGCGGGGTGACCCATGTGGCGATGGAGAGCATCAGTGACTACTGGAAGCCGATCTACAATGTGCTGGAAGGCCACTTCGAACTGCTGCTGGTCAACCCTCAGCATGTCAAGAATGTGCCCGGCCGAAGACCGATGTCAAAGACGCCCGCTGGCTGGCCCAACTGCTCTTCAGCATGGTCTGATCCAGCCCAGCTTCGTGCCTGCCGCGGAGCAACGGGTCCTGCGCGATCTGACGCGGGCTCGCACCAGTATGGCCGAGGAGCGCGTGCGCCTGGATCAACCGGGTGCAGAAGACACTGAGGACACCAACATCAGCTCGCGTGTGGCCTCCGACGTGATGGGTGTTCCTGGCCAAAGCGACTCCAAGCACTGATCGCGGGCCAGGAGCGATGCACAGGATCTGGCCCGACTGGCGCGCGGGCGACTGCGCAGCAAGGAGTTGCGCGATTCCTGCAGGGGCAAGTCAAAGCGCGCATCACGCGCCTCATCTTAACGGAGTTGCTCTGCCAGATCGACAGCGTGGGAGGCCAGCATCGAGCGGTTGGATGTGGCCATTGAAGAGGCCAGCGCCCTGGCGCCTGTGCTGGTGGACGGCATCCCGGGAATTGGGCAGACGACGGCCCAAGTCATCATCAGCGAGATCGGAACCGACATGGGGCGCTTCCCACGGCCGGGCATCTGTGCGCTTGGGCAGGGGCGGCGCCGGGGTAATCACGAGAGTGCGGGCAAGCAGCGCGCAAGACGCGCAAGGGCAATTCGGCGTGCTGCGCCGTGCGCTGGTCGAGGCAAACTTCGGTCGGCGGTCAAGTGCAAGGGGACATACCTGCAAGCACAGTATCGTCGTCTATGTCCTCGCTGTGGGTCCAATCGGGCGACGGTGGCGGTAGCGCACTCTATCTTGCAGATCGCCTACTACCTGCTGGCGCGCCAGGAGCCCTACCGCGAATTGGGCGGGGACTTCGACAAGCTGCGTCCCGCCAACACCACCAAGCGCCTGGTTACTCGTTTGGAAAAGCTGGGCTACAAGGCGACCCTGGAGATGGCGGCGGCAGCCTGGAGGCCAGAGCAAAGCCTGGTGGCGCATCGGCAGACCACGGCTATTTTCGGAGAAGTATCGTAGAATGGTGTAAAAAGCCGGTCTCCTGAACGGAGGAGAAGCCACTCGCTGGGAGATGAAAGTGACCAAACCAACATCCTCAGGAGGAGAGAATGGCTCAATATCAGGTTACCGTAGAAGACCATCTGGTTTCAAGTCTCTTTAGCCGCCATGATGGGCTGGGACGTGCTCGTGGAGCAGGTCCTCAACCAGATCCTGGCAGCGCAGGCGACCGAGCCTGCTCCAAGCCCTGCCGCACGAGAGGACGCCCGTGCGGCAGGGCTACTGCAACGGGCATGGGGAGCGCCCGCTGCAGACGCGGGGTGGGCACGCTGCTGCAGGTCCCGCGGCGGCGCGGGGGCGAATTCTCGCCCGATCTCGGGAGCGTTACCAGCGGAGCGAGCAAGCTTTTGTCCTGGCGCTGATGGAGATGGTCGTGCAGGGGGGTCTCCACCCGCAAGGTGGAGGCGGTCACCAAGGAACCCCCGGGGGTAGAGTTTTCCAAGTCCACCGTCTCGACGTTGTGCGCGCGGCTCGATCCTCTGGTCAGCGCCTGGAACGGGCGGGACCTTCGGGTCAGCGCTACCCTTCCTGATCGTGGATGCGGCTGGTGATCCGGGTGCGGCAGGAGGGTAGAGAGTCCGTCCATGCAGCGCTCTGATCGCCAGCGGTGTCAATGAGGAGGGTTACCGGGGAGGTGCTGGGGCTCCAGATCGGTGACGGCGAATCGGGAGTGTTCTTGGTCGGAACTGTTCGTCTGGCTCAAGAAGCGGGGCCTGTGTGGCGTCGACCTGGTGACCCGGATGATCATGCCGGGCTGGCGGCGGCGGTCAAGAAGCAGTTCCAGGGGGCCAGTTGGCAGCGCTGTCAGACGCATTTCTCTGGGAACGTGCTCGATGCCTGTCCCGAGAAGGAGCGCGTCGCTCTGAAGGCGCGTCTGCGCCGGATCTTCGAGGCGGCCGATCCCCAGAGATGGCGCGTTGAACTGGCCGAGACGCTGTCGGCGTTCTGGGCACGGCCCCCAGTTACCTGATCGCTCCGAGGCGGCTTTGAGGACGGGATTGCGGTGCTGTCTCTTCCGGAGCGCTATCGCAAGCGCCTGGAGGACGACTCAACTCGGCGGAACGGCCTCCACGAGGAGCCTCCGTCGCCGAGAGCGGGTGATCCGGATCTTTCCCAACCGTGCCTCGGCGGGTCGCTTATTGGGGGCTGGCGCTCATGGAGCACGATGAGGCCTGGTCGACAGGTAAGGTCTATCTGGACATGAGCGAGTATTAAGTAAGTGGCGCCAGGCGCGAGAGCGAGCCGCGCTGATCGCGGCGTGAGTTAAGCGGGCAGGCTCTCGGCGAGAGAATTTACACCACTTTTGGACTTGACACTGCCCAGAGCACGGCAACCACTATAAAGGACACGGCGCGCATAGAACGTTGCGTCCGGTGTTTGAGAGACATATTTTCCGCTGCTTTCCTAGGGGCCGCTTGCTTGCTGGGGCGACCACGCACAAGTAGGCACCCCTCCTCTTGGGGAAGGCGACCTAAGAAACTCCAAGAAGAAGGAAGCGCGCCGGGAAGGTTCGAGGCTCCTCTAAGGGTCCCGGCTACCCTGAGAAGGTGGACAACGGGCGTACGGGGCTTCTATCCTAGGAATCTATACGCGAAAGCAGGGTTGAGGTTCTGCTACTCCGGCGCGTCGCAACTCCGGATGGTACTTTGATAGCGATAGCAAAAGGCCGGGCACCCCCAGGAGTACAGTAGCAGCATCGGTACCAGACGATCATTCGGCGCAGCGGGTTCGATGCTGTTTCAAAAGGCACGCTGCCGGCGGACGATAGTTCTGCACCGGGACCGCCCCGGTTCGGGCGGACGATCTGACCATTACGAAGAGAACTGTGCGAGAAACCTTGCAGGAGTGTTGTCCGTCTGGCAGCGGTATCTGCTCTCGCAGCCTTTGCGGCAATCCGCTCCACCAACTCAGTGATGAGCGGTTCTTTCCTCTTTTAATCCACCCTATCTTCGTCGGCGTGTTCTGCGCATCAGCGACATTTGCCCACAGACCCAGATGGTGATACAGAGGCAGGCGGATCAGCTTCTCGTAATCCAGGGGGCGCAGTTCGTCATAGCCCCGGAAGAAAGAGAGCGCTGCGGCTTTGCTGGCATCCGCAAACTCTAAGGGACGATCCAACTCCCAGAGGGCGACCGGGCCGCCGAGGACCGGCGACAGATCGCAGTAGCCGTCCCGGTACTCGGACCTAATTCGTATCACAGAGGAACGCCAGGCCCCATTCCCCTTCCCGCTTTGCGAAGAACAAACTCCGTATCGACCAGGTACAGGCAGAGGTGATCGTTTCTGAAAGGGCTCCCTCTCGACAGCCCGCCGGCACTGATCGATTTTCTTCAAGTCAATCGCAAGATGTCCTTTTCTCACCGCGCTCTCCAGCCGGTCCAGCATGCGCAGCATGGCTTTCGTTTCGGCATCGGCCTCTTCTGAGGCCTTGGTTACGCTATGCACCTGGGCATAGAAGCGTCCCATCGTTCGCCGGATCTCTTCCTTCTCGTGCGCCCGGGTTTCCGTTGTATCCGGTGCGCTATAGGTATTCCCAGCGTTCACCTGCGAGGTAGTCCATGACCATGTAGGAAGTAGAACGATTTTCCGGCCTCTATCGACGCCGTGTATTCGGGGAACACATACGCCCGTAGTGCTGCCAGGAGCCTGATAGTTGGCGGTACTTTGCTCGTAGCGGTCCTCTTCCTGGCCGCGATGGAGCGAAAGACGAACCACTGGGGAATTCCCGATAGTTTGATCTTAGATAAGGTTCCGAGTGGAAGCCGCCTGCGCACGATGTCGTGTTTACGGAGCGATCCCATCTTGTGCATAGATTCCACCTGCACACGGGTTCCAAAGGTGTTTAAGACTTGCTCTACTATCTCGCGGGAGACAGCCCAATCATGCTCCCTTCATCCTTTCCAGAGTGGCTGCTTCTCGTGATCGAAGGATTGGCTCGGCAGCCCGTTCGAGCGCTTCCTCGGAAGGCGCGGTGCGTCAAGGGTAGAGCTGCTTCTGCGGCCTGGACCAAAGGAACCGGGACACTTTGAAAAACGGTGTGTCCCGGTCGCTCTTATCACCGATAGACGGCCAGACCGAACACGATCGCCGTCGCGCTCTGCCGGTTCGCGCCCCGCGGCTGGCGCGATGCTGAAGCCTTGTCGCCGCTACGCTGGGGTTGACGAAGTGCTTGATACCCCTTGAAGCCCCCGCAGCGGTGGACCGTGTTCCCACCGGAGCCGCCCTGAATGTTGGCGCTGCCCAGGAACACGCCCGCAAATGGAAGCTTGCCGCCGAGTGCCTGGAAAGTGGTAGTTCGCCTCCGCTCCATAGACTGTGTTCGGGGTGGCTCCGGATTTATCAGCCGAGCAACCCCCGCGAGCCTGGATTCTATCCGTCACGAAGGGACCATGCTTGGCGTTGAGGTTGTAGGTGTCATTGGGCTGGAAGAACAGGTTGCCGCGAAGCACTACCTCGCGGGTGCCCTGGGTCGGCAGCAAGGGATTGACGCGCGCCTGCTGAATGTGGCTGGCGCGGAGGTGCAATTCCCAGAGACAGCAGAGCCGTTATGACTGCCTCTATGGGATCGATTTATTCTTTAGACCTTTGTGGCGCATTGTCTCGCCGGCAAAGGTGACGTGCGCGGGGGATGACCTGGCGAGATCTCGATATCATCCCCTAAGGGGAGTTTATCCGTGTATCAATTATTATAAACATTCATTAGTAGCAGCTCTGCATGGCAACAGCAGCAGGCTCTCTGTGGGGGTATAGGAAACAGGGTGACAGGAGTGATGTCCTCAAAGCTCCGTGTCCTTTCGGCCCGGCGGTTATCGAGTCTTGACCCTTGCCGCGGGGAACGCCGCCCCGCTCGCCGTCGTATCATGCTGTGTTTGTTCGTCCGCTAGCTGACGACTAACGGCGCGGGCCTGAGCGGAAAGAGATAGGATGACAAAGACCACGACCAGCCCCTGGAGCGGTCTCCAGCGTGACAGTCGGCGTCGCTACGGCATTGCCGTGCTCGCCGTCGGAATCGCCGCGCTCCTTAAGTCGATGCTTCGCCCGTGGGTAAATCAGGAAAGCCCGTACCTTACCAGATCAACGTGACCGTCCGTGGCGCTGCCCTCGCGCACAAGGAACGCGCACAAGGAAATGGATATCCAGCTCCTTTCTGGGGCCGCTTAGGAAAAGAGGTGGTGTAAGCCCGCGCAACCCCCGCAGAAACATCGCCTGCCCCCTGTCGCGTACAGGCTATGAGAAACAAGCCACAGGACCTGCGCCGCAGAGCAAGGACCCCGTATGCCATCACTGCAACTGTCGGAAAAAGAACTTCGTGAGACGCTGCGACGCGCCCAAGAGATCGCTCAGCAGAGCCGCGGCCTGGCGGAGCCGGAACCGGCCTACGAAACGTACCTGAAGGCCGCCGAGGAGGTGGGCGTCCCGCGCGAGGCGACCCTGCAGGCACTGCGCGAACGGCTGCTCCTGCCGGTGGGGAGTGTTGAGCCCGGGTATATGCTCTTCGCGCCTTCCGTGGACCGGGCCTGGTATCCGGCCACCGTCGTGCGTCTCGAGGGGCAGACGGTGTTTGTGCGTTTCGTCAGTGGCGGCGAGCATACCTGCACCCTCTCGGACCTGCACCCGCTCGCGCTGCTTCCGGGACGCCACGTCCAGTTCCACACGGATTGGGGCTGGTCGGACGGCGTGGTCCGAACCTACGACCCGGCCAAAGCACAGGTGCATGTCGATACCGGTGGGGAGATAACCAGAAGGCCGCTGTCCAAGATCCGTCTTGCGCCGCGCCAGACAAAGGCCGATCGCAGGGCAGGACAAATAATCCTATGCACCTCTCTGGTATCCGGTCTGGCCGGCATCGGTATCGGCCTTCTGCTCAGCTTCCTGCTTCGTTAGGGCCCTCCCCGCTTTGCCTCTCCGAATAGATGCAACCTGCATCGGGCTTGGCGTGTCCTTCAATATAAGAACCTGTGTAGAAACCTGCTCTTTGTGGCGATAACTTTAGCATGAGTTCTCGATATGCCAGTGACCTTACCGACGCACAGTGGAGCCGAATCGAACCCCTGCTCCCCGAACGCGACCCCCGCAAAGGAGGAAGACCAAGACAATGGCCCCTCCGAGAGATCTTCAACGCGATCTTCTACATCGAGAAAACCGGCTGCCAATGGCGCATGATCCCAAGCGACCTGCCGCCCAAAGAAAGCGTCTGGGGACACTTCCGACAGTACCGCGATAATGGCACGTTGGAAACGATACGCCTGGCCCTCAACAAGAAGGTCCGGCAGGAAGCGGGCAAGAGGGAGACGCCTTCCGTGCTGATTGCCGATAGTCAGTCGGTCAAGACGGCGCTAAAAGGGGCGCTTCGGCAGACCGAATGCGCGGCTTTGATGGGGGCAAGAAGATCAAGGGACGCAAGCGCCACGTGCAGGTAGACACGCTCGGCCTTTTATGGGGACGGGTGGTGACGGCGGCCAACATTTCCGACTCGGTGGGTTTCCGTCTCTGTTTTGCCAGGGTGGTGCTATTGCTGGTCTCTGTGGTGAAGGTGTTTGCCGACAGCGGCTACCGGGGTACGTTGGCGGACTGGGTGGTGAGTGTGACGGGTGGTCATGCCACGTTGGAGATCGTCAAGCCTGCGGCGGGCCGCGTTGGCTTTGGCGTGGATCCCAAGCGTTGGATTGTGGAGCGAAGCATCAGTTGGCTGAACTGGTCTCGTCGCTTGAGCAAGGACTATGAGCAGACGCCGGGCAGTGCGGAGGCCTGGGTGGATGTGAGTGCGATGCGCCGCGCTTTGCGCAAATTGGAGCCAAATTAAGGGTTTCTACACAGGTTCTAAGTGATCGGCCTAACCCGATCTAAAGACGGAGGGGAACGTTATGGTCAACTATATTTCCGGGCTGATGTTCGTGATCCTTCTGCTGGTGGGCGGGGTCATCATCGTGCCCATCGCCCAGGCCAACGCCGCCCTGGCCGTCGTGCTGGGGATCGCCTGGCTGATCGGGGACATCATCCTCTCCTCGGCCATCCAGCTCGCGGCGCAGTGGGAGAAGGCGGTGGTATTCCGGCTGGGCCGCTTCAGCAGCATCAGAGGCCCCGGTCTGTTCCTGATCATCCCCCTGGTCGACCAGATCCGGATGGTGGATACGCGCGTGCTGGCCGAGGACATACCCGCCCAGCAGGTGATCACCCGAGACAACGTGCCGGTGACGATCAACGGCGTGCTGTTCTTCCGGGTCGTCGAAGCGGCGGATGCGATCATCAAAGTGCAGGACTATCGGTATACGATCACGCAGTACGCCCAGACGTCCCTGCGCGACGTTATCGGCCAGATCACGCTCGATCAGCTCCTTACGGAGCGGGAGCAGATCGCCAAGGCCATCGAGGACAACGTCGATAAGGACACCGTCGGCTGGGGCGTGGAGGTCACGGGCCTGCGGATCCAGGACGTCAACATGCCCGAGGAGTTGAAGAAGATGATGTCGCGGCAGGCATCGGCGGAACGCGAGAAGCGGGCGACCATCACGAAGGCGGAGGGAGACCGCGAGGCCGCTCAGAACCTGGCCGAGGCGGCTCGCACGATGAAGGAGAGCCCGGGCGCGATGCAGCTTCGTACCCTGCAGTCCATCGACGGTCTTGGCCCCACGGCCTCGAACACGGTGGTTTTGGCCATCCCCATCGATGTTCTGGAGGCCTTCAGCACCGCCAACAACGTGCTGAAAGAAGGGAGCAAACTGAGCCTCTCACCGGGCCTGCATTCGGCGAGCGCCGCCCCGAAAGAGGCAAAGGTGGAGGCCAACGGAGCCGAGTAGCCGGGTTCTGCCCGGCTAGAACCGGTAGTAGGGGGGCCGTAGCGCAGGAAGAGGATGCCCCTCTCGCGCGTCAGCTCCAGGTCCTCGCCCCAGCGCTCGTAGTGGCGGCACTCGGCCATCTGATCGCGCCGCAGCTTTCCTCGCGGCGTCTCGATGGTCGGGTAGCTGCACTCGATGCCCGTGGCGAAGAGGAAACGCTGCGTGCCGGTGTTGGCACGCTGTTGGGACTGATGATAATGCTTCATCCGCTTACAGGCTCCTCACCAGCATCCACAGGCCGAAGAGCACGAGCAGCAGGGCGACACCCACGGCCAGGGGGGAGCGGACCGGTCCCGTCCGCAACCCCGGCGCCTGTCGCGCCCGGTCCGCCAGGCGCTCAAAGCGGCTCCTCGATCGCGGTCTCATACGCTTCGCCCTTTCCATGGGGCGGGAGCGAGGCGCCCTTGCCACAACGCTCCCACCCCGCCCGGCGGGGCCGGGCATCGTGAACGCTCGCTCGCCGAGCGTCCGAGCAGGAACAGCAGCGCTCTCGTTTCACCAAGGCAAACGGACGGCGCCGCGCCGCCGCGGCTACAAGCTCGGTTCCTGCTCTTCCTCTTCTTGTTCTTTCTCTTCTTGATCTAGCCCGGATTATGCGTGTATAGAGTAAAAGGAGCACACTCTGTTGAATAGGTTGTTGACCAAAACAAACCAAAGCAGAGGTGCTCCCAATGGACAGTTCGTGCCCGGCTCTTCTCTTTCCTGCCGCCATCGGCAAAGAGGTCATCTGCCGCTTCGACGGCGGCGACGTTACCAGCGACGCCGGCCTGTTGCTCTTGGCCCAAGCCGACAAGAAGATCTGCCTGAGCAAGGCACTCTCGGCGGCCATCACCGATAAGCGGCAACAAAGCAAAGTGGCCTTTCTCCGCTTTGATGGAGTGTACGATAAGCTACACAGAACCATGGAAG
>JAUJNC010000215.1 GCA_030446525.1 Armatimonadaceae bacterium
GCGCGCCGCTGATCTGGGCTTCGACTTCGTGGACCTGACGCTGGAGCCGCCGCTGGCGCGCGCCGACCAGGTGGACGCGGCGAAGGTCAGGGCGGCGCTGGCCGGGCGGGGGCTGGGCGTGGTCGGGCACACGGCATACTACCTGCCCTTCGGGTCGGCGTTCGACGCCGTCCAGGCGGGCGCGGTCGCCGAGGCGGAGGCGTGCCTGCGTGTCTTCGCCGGGGTGGGCGCGACCCTCATGAACCTGCACCTGGATTGCCGCGTGCCGAACCACGATATCGCGTACATCAACCGGCGCAACGCGGAAGCGATCGGGCGGCTGCTGCCGGCGGCGCGCGATCTGGGCATCACCCTCATGGTCGAGAACCTGGAAGGCGACAACGCCGAGACCCTGTCCCCGATCCTGGACGCGCTGCCCGAGGTGGGACTGCACTTGGACATCGGCCACGCCAACATCCGCGCCGCCCGGAGCAACACGGCGTCGCTGCTCGGGCGGTACGCGGGCCGGCTGAGGCACGTCCACCTGTCCGACAACAAGGGGCGGGGCGACGACCACCTCGCCATCGGCGCGGGCAGCATCGACTGGAAGCGGGAGCTGAAGGCGCTCAAGGCGACCGGCTATGACGGCACCATCACCCTGGAGACCTTCTACGGCGACCCCGAGCTCGTTGTTTATGGGCGCGACAAAGTGAGGCAGTTGTGGGACCGGCAGTGATCGCGAACGGCACGGACGGGGCGTGAGGCGCCAGCCGAAGTGGGCGGTGTACGTGCTGGCGGTCCTGTGCAACCTGTTCTGGGCGGGCGCGTACGTCACGGGTAAAGTCGCCATCGGGACGCCGGAGGCGCCCGGCTTCGGGCCGTTCAAGGCGGCTTTTTTCCGCTTTGGGGTGGCGGGCGCGGCGCTCCGGGTCATCGTCACCTACGAGTTCCTGCTCGGCTCGCTCCTGCTGGCCCCCTTCGCGGTCTGGGAGACGGTCACGAACGGCCCGGTCTCCCCCACCCCGGCGGCCTGGGGCGCCTTCCTGTATCTTTTGGGGCCGTGCACCGTGATCGCCTACACCGTCTGGTTCATGCTGCTGGAGGTGGCGGACGCCTCGGAGCTGTCCGTCTTTATCTTCCTCCAGCCCGTCGCCGGCACCCTGATGGGCGTCTTCTGGTTCCGCGACCCGTTCACCGCCCTGACCGCCCTGGGCGGGGCCCTGGTGCTGATCGGCGTCGCCTGCATCACGCGCCCCGGGGCAACGCGCGAGCAGGTCTCCTCCGTATCAGAAAAGATGCCGGCAGCGGGCGGGTAAGTACGCTGCGTGGAGATAAAGATGCGAACCGCGGGAGTTTACGTTCACATACCGTTCTGCGTGAAGAAGTGCGGGTATTGCGACTTCAACTCGTACTCGGGCTACAAGGACGCCACGAAGGCGCGGTACGTCGAGGCGCTGTGCGCCGAAATCGAGCGCCGGGCCGAGCCCCAAACGCGCGTCCCGACCATCTTCTTCGGCGGGGGCACGCCGACGACGCTTTCGGCCGGCGAGCTGCTGCGCATCCTCGACACCGTCCGGGCGTCGTTCGCCGTCGGCGCCGGCGCGGAGGTGACGACCGAAGCGAACCCCGGCACGGCCGACGTGCGCGAGCTCGCGGCGCTGCGCGCGGGCGGGTTCAACCGGATCTCGTTCGGGGTCCAGTCGTTCAACGACCGTCTGCTGAGGACGCTGGACCGCGTGCACGGCGCGGACGAGGCCCGGGCGGCGGTCCAGTCGGCCAAGGACGCCGGCTTCGACAATATCAACGTCGACCTGATGTTCGCCCTGCCCCGGCAGACGATGGCCGATTGGGACCGTTCCGTTGACCAGGCGTTCGCGCTCGGCCTGCCGCACCTTTCGATGTACTCGCTGATCGTCGAGGAGGGCACGGCGTTCTGGGCCAGGCGGGAGCGCGGCCGGCTGCCGCTCCCCGGCGAGAAAATGGAGGCGGCGATGTTCGCGCGGGCCATGGAGCGGGCCGCGGCGGCGGGCTACCGGCGCTACGAGATATCGAACTACGCGTATCCCGGCTACGAGTGCCGCCACAACCGGATCTACTGGCGCAACGAGGAGTACTTCGGCTTCGGGGCGGGCGCGGCGTCGTATCTGGACGGGGCGCGCACGATGAACGAGCGCCTGCCGGGCCGGTTCGCCGACCGGATCCAGGCGGGGGGCACGGCGACGGTTTCGGAGGAGCGCCTCGCCCCGCGCGAGGCGATGGGCGAGACGATGATGCTGGGCCTGCGGCTCACCGAAGGGGTGGACCTCGCCGCCTTCCGGCGCCGCTTCGGCGTCGGGGCCGAGGACGTTTTCGGCGACGAGATCGCGAGGCTGACGCGGGACGGCCTGATCGAACGGGCGCACGATCAGCTCCGGATGACGTCGCGCGGCCTATTCGTGGGCAACGAGGTCACGCTGGCCTTTCTGGCATGACGCCCGTTTCCCACCCCCGAAGGCACGGGAGCCCGGTCACGGGCGCCTGCTTTGTCCGGCTGCCCACTCCGTCGGTCACTTGCGGGAGGCGGGTTTGACGTCGTGCCCGGAGTAGTAGTCCCGCTGGCTCAGGATGGCGCCGGTCCTGGGGTCGGTGACGGTGAGACGGATGACGATGTAGGTCCTTCCCTTGCCTTCGGCGCGCTCGCGGGGGGAACCGCCCTCCTGCGTGATAGGCGTGAGCGTGGCGAGAAGGGCCTTCTCCGCACCGCGCGCCCCGGCGCCGAAGGGGACGTTGCGCGCCGAGAAGCCGCGCCGCTTCAGATCCTTGTCCAAGTCTTCCACCACGCGGCGCTGCATCTGCTGGACGTCCCTGGCGTTCAGCGAGCCCTGGGACGCGCGCGCGAAGGCGTCTGCGTCGGCGGCGATGAGAACCGTCTCGTATACGCCCTGCTTGAGGAGGGGCGGGTCGGGCTTGACGGGCCGCGTCACGTCGGTGTCCTCCACGCCCAGCAACAGGTCGCGCAGGGTACCTCTGGTCGTCCGTATCGCGTCTTCGAAGTCGGCCTCGGGGAGGCCGCCCCCGCAGCCGGCCAGCGCCAGCAGCCCCGCCCCGAACAAGCTCCCAACAAAATCCCTTCGCTTCATCGGTATCTCCTTCTTCTATTGTAGCATAACCGGCCACCCGCGCCCAAACGCCGTGGCCGCCGCAGAAAAGCCTTGCCCGGCAAACGTATTTTTGCTATAATAGAGCCAGCTCCTGGGCCAGGTGTATGCCGATGAATCTGATCACCTCTATCGAGGCGAAGTCGGTGCTGACGGAGCAGTCCCGCTCCAGCAGCATCCCGTGCGACTACACGATCAACCCCTACCGCGGCTGCCTGTTCGGCTGCAGCTATTGCTACGCCAGCCGCTTCGTCCGCGACGACGCCGCGAAGAGGGCAGACTGGGGCCGGTGGGTGGAGGTGAAAAAGAACGCCGTCAACGCCCTCCAGCGCGAAAGCCACAAGGTCTACGGCAAGACGGTCTTCTTCTCCTCGGCCACCGACCCGTACCAGCCTATCGAACGCCGGCTGGGCCTCTCGCGGGCGCTGCTCCAGGTGCTCCTCTTCGCCTTCCCCAAGCGCCTCCGCCTGCAAACCCGCAGCCCCTTGATCGTCCGCGACATCGACCTGTTCCGGCAGTTCGGGGACACCCTGGACGTCGGCATCTCTCTGCCGACCGACAGCGAGGTCGTCCGGAAGGCGTTCGAGCCGCGGGCGCCGTCGATCCCGAGGCGCCTGGCGGCGGCGCGCCAGCTGAAGGAGGCGGGCATCCGCACCACCGCCAGCGTCGCCCCCCTCCTGCCCTGCACCCCCGAGCGTCTGGCCCGCCTGATCGCCCCGTGCTTCCACGGGGCGTGGGTAGGCACGATGAATTTCTACGAGAAGGAAGAGAGCTTGCGGGCGATCTACGCCCAACACGGCTGGCAGAAGTATTTGGGCCAGGAACACGCCGAAAACGTCAGAAACGAGCTGCAGGGAGTGTTTGTCGCCGCCGTTGTTATAAGAAGACAGCGGCAAAATAAAAAAAACGCCCTCTAATGAAATAAGTGCAAAAGGCCCTCACTTCCACATACATACAAACCCGGTTGTACTGGGGCTGAACCATCACGGGGCGGCGCTTGCAAGCGCCGTGCGAAAGGAAAACAGCATGACACTCCGGCGAATCTTGCGCCGCCCGGCGCGGCGGTCGCGCGTTCCACGGGTCGGTTTATTCTGCACCGCCGCCGTGACCCTCACGATGATACCGATCACCGCGACGCGGGCCGATGCGCCGCACTTCGCCGCGCGGGGGATCGAGACGTTCGACGGGACCTCCTGGTCCGGGATAACGTTGGGTGTCACGACGCAGGAGGGCGTCAAGAAACAGTTCCGCAACGGCCGGGGCCGGTTCATGCCCGCGATCCCCTCGGTCGAGCTGCGGCAGCAAGACGACAACAGCCCGTGGCGCGTCGACGCGCTGTACCCGACCAAGGACAAGGAGGCGACCCTAGACGGCATCTGCCTGACCGCCCGCCACGAACACGGCGCGCCGAGCCTCGGGCGGCTGCGGGGCGCTCTGGGCGAGGGGGGCGAGGAGCGCTTCCCCGCCGAACGTTTCGAGGACTGGCGGGTCGTGGCCTATCCGAAGAAGGGGGTGCTGCTCTTCGCGCTGGGCGACCGGGTACCGATGGTGCTGTTGGGCACGCCCGGGCGCATCGCCCGCGCCGCGGAGACGCTGGACAGGGAGGAGCCGCCTGTCACCGAACGCGTCGACCCCCACGAGGGCAAGCCGCGCGTCGTCAAGTTCGGTTCCGTCGACGTCTCTTTGCGGCTCAAAGACTTCGGCGCCAGGGACGAGTCGCGGGTGAAGCGGGACCTGGAGGAGCTGATGCGCCGGGCGAGCGCGGGCGGGACCCTGGAGTTCTCGTACGCGGGCAACGGCAGCTACAGCCTGAGCATCACCGGCGACCACGACGCGGACAAGGATAAGACCGGCAGCATTTCCTGCACGCTTTCGGGCGAGACGGCCTACGGGCCCGTGCGCGCGTACACGTACGAGTCCTTCAAGATAAAGCGCACGGGTTCCGGTGAAACGCGCGCTCTGGAAGACACGGACTATCTGAGCGCGGCCCTGCTGGCGATGCGCTCGGCGGAGCGGGACGTCACGGAGCAGGTCCGCAAGCAGGGCCCGCCGCCCCTCGAGGAGGAGCGCAGGCGGGCGTGGGAACGGATGATCGAGACCTACCGCGTGCGTTAAATGATCTGGTGGATCGGCTCGGCGCCCTCGACGCCGACCAGCTTCTGGTCCAGGCCGCCGTAGAAGTAGGTCAGGCGGTTCGGGTCCATGCCCATCTGGCGCAGGATCGTGGCGTGCAGGTGCTTGACGTGGAACTTGTCCTCGACCGCCGCGCTGCCGAGCTCGTCGGTCTGGCCGACGCTCACGCCGCCCTTGACCCCGCCGCCCGCCAGCCACATGGTGAACCCGTACGCGTTGTGATCGCGCCCGGTCCCCTTCTCGTACTCGGCGGTCGGCTGTCGCCCGAACTCGCCGCCCCACACGATCAGCGTCTGGTCCAGCAGGCCGCGCTGCTTCAGGTCTTTGAGAAGGCCGGCGATCGGCTTGTCGGTTTCGCCGGCGTGCAGCGTGTGGTTCGTGACCAGGTCGTTGTGGGCGTCCCAGGTGCTGTCGACGTGGTTGCCGCCGGAGTAGATCTGGATGAAGCGGACGCCGCGCTCGACCAGGCGGCGGGCCATCAGGCACTGCCGCCCGAACACCTCCGTGCGTGGGTCATCCAGCCCGTACAGGCCGCGCGTGGACTCGGTCTCTTTCTGCAAGTCCACCGCCTCGGGCGCGGCGCTCTGCATGCGGAAGGCGAGCTCGTAGCTGGCGATGCGCGCCGCCAGGTTCGTGTTGTCGATGCGGCGGGCGTTGTGCTCGGCGTTGTATCCCTGGAGCGTATCCAGCATTCTGCGCTGCATCGCCGGCGTCACGCCCGGGGGGCGGTCCAGGTCCAGGATCGGGGTCGCGCCCCCGTTCATGACCGTCGCCTGGTACGAGGCGGGCATGTGGCCGCTCGACCAGTTCTTGGCGCCGCTGATCGGGCCGCCGCGCGGGTCGAGCATGACCACGAAGCCCGGCAGGTTCTGGTTCTCGCTCCCCAGCCCGTAGCTCACCCACGACCCGAGGCACGGGCTGCCGGAAAGGATCTTGCCTGTGTTCATCTGGAGCATGGCCGAGCCGTGGATGGGCGAGTCCGCCGTCATCGAGTGGAGGAAGGCGATGTCGTCCACGCAGGTCGCCACGTGCGGGAAGAGATCGGAGACCCACTTGCCGCACCGGCCGTACGGCTTGAAGTCCCAGCGCGGCTCGACGATCCGGCCCACGTTCTTGTGCCCGCCGCGCCCGAACGTCTT
>JAUJNC010000216.1 GCA_030446525.1 Armatimonadaceae bacterium
TCGAGGAACCCGCGCTGTCCTGACCGGAGCAGCACCTGCACGTCGAGGTCGGAGAACGCTTCGTCGGCCTGCTTGATGACGCGGTTCGCCCGCCGCTCGCCGTTCACCACCGACGAAACGCCGCCGATGTGGTGGAAGTCGCCGAAGTCCTTCTCCTGTATCTGGCACTCGATGCTCTTGATCCAGACCTTGTCCGGCCCGATGCAGTGCAGCAGGATGCCGGAGTCGCGCACCTTGTCCTCGCGCGGCGGCCACTTCTTCTCGCCCCATTTCACGTCGAAAGTGATGTGGTAGTTGGCGTACGGGCGCTCCGTCGCGAAGTAGCCGAACTCCTTGCCCGTAACGTGGATAACCCCGTCCCGCACGGTGATGATCTTCTCCGGATCCTTGTTCACGCCCTGCGAGGGGAAGAACGTGTACCAGCCGGACAGGTCCTTGCCGTTGAACAGCGGCGTTTCGCGCGGGGGGGTGACCGCGGGCGCGGCGGCGGAGGCGGCGGCCGGTTCTGCCGGCGCCGGTGGCGCGGGCGGTCCGGGGTTTTGTGCCAGGGCGGGAAGAAAAGCGGCGCCTGCGGCGGCCACTCCCAGGAGGACGCATCCTCGCCGTATCGTCTTCGTCGTCACGTTGCTGTACCTCTCCTCGGGTTCAAATCTTTATTTCGCCGTCGGCCCGTGCGATACCTTTGACACCCGCCGCGGGGCATGGTACAATCCAGCCGCACGAACGATAAAGGGGATTATTCCGATTGACTCATCAGGGATTCACGCTCTGGTTCACGGGGCTTTCCGGAGCGGGTAAGTCCACGCTCTCCCAACACCTGGTCGGCCTTTTCCGCGAGAAGAACTACAAAGTCGAGTTGCTGGACGGGGACGAGGTGCGGACCAACCTTTCCAAGGGGCTGGGCTTTTCCAAGGAAGACCGGGACACCAACATCCGCCGCATCGGCTACGTCGCGCGCCTGCTCGCCCGCAACGGGGTGATCGCCATCACCGCCGCCATCTCGCCGTACCGGGACGTCCGCGACGAGGTGCGCGGGGCCACCGAGGCGGACGGCGCCCGCTTCGTCGAGGTGTACGTTTCCTGCCCGATCGACGTGCTGGCCGAGCGCGACGTGAAGGGCCTGTACAAGAAGGCGCTGGCCGGCGAGATCGCGAACTTTACCGGCGTCTCCGACCCGTACGAGCCGCCCGCCCGTCCCGAGGTCGTCGTCGAGAGCGACAAAGAGACGGTCGAGCAGTCGGCGAACAAGATCCTCGCCTATCTCGAAAACAACGGGCTCATCGGGCGCCGGTAACAGACACCTTCATCGAGGTCACCACCCATCTACGCCGATCTTCACGCGCATACCACGGCCTCGGACGGCACCCTGACGCCCGCCGAGCTGGTGCGCGCCGCCGCGGCGCGCGGCCTGTCGGTCCTTGCCGTCACGGACCACGACACCACGGCCGGGACCGCGGAGGCGGCGCGTGCGGCGGCCGAGGCCGGCATCCGTCTTGTACCCGGGGTCGAGCTGTCGGCCGAGGGGCCGCCGGGGAAGTGCCACCTGCTCGGGCTGGGCATCGATCCCGACCACGCGGGGCTGCAGGAAACGCTGCGCCGCCTTTCCGAAGCGCGGCGCGACCGCAACGCCCGCATGGTCGAGCGTCTCCAGGCGCTCGGCGCGCCCCTGACCCTGGACGAGGTGATCGCCGCCGCCCCGCCCGGCGCCAACGTCGGCCGCCCCCACTTCGCGCAGGCGCTCCTGCAAAAAGGCGTCGTTGCGACCCCGGCCGAGGCGTTCAACCGCTTCCTCGGGGATAACGCTCCCGCGTACGTCCCCAAGGCCGTGCTTCCCCCCGCCGACGCCATCGCCCTGATCCAGGGCGCGGGCGGCCTCGCCTTCCTGGCGCACCCCGGGCTGCTTCGCCTGGAGCCGGGCGAGTCGCCGCGGGACCGGCTGCGCGCCCTACAGGCTGCCGGCCTCGACGGCGTGGAGGCGTTTTACTCCCAGCACACGCTCCCCCAAACCGAGCGCTTCCTCGACTTGGCGCGGGATCTGGGCTTGCTGGTCACGGGCGGCTCGGACTTCCACGGCGCGAACAAGCCCGGCGTCGCGCTCGGCGACGTCGTGGAAGGACACGGGGTTCCCCTGGACCGGCTGCCGGCGCAATTGCGGTAACATGCAGACATAAAGTTTGTCGCCGAGCGCGCGCGGGTAAATTTGTCTCGAAGCTGTTGGGCTACTTGAGCCATCATGGAGGCAAATACGTAATGAGGCATTGGGATGCCTTGGCATACATGCCGCCCCGCCTGGCGCTGGCGCTGCTCCTGGTCGGCATCGGGATGCCCGCCGCGCGGGCGCAGGTGCGAGTGGTCGTGGACCAGACCCCCATCGTTTTTGAAGGGCAGCCGCCCCTGGAGCAGGGCGGGCGCGTCCTGGTCCCCCTGCGCGGCGTGCTGGAGCGGCTGGGCGCGTTCGTGCGCTACGACGCGCAGACCAAGACGGTGATCGCGATCCGGGGCGCGACCAACATCACCCTCCCGGTGGGGAGCCGCCGCGCCCTGATCGGCGACCGGCCCGTGACCCTGGACACGCCGGCATTCATCGCGAACGGCTCCGTGCTGGTGCCGCTGCGCTTTCTCGCGGAGGCGCTGGGCGCGCGCGTCACCTGGAACGTCGCGGCGCGCACCGTGGCCATCGACACCACGGCCGGCCCGGCGCCGCAAGATCCCGCCCCGCCCGTCGATGTCAGCGTCAGCGGCACGGTGAGGGCGGTGTACCCGGACCTGGCCCCCCGGCGCCTGGTGATGCGCGTGCCCGGCAGGAACGGCGCGCCGGCTTTGGAGAGGACCATCCCGCTGCGGCCGAACGCCACCGTCTCGGTGCGCCGCCCGAACACCCTCCTCGCGATCACCCTGGACCGCGTCCGGGTGGGGGACACGGTCGAGGTGCGGCAGACCCCGGAGGGCGTCGCCACCGCCGTGGAGGTCGTCGCCCGCGCCGCGGAGAAACCCGCCCCGTCACCCAGGCCGGGCCAGGCCGCGCCGGGGTCCCCCGTCTTCAAGGGCGAGTTCCTGGAGGCCAAGCGCCTGAGCCCGGGGCGGTGGGTGCTCAAAATGACGGACGGCCGTCTGATCGAGGTGCCGGAGGACGTGCTGGTGCTTTATGGCGGGGAGAAGGTTACGGTGGACGATCTCCGATCGGGCGACCAGCTGACGATCGCGGTCGATCCGAAGACCAAGCGCGGCACGCGGGTCGTCGTGGCGGTGGAGCAGTGATGAATATCAAGTCATTTATCGTGTTTGTCGGGGCGCGGCAAGCAGCGCCCCCCTTTTTCCTGGTCGCCGCGCTGGTGGCGGCCGCCCTGCCCGGGGCGGCGCAGGACATCCGCGTTTCGGTGAACGGCGATCCGGTCGCGTTTGCCGGCCAGCCCCCGGTGCAGCGGCTCGGGACCGTGCTGGTGCCGCTGCGCGGCGTCTTCGAAAAGCTCGGCGCGAACGTTCAGTACGACGCGGCGACCAGGACGATCCTGGCCGTCAAGGGGCCGACCACCGTCTCGCTGCGGCTGGGCGAGGCGCAGGCGCTGGTAAACGGCGAAGAGCGCGCCCTGTCCCTGCCGGCCGAGGCCACGGCGGGCACGACCCTGGTGCCGCTGCGCTTCGCCTTCGAGGCGCTGGCGCGCAGGTCCGGTGAGGCGGCGACGCGATCGGTCCGCATCACCACGGATGCCCAGGTGGGCCGAAGTTCACCCGCGCCGTCCGGGGCCGGCCTGGGTCACCGACGATCACGGGCATCTTCCCGGAAACCGCCTTCTTCGACGGTCCGAAGGCGTCGCGGGCGGCGAGAACATGCGCATCCCGCTCGCGCCTGGACGTCTACGTCGGCCGCCGGCGCGCGGAGGCCGGCCACCCAGGCCGGCCTTGCGGCGCTCTGCTCTGCGACCAGGTGACGGTGCGCCGCGACCGGTGTGGCCGCGCCACCCTCGCCGAGGCCACCCATGGCGAGCGCAAGGGCGAGACTGGAATCGATCCAGCGCGTGCTCCCCTCTCCGGCAACCATCGTGACACTGACCGACGGCCTGGGTCGCCGAGGTGCGGCGAGCGCCCTGCACCATGGCCGGCCGCGAGGTGCGCCTGGCGGACGTGCGGCCGGGGAGCAGGTGGTCATCCGGATACCCGCAGACGCAGCAGGGCATCGGGGTCGCTGTGGTGACGGCCGACGACCCCGCCCCCGCGCCGCCCGCCCGGGTGGAGGTGCGCTCGTTCACGCACAACGCGACCCGCCCGCTGCGCGGCGGCGATGTGCTGTCTGTGACTTTGAAAGGGACGCCGGGCGCGGAGGGCGTTTTTTCTGTCCCCGGCATCGAGGCGGCGCAGAACCTCGCTTTGAAGGAGACGGAGCCGGGCACCTACACCGGCGCGTTCACCGTGCCGAGCGGCACCAACGTCCAAGGGGCGTCCGTCCTGGCGTCGCTGACCCTGAAGGGTGCGTCCTCGCCCGTGATCCAGGCCGCCAACCCGCTCACTGTCGATGCCGCGGGGCCGACGCTGGCGAGCCTGTCACCCGAGGACGGCGCGACCTTGCCGCCCGGCAAGCCGCTGCTCTACGGCACCTACTCCGACGCGGGGACGGGCGTGGACCCCAAAGGCACGCGGATCGTCGTCAACGGGCAGGACGTGACCGAGCAGGCCACGGTCACCGAGGCGTTCTTCTCCTACCGCCCCGCCGCCGACCTGCCCGTCGGCAAGAACACGGCGCGCGTGACGGCCAAGGACGCGGCGGGCAACGAGACCCAGAAGGATTGGGCCTTCACCATCGCGGGCGGCGAATCCCCGATCAAAAGCCTGACGTTCTCGCCCGGGGATAAAACGCTGGGCGCCGGCGACGTGCTCACCGTCCGTGCGGAGGCGGCGCCCGGCGGCGCGGCCCGCTTCCGCGTAGGCGGGGTGGCGACAGACCGCCCCCTGAAGGAGGATCCCCCGGGCGTTTATACCGGCACCTACACGGTCCAAAAGGGCGAATCGCTCCAAAAAGCGCCGGTCACGGTCACCTACACCGCCAAAGACGGCAACACCGTGACGCAGACGGCTGCTGCGTCCGTAACGATCGCGGCGGGGGCCCCCGACGCGCCCATCATCGACACGCCGCAGGAGGGCGCTTCCGTCGGCAACACCGTCACGGTGACCGGGCGCGCCGCTCCCAACGCGGCCGTGCGCCTGTCTGTAGGCTACCAGGGGCGGCTTCTGGTGATCCCTGCCCGGGGCACCGTCGCGAACGTCGAGGTAAAGGCGGACGAGAAGGGCCGGTGGACCGCCCCCGACGTCAAGCTCGGCGCGCCCCCGGGGGTCTCCGGCTTGACCTACACGCTCCGCGCCGTCGCCGTGGACGCCGCCGGCGACGAGTCCGAGCCGGCCACGGTGCAGTTCAAGCGGTGAACCCCTCTCCCTTCCTTGGAAGGGAGAGGGGGCGAACTCCCCCTTGACAGCCTCCGTCGCATCACGCTATAATACCGGCTGCCGCTTCCCATAGCGGCGAACGTCAGAATTCTATATCGCACTCCCTTGTGTCTGGGGAAGTCCGGTGCGAATCCGGCGCTGTCCCGCAACGGTAAGGGCGGCTGTGTCAAGCCCCCAAGCCCGAATGCCAGCCGAGGGAAAGGTCGCAGGGAAACCCTTCGCGAGAAAGGGGCGACGGACGCACCGCAAGTGGCTTGGTACATCACAGGCAATGCGTCAGCCGCCACCGATCCTCCAAAGGACGGTGGCGTTTTTGTTGCCGTCCCGCGCGTGACGGGGGGAAAGGACGCCGAGTGAAGGTATGCCCATGACGTATCCCGCGCCTCACCCCGCCTCCGGGCGGCACCGCCGGGAGGCGCGGGCGCTCCTCGCCCGCAAGACCAAGCCGCCGGGCAGCCTGGGCAGGCTGGAATGGCTGGCGGCGGAGCTTTGCGCCATACAGCACCAGGTGCCGCCCCGCACGGCGAAGAGGCGGGTGATCGTCTTTGCGGGCGATCACGGCATCGTCGCGGAGGGTACGAGCGCCTACCCTCCGGAGGTCACGGCGCAGATGGTCGGCAACTTCGCCGCGGGGGGCGCGGCTATCAACGTCCTCGCCCGGCACGCGGGAGCGGAGCTGGAAGTGGTGGATGTCGGCGTGGCGTCGGCCTTACGGGACGGGCTGGCGCTGGATCGGAAGGTACGTCAGGGCGCACACAACTTCGCCCGCCAGAGCGCCCTGGACGGGGTCGAGGTCGGGCGTGCCGTTGCGGTCGGGGTGGAGCGGGCCACCGCCGCGAAGGAGGCGGGCGTGGACGTGCTGGCGCTGGGCGAAATGGGTATCGGCAACACGGCGTCGGCCGCCGCGCTCCTGTCTCTGCTCACGGGTGCGGCGGCAGAGGAAACGGTGGGGCGCGGGACGGGACTGGACGATCGCCAGCTGGCGCGCAAGCGGGAGGTGATCGCGGGGGCCGTTGCGCGGCATCGTCGTTTTGTGCGGACCCCGTTCGACGCCCTGTGCGCCGTCGGCGGTCTGGAGATCAGCGCGCTGGTCGGTGCGATCCTGGGCGCGGCGTCCTGTCGGGTGCCCGTGGTCATCGACGGCTTCATCTGCACCGTTGCGGCGCTCGTCGCGGCGCGGCTAGCGCCGCTGTCCCGCGAGGCGATGCTTTTCGCGCACCGCTCGGCGGAGGCGGGGCATGCCCTCGCCCTCGGCGCGCTCGGCGCGACGCCCTTGCTCGACCTGGAGATGCGCCTGGGGGAGGGGAGCGGTGCGGCCCTCGCGCTGCACCTGATCGAGGCGAGCGCGCGCATCCTGCGGGAGATGGCGTCCTTCGATCAGGCCGGTGTCGGCACGGCGGTCGAGTAACCATGCGCGATCAACTCAAAGTCTTCTTCACGGCCCTTACC
>JAUJNC010000217.1 GCA_030446525.1 Armatimonadaceae bacterium
GGCGATCATCTGCTCCGCATACAGCTTGGCCAGCAGCACGGTTAGGTTTCCCCCGCCGACCATTTGCGAGAGGCGTCCAAGGTCACGGAAGTACTCGAAGTCGACAAACAGATGGCGCTTACCCCGTCCAGCGAAGTATGCGTCCATAAAGATGGAGATTTGATGACCTTCGATCCGGAGTGGGCGGATGACGGACCGCCTCACCTCCCCCAACGTCTCCTCCCGCCGCGATGTCACGATCAGGGCGCTGATGAGGAACCCAGAGTCCTGCGGCCGGATCTCGTTGCGGGTGGCGTCGTTCATCTCCGACAGGCTGTCCACAACCACCAGGATGCGTCCGCGTTGGAGGAGACGGTTCGTGAGTTCTTCAGAAAGTGATTCAGGCCGGTCGATCACGCTCTGGAGTTGCCCGCGGACCGCGCTGACGAGGCGCTTGCCGGCCGCAACGGCGGCGTTCAGCTCCTCCTCGATGAGCACGGGTAACATCCGGTGGTTACGGAGGCGCAAGAGCGGATCATCCGACATCGCCCACCTAGCCACTTGGCAGGCGAGGCTGGTCTTGCCCGAACCGCCTTCGCCCCAGATCAACAGGAGAGATCTGTCCCGGGAGAACGCCGGCTTCAGATCGGTGCTGGTGAGATCTCCAATCGATTTACCGTCAAGGGTGATTGCCACCGGGACGTGGATCTTGCGATCTTGGACCGTGAGTCGGTCCTCGAATCCGTCCCGAACGGAATCTACGTGTGCGGCCACCCAGGCGTCAAGGACTCTGGGGAGGTAATGGAAGAAGCTGAGAAGGAGCAGGGTGCGCAGTGACACCGCCATGTCAGGCCCTAAGGGCAGTTTGACTTCGGTGTGTGGTGCCAGCGCGTCGTTGATCCGGAGCAGCCACAGGGGGCGCACCCACAGGAGAAGCAACCAGAGCGACAGGAGCGAGACAAGGTAGACGGCGACCCCCGTGACCGCTTTGTTTCGGGACATCTTGGCGACCACCCTGTCCAACACACGGGCCTGCCTTCTGTCCCACATCGCATTGATGGATCGACGTACGCGTAAGCGCGCCGTCTCGTATGTCGAGCGCCTGGGGGACGTGGCGTCTAGCTTATTGATGCTGGCGATCAGGCCGAACTCGACCGCGATCAGAACCCCCACACGTTCGTTGAGAGCCGCAAAGGGCAGGCTCCGTGCTTCATCCTGGAAGTACTCCGCGATGGTTGCTAAGCTGGCAGCAGCAGCGGAACCGACCTTGTCACTTTTGTCGTTCAGCGCGTCAGTGAGCGCGGGGATCGCAGGTTTAGCGTCCGAACCCATGCGGCCCAGGGCCAGTGCCGCGTTGTACCGGACGGTTTTGCTCTCGTCGTGCAGCGCCTTAACGAGCGCGGGGACCGCCGCTCTGGCGCTCCATCCCCTGCGGGCTAGGACGTAGCTCGTCCATTCGCGAACGAAAGGGTTCTTGTCACTCAGCGCCCTACCGAGCGCGGGGACCGTCGCTCCGGCGTCCGGCCGCATGATGCCTAGGGCCATTACTGCGGCGGCGCGGACGTATCCGACTTCGCTCTCGTCGTGCAGCACCTTGATGAGCGCGGGGACCGCTCTGGCGTCTGAACCGACGAAGGCCAGGCCAAAGATCGCAGAGCCGCGGACATCCACATCCTTGTCGCCCAGCGCCTTGATAAGCGCGGGGACCGCCGCTCTGGCGTCCGATTCCGTGCCTTTCAGGTTAGCCAAGACGGCGCCCGCATTTGCGCGAACCTCAGGGCTCTTGTCTACGAGCGCCTTAACGAGCGCGGGGACCGCCGCTCTGGCGCCCGATCCCATGTAGCTTAGGACCGCGATCGCGTTGGCGCGGACGTGCGCGCTCTCATCCCTCAAGGCATTAACGAGTGCGGGGATCGCCACTTTCGCTTTCCGGTGCTTTGCTATCAAAGCGTTGGCAGCTTCGTTGCTAGTGCCCACGTCCTTGTCACGCAAACGCTTGACCAGAGAAGAAATCTCTTGGTCGGAAGGCACTTGTGCCCATACGTGGTTCACTGGAGGCGCCAAGCAGAGTACCACAACATGGAGCGTTAGAACGATCGTGTGTTTGGCGTGACTCGCGGAGGATCGTCTCATTCGCACGCCGGCGAACGTGCCCAGCAGCGCGCCCTCGAATTTCGACCGGAGGCGTTCTTCGTCCATGCTTTTCCCTCATCTCCTCGTTTCTTTACTTTCCGGTAACTTGATGTCTTTGGGGTGACATCCGGCAGGCAGTTCGGATAGAGTTTAGTGGCCAAACGAAACTCCCGGACACCTGCCGGATGTCTCCTACAGTCTACCGCATCAGCAGCCTGTTGTGCCGTCTCGTCAACGAAGTGCCCATAGGAACCAACCTGGCCCTGTTCCACCTGCTGGGGATGCTCCTCACCGGGCGACTTCTCGGCACGCGCGGGGCGCTCATCCCGGCACTGGCCGAGTGCGGCCTGGCGCCCGATGCCGTGCGCAGAGCCTGGGCCGCTCTGGCCTATGGGGACTGGCAGGTCGCTACGCTCCTGGCAGCATGGCAGCAGATTGTCGGGGGCCAAGCCCGCTTCCCAGCGCACCGCCATGGTGGCTTCCGGCCCGTCGCCGCCGATCCGGTAGGCTGCTTGCGGCCGCGGCTGAAGCACTGCCCGAGCGAGCACTACCATGCACGGGCAGGCAAGGCTCTGCCGGCCATCTGTCTGGGCGTGCTCGCGGGCGTCGGCTCGGTAGAAGGACAGCGCCTGCCCCTGCCGCGGGCCTTGGTACGCACCGAGCCGCAGGGCACGGGCGGGAAGGACCTGCAGGCGCGCCTGCTTCAAGAGGCGGGCGTGCTGTTGAGGGACGCGGAAGCCTCGCCACCGACCGCGGCTTCCCGCTCTCCCAGGTGCACGAGGCGGGGGTGAAACGCTCTGTCTGCCGCGCCGCCAAGAACGTTACGGCCCGTCGTGCTGTGCCTGCCGAGTACAAAGGCAGGGGCAGGCGCCCGATCTGCGGCGACTTTGTCCGTCCTCTGCCGCCCCGCTACAAAGGCCGCCTGATCCTGGCGATGCCCCCCGACCGAGAAGAGCGCTGGCGAGAGGGCGAGCGATGGGTACAGGCACGTTTCTGGGAGGATCCGGTGCTGCCGGATGCCGGGCCGGGGGCGCCGCGGTTCCGCTGCGTGGTCATCCGGCATCAGCGCTATCGAGAGCCGCTGTCGCTGTGCACCAATCTGCCGGTTGGCGGTGCCGACTTGCTGGCCCTGTATCGGGACCGCTGGCCGGTGGAGCAGTTGCCGCTCTCGGCTAAGCAGATGTTGGGCACCTTTCGCCAGTTCGTCTTTGCCCCGCAGAGTCGCCAGCGACTGCCGGAGTTGGCGCTCTTGGCTGGAGCCATTGTCTCGTACGTGGCTGCGACCGAAGCGACGCTCCCGCCGGGTTTCCGGGACCGTTGCGCCCGGGCAACACCGGGGCGGCTGCGCCGGGTGCTGGCCCGAGTGCCTTTTTCAGAGTTTAGGCCGGCGGACGCGCAAGTTCGGAAAAAGAGATCACCAACCGCCCACCTGCCGAAAGGCATCTTGGGTCATCGGCGGCAAAAGCGAGCGACCGAGGCCGCTGATGTTCAACCAGTTACCGGAAAGTAAACGGCGGCTTGCGACTCCGTTGCTTCGCAACTCCGCCGCTGCGCACGCCGGTTCTGCGGGCGGGGCATTAACCCTGCCCTTAGCCAGAGGGAAGCCCTCTGACTCCCTGATAACCGGTTCCCACGCTGCAAGCGGCAGGGCATAGACTTCGTCGTAAAGTAACCAGGAAAGTAGTTTTACCTATGCCCTGTCTCCTCCACAGGCACTAAGAGTGAGGCGTCGACATTTCTTCCGAAGCGCCTGCGAGGAGGGCTTTAAGCACCGGAGGCGCGATCATGGAGGTAATGAGCGACATAGCGATGATGAGCGCGTAGGTCGTGCCGGAGAAAACTTCCCGCCTGCTGCCCCAAGCTCGCCACGATAATGCCTACCTCGCCGCGCGGAACCATGCCCATACCCACGATGAGGGCCGACTTCCTGCCCAAAGACAAAGCCCCGAGCCCGCAGCCGACGAGCTTACTGACGACGGCAAGAAGCACCACCACAACGAGCGTGCCGAGCGCCGAGAGACTTCCCAGTTCCGGAAGGTTTACCTGCGCGCCGGTGACGACAAAAAAGAAGGGCACGAGCAGCGCCATGATCGGCTGAATCTGTTTTTCCAGCGTATGGCGCTGTTCGGATTCGGCCATGACCATGCCGGCGAGAAACGCCCCGATGATGGCGGCGAGGCCCAGCGCGGAGGCGGCCACGGCAAGCCCCAGACAAAGGGCGAGCGCGAGCGTCAGCGGGGAGAGCGGGTTTATCGGCGCTTCAAGCAGAGCCGACTTCCGGTGCATGACTTTGGTTCCGACCAGGGCAATGACGGCGACAAAGCCCACGGCCTGAACGAGTACGAGCGCAAGCCCGATGACGTTGACGCCCCCTCCCCCTTGAATGGCCGTCACCACCCCTAAAAGGAGCATGGCGAGAATATCGTCAATGACGGCAGCGCCTAAGATTATGCGGCTTTCGATTCGCCCCAGAACGCCAAGCTCTTGAAGCACCCGCGCGGTGATACCGGCAGAGGTTGCGACAAAGGCAGCCGCCACGAACATGGCTTTAGGCGTATCGAAGCCTGTAAACTTTGCCCACAGCGCGCCCAGCACAAAGGGAAGAATGACCCCGGCGACGCCGACCAGGGTTGCCACGCGCCCCACTTTCTTTAGATCACCGGCGCGGGTCTCGAGGCCGACGGCGAAAAGGAGGAGCACCGCCCCGATTTCTGCCAGGACTTGGAGCGGTTCATTGATTCGGACCCATCCCAGAACGGACGGGCCGATAATGCACCCTGCGGCAATCTCGCCCACGACGGCGGGCATCTTCAGGCGCTGCGCGATTTCCGCCCCGATCTGTGCCGCGACGAAGACGACAAAGAGGGCAAGCAGTATCTCCGTTGTATGGTTCATTAGCGCACCTTCCTTCGCTTCTAAGCTATGGGTATCTCTATCGCCCTTGACCCTATACGACTACCACGACTACTTAGGTGCTGCTGGTTCTTCTCACCTCGGAACTTTTTACAGGGGGCTGCAACAGAATTACCAAGTTACCACTGGCGAACCCTTGAGGGGATCTCCCCCGTATCGCCTATGGAGCCAGGCCTGCCGCACGCCTTCCTGTGGTCCGGACAAGACGCTGGGCTACTACGCGGCTCGTTGTGTGGGGGTGAACCCGCGCCGGGTTCACAGGTGTGTGAACGGGGTGGCGGCGTGGCAAGCCGGGGACCGGGCCGAGCGGGAGCGGTGTTGGCGCCTGTCTGGTTTGCTGGCGGAGCCGAGCATCGAGGAAGCACGCGGCGCGACTTCATAGGCGGCTTCAGAGTGGAAGAGCTGACACGGTAGTGAATGACAAGCCCGCGTTGCCGAATCGAGCAGACGGCCATGGGAGCACAGGAGCGACTTCGCCAGCGGTAACTTCTATTGTCTGCTTTAACGCCCTTTTGCGAGACGATATGCTTTGCTTCGGTGAGTTGGCCGTTCCCGTACACTCCTCTGTCTCTAGAAACGGCTGGCACGCAACCTACCGAACGTGATATACTTTCCAATAATGAAACTCGAATCCCTCCCCAAATCTTCGGGGCCATTCCTCTCGACGCGCGGCCCTCTCCCGCGTCGGACCTTCCTGAAAGGGATCGGGATCGCTTTGTCGCTTCCCTTTCTCGACTCCATGCTGCCGGCTTTCGCGAGAGCACGGCCGTCTTCCGCGCCGCTTGCTCCCGGCGCCACGCCACGGCGGATGCTGGGAATCTGCAACAACCTCGGTTTGTTGCCCGATCTGTTCTTTCCCACCGGGACAGGGAGCCACTACACCCCTTCACCCTATCTGGCGCTGCTTCAGGCACACCGCAAGGACTTCACGGTGTTTAGCGGCGTGTCTCACCCGAATGTGGATGGGGGGCATCCCGCCGATGTGTGTTTCCTGACGGCGGCTCCCCATCCCGGCAGCAGCTCGTTTCGCAACACGATCTCGCTGGACCAGCAGATTGCCGAGCAGATCGGCACCCTGACCCGGTTCCCGTCGCTCACGCTCGCCGTCAATACGCGCTCCCGCAGTCTCTCCTGGACCGGCACCGGCGTGGCCATTCCGCCCGAAGACAAAGCGTCGGAGGTGTTCAAGCAACTCTTCCTCCAGGGGACGTCCGAGCAGGTCGAGGCCCAGATCCGGAGACTCGATACCGGGCGGAGCATCCTCGACACCATCGCCGACCAGGCGAAAGATCTGCAGCGCCAGGTCGGCCACCGGGACCGCGACCGACTGGATCAGTATTTCACCAGCGTCCGCGAACTGGAGCATCGCCTGCAGACCTCGCGCGGCTGGGAGAAAAAGCCCAAACCCGTCGTCCAGGCCCCGGTCCCCGTCGATCCCGCCACCCCGGCGGCCTACATAGACAAAGTAAAGGTCATGTACGACCTGGCGCGGCTCGCCTTCGAAACCGATTCGACCCGTTCGATCACGCTGATGCTCGAAGGCGTGAGCACCCCGGTGATGGAGATCGAAGGTATCACGATCACCGACGGGTACCACAACCTGTCGCACCACGGCAAGTCCGAGAGCAAGCGTTCCCAGCTGAAGGCCATTGACGAGTGGCACATGAAGCTGCTCGCCGACCTCGTCACCGACCTGAAAGCCGTGCGCGAGGGCGAGGACTCGCTCCTGGACCGCACGATGGTTCTGTATGGCTCCAATTTCGGCGATGCGAACACCCATGTGACGACCAACATGCCGACCCTGCTCG
>JAUJNC010000003.1 GCA_030446525.1 Armatimonadaceae bacterium
CGACGTTGTGTCCGAAGGGCTGGGCGACTGGTACGAACATGGCCCGGAAAAACCAGGTGTCTCCCAGCTCAAGCCGACGCCCGTCACCGCCACCGCGTTTTTCTATTACGACGCATTTATACTCGCGCAGGCCGCCGCGCTACTCGGTCACGCCGGGGAAGCGCAGGACTTTGCCGCTCGCGCCGCGCGGATTCGCGCGAGCTACAACCGCCATTTCTTCCGCCGCGATGCCGGCATCTACGCCACCGGCTCCCAGTGCGCCAATGCGCTCCCGCTCGTGATGAACATCGCGGAGCCCGCCGACCGCGCGCGCGTGCTGGCCGCGCTCGTGCGCGACGTGGAGGAGCGCGGCTGCACCATGACCGCCGGTGACGTCGGCTTCCGTTACCTCCTGCAAGCTCTCGCGGAAGGCGGCCGCTCCGACGTGATCTACCGGATGATCAACCAGGACGAGAAGCCGGGCTACGGCTATCAACTCAAGAAGGGCGCCACGAGCCTCACCGAGTCGTGGGACGCCAACCTCAGCTCCTCGCACAACCACTTCATGCTCGGGCAGATCACCGAGTGGTTCTACAAAAATCTCGCCGGCATCGATGGCGATCCCGCCGCGCCCGGCTTCAAGAAGATCATCCTCCGCCCGCACCCGGTCGGTGATCTCCGGTGGGTCGAGGCGAGCTATCAGTCGATTCACGGACCGATCTCCGTCCGCTGGGAACGCGCCGGCGAACGTTTCCTCCTGCAAGCGGCGATCCCCGCCAATACCAGCGCAACGGTCTTCCTGCCCGCACGCGAAGGCGCCGCCGTGCAGGAAAGCGGCGCGCCCGCCGAGCAAAGCCCGAGGGTGACCTTCCTGCGCCGTGAAGGTGACCGCGCCGTTTTTGCCGTCGGGTCGGGCAGCTACACCTTCGAATCGCATCACGATCCTGTGTAAAAGGAACAGCATGGACAGTATGAGCACAGCAAACACGGACCCCCGCGCCCGCCGCGCCGTGTTGCCGACCCGCATTCTGTGGCAAGGGGGTGACATCCACAACGCCGAGATCCTGCTGCGCAATGATTGGGGACAAGCTCTCGTGCAGGCCGCGCCCTGCTGCACCCTGCGCGGCCCCGACGCCGGCATCCTGCTCGACTTCGGACGTGAACTGAACGGCGGCCTTCAACTGGTGACCGGCCCGGTTAAGGACAGACGCATGGCGAGGATGCGCCTGCGGTTCGGCGAATCGGCGTTGGAAGCGATGCACGAGCCGGACAACGATCACGCGCTGCACGATTTTCAGATCACCCTGCCCACGATGGGCGCGCAAGAGTACGGCCTGACAGGTTTCCGTTTCGCGCGCCTCGACCTGCTGGATGATATGGAGCTGCCGCTTGTGGCCTGCCGCGCCATGACGCTGATGCGCGAGTTGACGCCGGTCGGCGCCTTCGCGTGTCCCGACGAGCGCCTCAACCGCATCTGGCAAACGGGCGCGGACACCGTGCACCTGTGCCTGCAAGACTTCGTGTGGGACGGTATCAAACGCGACCGTGCCGTGTGGATCGGCGACATGCACCCCGAAACCGCGGTCATCAGTGCCGTGTGGGGCGCGCTCGACATCGTGCCGCAAAGCCTCGATTGGACGCCGCTCCCGCGGTGGATGAATAACATCGGCTCGTATTCGATGTGGTGGGTCATCATCCAGCACGACTGGTTTGTGGCGCACGGCGATCGAGACTACCTCGAAACGCAACGTGAGTACTTGACGGGATTGCTGCCCGTGATGATCGAGCAGATTCAGCCGGACGGCACGGCGGAATGGCGCGGCTGGGAGTTTCTGGATTGGCCGTCGAGCGAGAATCCTGCGGCCGTGCGCGCCGGGTTAGTCGCGCTGCTCGCGATGGCGCTGCGCGCCGGCGCCGAGCTGTGCGCCGTGTTGGGCGAGGCATCGGCCCGCGAAGAAGCGTTGAACGCCGCTGCGCGCTTGCAAACGCCGCCGCTCCCCTTGGACAGCAAGCAGGCGAGCGCGTTGATGGCGCTGTCCGGTCTCTATGATCTGTCTGAGATCAACGCGCAAGTCCTCGCGCGCGAGCCGTTGCGCGGGATTTCTACGTTTTACGGCTTCTATGTGCTGCAGGCGCGGGCGCGGGCGGGCGATCACGCGGGCTGTCTGGAAGTGATTCGTCGCTACTGGGGCGCGATGCTCGATCTGGGCGCGACGAGCTTCTGGGAAGATTTCGATCTCACGTGGGCCGAAAACGCGGGCCGCATCGACGAGCTGGTGCCCGCAGGCCGGCGCGATCTACATCGCGAGCGCGGCGACTACTGCTACAAGGGCCTGCGCCATAGCCTGTGCCACGGCTGGGCGGCCGGGCCGACAGCGTGGCTGTCCGAGCACGTTCTGGGCGTCCGCCCGCTGGAACCGGGCTGCCGCAAACTGCTTGCGAAGCCGCACCTGGCCGATCTGGAATGGGTTGAGGGCGCTTATCCCACGCCGCACGGCGTTTTACAGGTGCGGCATCAACGGGAGACTACGGGTGAGATCACGAGCGACATGGAAGTGCCGCCGGGCGTCGAAGTGATACAATGAAGTTCTGCAATGAAGTCATGCTCGGGATATCGCTTCTCCTTTACGGGGCCATACCCGCGGAGGCCGATCCTTCCGATTCGGCCATGACGGGGCGGGCGCTCGCCTGGCTCCCCGCCGGGTTTCCCGAAGCGCCCGCCAACGGGCCGATCTTGTGCCGGCGCGACTATCTCACGCCCGAGCAAGGTCGGGCGGTGCTCGGGGCCGCGCTGAAAGCGTTCCCCACACGCGATGCCTGGCAGGCCTACGCCGACCACGTGCGCGACCGCATCCAGCGGGGGGCCGGCTTGTTCCCCTGGCCCCGGCGGACTCCGCTCAAGCCGATCGTCCGCGCGCGCCGCGTATTCGATGGCTACAGCGTCGAGAACGTCGCCTTCGAGTCGGTGCCGGGATTCTTCGTCACGGGAAACCTGTTCCGGCCACGGGATGCCAGGCCGCCCTATGCCGCGGTGCTGACCACGCACGGCCATAGCCGCCGCATCGAGAAGCCGGAAGACTACGCGGAGCATGGCCGGTTCTCACCCAACGTCCAGAAGCGGGCAGCCGCGCTGGCCTGCACGGGCGCGGTCGTCCTTTCGATAGACATGTTCGGCTACGGCGACTCCATCCCGCAGGTGGGACAGGCTGCGCATAAGACGCCGCTGGCGATGACCCTGCAGGTTTGGAACGCCATGCGCGCCATCGATTTCCTGCTTTCCCTCGAGGGGATCGACCCGAAGCGGATCGGCGTCACGGGCGAATCGGGAGGCGGCACGCAGGCGTTCCTGCTGAGCGCGCTGGATGCGCGCGTGGCCGTGAGCGTGCCCGTGGTGATGGTGTCGGCCTATTTCTTCGGTGGCTGCGAATGTGAGAGCGGGCGGCCCATCCATCGCAGCTCCGACCATTTCGCCAATAACGCGATGATCGCCGCGCTCGCCGCGCCCCGGCCGATGCTGGTCGTCTCCGACGGCGAGGATTGGACGAAGAACGTCCCGCAGGTGGAGTTCCCTTTCCTGCAAAGCATTTACGCCTATCACGGCGCGCGGAACGACGTCGCCAACGTGCACCTGGAGAAGGAAGGGCACGACTACGGCTTCTCGAAGCGCGCCGCGATGTATCGCTTCCTGGCGCAGCGACTCGGGCTCAACCTGGCCGCCGTCCAGAATCCCGCCGGAGAGATTGATGAAACACGCCTGACCGTCGAGCGTGCGGAAGCGATGCACGTTTTCGACGCATCGCTTCCCCTGCCCGCACGCGCGCTGCGTAATGCCGATGCGGTCGCGCGTGCGTTGCGGGATTTGCAGAAGTGAATAGAGGTCAATATGCGCTTACTTACGATATTGCTGGTTCTTTGCAGCATTGCGCTTCTTTGCAGCGTCGCGCGGGCCGAGTCCGTTCCGCCCGACATCACTGTCGCCGCCGACGGGAGCGGCGATTTCACGAGCGTCCATAAGGCTGTCCAAAGCATCCCGAAAGACAATCGCCAGCGCATCGTGATCCTGATCCGGGACGGCGTGTACAAGGAAAAGGTGCGTATCGACCCGGCGTGCGTGACGCTCCGCGGCCAGAGCCGTAAGGGGACGCGGATCGAGTTCGCCCAGTTGAACGAGGACTTCCAGAAGAAGCCTGACGAGATCGGGCGGGCCGTCGTAAACATCAACGGCGACGATGCGGTACTGGAGAACCTCACGATCGCGAACACCGCGGGAATCGTCGGCCCGCACTCGTTCGCCATCTATGGCAAGGCCGATCGGACGGTGATCGTCGACTGCGACGTGTTGAGCGAAGGGGCCGACACCGTCTCTTTGTGGCGCGGCGAGGACGGCCGGTACTACCACGCCCGCTGCCACTTCCGCGGCGCCGTCGATTTCGTCTGCCCGCGCGGCTGGTGCTACATCGCCGACAGCACCTTCTTCGAGACGAAGAACACGGCCGCCATCTGGCACGACGGCAGCAAGGGCAAAGACATGAAGTTTGTCCTGCGCAACTGCAGGTTCGATGGCGTCGAGGGCTGGCACCTCGCCAGGCATCACCACGACGCCCAGTTCTTCCTGCTCGATTGCACCTTCTCCAGGACGATGATCGATCGCGCCCCCTACCGCGTGATCTATCCGCTCGCCGGCGCCACGCCCACGGAGGCCGATATCAAGCGCAACGAGGAGTTGAACAAGACCAATATCTGGGGCGAGCGCGCTTACTTTTACAACTGCCACCGCGACGGCGGCGATTACGCGTGGCACAAGGACAACCTCTCGACCGCGGCGGGCGCGCCGACCCCGGAGCAAGTCACCGCCGCCTGGACCTTCGGCGGGAAGTGGGACCCGGAAAGCAAAGTGGGGCCGAAGATCCGCGAGGTCGCTTGGCGGGAGCGTCAGGTTGCGGTGATGTTCACCGAGAAAGTGACGGTCAAGGGCAAGCCACGCCTGGCGCTCTTCGACGGCACATTCGCTGACTATGCATCCGGCAGCGGCACGGAAACGCTGCGGTTCAACGCTCCCGCTGGCTCTCGCGGCGCGGTGAAGTCGGTCGACCTGGGCGGCGGATCGGTTATCGCCTCGCAAGCGGCCGCCACCATTCGTGCCGCAGATATCGTGATTCCATCGCGTGCAGAGGCGGCCGCCCCGTAGAATATGCTCTGTCTAAGGAGGACCATCATGAGCACCGTCTCCACTTTAGAATCGACCGTTACCGTTCAAGACATCGAGGTCTTCGCCGATGACCTGGATGTGGAGCGCGCCGCCGCCATGTATAAGGAGCACGGCTGCCTGGTCGTGCGCGGCCTGATGAAGCGCTACATCGCCGAGTTGCAGCGTGACATTGAGGCCACCGTGGCGCAGTCGCTGAGCCTGCTCGATCAGGCCAAGAAAGTTCCCGAGGGCTGGCGTACGCCGGACGGCACCCTCTTCTTGCCCGCCCCGCCACACTTCCATCGCGACAAGCAGATCATGGGATTGGCCCTGAACTACCGGACCAGCGCCGCGTTTTTCCGTTCCGCGTTCGATGACCAGGCCGTGGACATCGTGGCGGCGATCCTCGGCCCGAATGTCGAGCTTTTCATAGACGGCCAATGTCTCTACAAGGAACCGGTCGGCGGCCATCCGAAGCATCTGCACCAGGACTCCGCCTATTTCGAGCACCGCTTCGAGGGGCCGGTCGCCACCCTCAACTACGTCGTGGATACGGATCTGGTGAATGGCGCACTGCACGTCGTGCCCGGCTCGCATCGAATGGGCGCGCTGCCGCATGTGGACACGTTCTCGCATCTCGGTCTGGATGCGGACGAGTGGCCTTGGGAGCGCGCCCTGCCGGTCTGCGGGCAGGCCGGCGACTCGATCTTCTTCCACTACCGCACCATTCACGGTTCCCAAGAGAACCACTCGGACAAGCCGCGCCCGGTCTTCATCCATCGCTATCGCTGGCCCGATGATTACGTCACCATTGGCGCGACGACCGTCGAAAACCGCGCCGCGGTGGAGAAGCGCGCGGCGGAAGCCAAAAAGAGCCAGCAGCGCGGTTTCATGGTGCGCGGCTTCCGAGCCTACGCCGAAGAATAAAACGAAGCACTTAGCGAATGAAACAACTCTTTACGGTCGCGGTGGCGATGTCTGGTCTGGGATTTCTGGCGTCAATGGCGCTTTCGTCCCAAACGGGCAATGCTGCCCACACCGGGCCGCGCGGCGCAGCCGTGCCTTTTACGACGTATGAAGCCGAGGCACCCGCCAACCGCACAACGGGCAAGGTCGTAAAAATGACGGGGATTCCAACGCGCACCACCGCGGCGCCAGAGCTTGAGGCGTCGGGGCGGGGCTATGTGGAGATGATGAAGGCAGGCGATTACCTCGACTTTCCGAACGTGCGGGCGGCCAACACCATCGTTATTCGCCACTGCATCCCCGACGCGCCGACCGGCGGCGGTCTGTCCGCTACCCTGAGCCTCTCCGTCAACAACGCTTTCCGCCAATCTCTGCCCCTCAGCTCGCGGCACAACTGGCTTTACGGCGAAGCGGGCCAGAATGGGCAGTCGAACGACCCGTCGGCGGGCGCACCGCACGTGTTTTGGGATGAGACGCGGTTTTTCATCAAGGGCGGCGTCAAGCAGGGCGACACCATCCGGCTCCAGAAGGACGCCGCCGATACGGCGGCCTTTTATCGCGTGGACTTGATAGACCTGGAAAGCGCGCCCGATCCGCTCCCGCCGCCGGCCGCCGGCACGTATCTGTCGGTCACCGACCATGGCGCCAACGGCAGCGACAGCGCCGATGACACGGCGGCGATCCAGGCCTGCATCGCCGCCGCCAAACCACACAAAAAGAAAGGCGGGATGCGATGCCCGCCGGCACCTATTACCAGAGCGCGAAGTTCGACGTGGAGGGAGCGGCAGCAAGCGCTGGCATGTGGCGGCACCATGGTCGATCGGCACAGCAACAGCGCTGTTTCTGCTGCTGCCTGGGTTTCTGCTGCTGCTGACAAGCGGCGTTTCCTGACCTGCGTCACCAGGAGAACGTCCACACTGGCTGGGGCATCGTCCGGCGCAGGCCGTTCACGGCCGCCTTCGGCAATTGCTCGAACTGGCGGGTGGAGAACGTCTGGATCACCCACTCATGTCGGTTTCTGGATGAGCGGCGCTGGGCGGTGTATGCGCGGCTGCCGCGTGGTTCACCTACGCGGACGGCATCAACCTCAACCGCGGCTCCAGCAATAACCTCGTCGAAAACAATCACGTCCGCGGAACTGGCGACGACGGAATGGCCATTCTTTCCGAAAAGGAGCGAACGCCGACCGCTTCCGCCAACAACACCCTGCGCTCGAACACGGTGATCGCCACCTGGTGGGGACACAACTGCGATGTCGCAGGCGGCAGCGGCCACGTGGTTGAAAACAACCTGCTCGCCGACAACCCGCTCTTCGGCTGCTTCACCCTCAATCTGCCTGCTGCTTATCCCATGTATCCTTTGACCGGCGCGACGATCCGCCACAACACCATCCTTCGCGGCGGCGGCAACTTCGCCAACCAGCGTCGCGGAGCCATCTGGGTTTATGCCGGCGACGCACCCATCAGCAACGTGGTGATTCAGGAGAACGAGATCCTGAACCCCATTTTCCGCGGCATTCATCTCACCGGGGGCACCAGCCAGAGCATCACCTTCGAGCGCAATTGTATCGACGCCCCGGGGCAGGACGGCATCGTAATCGAGCCGGCAGCCAGCGGAAGCGGCGTGTTCCGTTCCAATACGGTGCGCAACCTGAAGCCCGGTTTTCACCCGTTTGTGAACAACGGTGGCGCCGACTATGCAGTCACCCGGTCTGGCAACTCGTGGCAGTAGACGCTCGGTCGCAAAGGAAACATCCTCAATACGATGAAGAACGATTCTCCCATCATGGCTGCTTTTCTATCGGCGACCGCGCTGGTCTTGAGCGCCGGCGCACTGCACGCCGCCGACCCGTCGCCGCGCTTGGTCGACCTCGGACAGCACGGCAAGCTGGTTTACGAGAGCGACGCGCGCGGCAATCGCATCCCGGACTTCTCGCACGCCGGCTACAAAGGCGGCGTCGTTCCGATTCCCGACGTGCCCGTGCGCGTGACCGTCTCGCCCGCGGGCGGCGACGACGGCGCGCGCATCCAGGCGGCCATTGACCACGTTTCCCGTCTGCCCGCCGACGAGCAGGGCTTTCGCGGAGCGGTCTTGCTGGGCCGCGGGCGATTTGAGGTCGCAGGCAATCTGTTGATTCGCGCCAGCGGCGTCGTGCTCCGTGGTCACGGCCCGGGCACGAACGGCACGGTGCTCGTGGCGACAGGTAACAGCCGCCGCACGTTGATTGAACTCCGCGGCGCGAACGACAAGCGCATCCACGGTCCGGTCCGGACGGTCACCAGTGCCTACGTGCCGGTGAACGCCCGCGCCTTCGAACTGGACGGGGCGGCGGGACTGAAAGACGGTGACGCCGTTCTCGTGCAGCGCCCCAGTCCCAAGGATCCAACTTGTCGGCATGTCGCCCGTTCCCGGTCGGCCCGCGCCGACGTGGGCGGCGGACAAGATGGACATCGTCTGGGAGCGGCGGATTGCGCTTCGCCGATGGCAACCGCGTGACGCTGGATGCTGACTTGCGCGCTCGAAAGAGTCAGGACGCGGGCAGCCACTGTGGGCCTCGACGCTCAACAGTGGGGGTGGAGACCGCCAGGAGTCGGGAATCCTCGCGACCCGAAGACGAGGAGCTGGACAAGCGAGGATGTCGTGGAGGATGCCTGGGTGCGCCAGGTAGGTGACCGCCGCGCACTTCGCCTCCTCGCTGCGAGCTCTGCAGGGCTGCTGGCGGTGACGGTCATGGACTGTGCGTCGCTTGCGCCGGTGTCCGAGCTTGCGGCTACCGCCGGCATTCGTTTTACACGAGCGGACAGACATTGCTTCCGCTGCCGCGCCGAGGAGGGACGGCACGATTTCGCCGCTGGTCATTTGGTGCCCGGCCCGAACGCGTTTGTCCAGCGCGAAAACGCAGAGCGCCCATGATTTCAGCGGGCCCATCGAGGATTGGCCACCGGCGTGCTCTACGACAACCTGGTGATGGACGGCGGCGGCCTGCGCTTCGACAACCGCGAGATCTGGGACAACGGCGGGCTGGGGCCGCGGCGAACGGCGTGATGTGGTACGTCGCCTGGTGCCCGTCCTCATCGCGCGCACACCGCCCGGCGCGCAGAACTGGGTCATCGGCTGCTGGGCGCAGTTCGTCGGCGACGCGCGCTGGCGCTCACCGAACGAGTTCGCAGTTGCTGGCCTACGCTGGCGCAGCGATGGAGCGACTCCGGGGCGCCTGGCGGCACTTCGCTCGGCGAGATATCCTCACCGACGCGGGCAGTGCCGTGCCCATTGAGGAGATCCTGCGAAAAGACCTGCTGCTGCCGGCAACAGCCTGCCACGCTGCCGCTCCGCCAGCTGAGCGTGACCAGCGGCTGGCTGGCTGTCGATGGCAAGCTGCTCACCGGCGACCAGCTCGACATCATCTGGTGGCGTGGCCACGTGCAGCCAAACCGCGCGGCGGAGTTCGGCCCCAACCTGACGCGCTTCGTCCCGGGCCGCACCGGCCCGGGACTTACGGACGACCTCGGCGCCCTCACGGACGACATGGCCGCCAGCGGTCGCGCCGGGCTACGCCATCATTGGGGCCTCTGGTACGACCGTCGGCGCGACGATCACGAGATGATCCGCCGGATCGACGCCGATGTCTGGCCACCCTTCTACGAACAGCCGTGGGCGCGCAGCGGCGCGGGCCGCGCCTGGGACGGCCTCAGCCGCTACGACCTCACGAAGTTCAACCCGTGGTATTTCGGGCGGCTGCGCGCGTTCGCCGGGCTGTGCGGACAGAAGGGTCTGCTCCTTGTCAACGCGATGTATTTTCAGCACAACCTCCTCGAGGCGGGCGCGCACTGGGTTGACTTCCCGTGGCGTCCAGCGAACTGCCTTCGCCACGGGCTTCCCCGAACCGCCGCCCTACGCGAACAAGAAACGCATCTCTCCGGCCGAGGAGTTCTACGACGTGACGCCCGGTGCGCTGGTGAGCCGCATCGCGCCTACATCCGCCACGCCCGCGAATCTCGGCCGGCGAGCCGAACGTGCTCCACGTGCCTGGGCGAGAATACCTGGCCCGCTGCACTTCCTGCAGTTCTGGCTGACGGTGGCCGAGTGGCGCTTCCAAACGGGTAAGCGGGTGCTCATCGGCCTGAGCGCGCCCAAGGACGGTGATGCCAGTCCCAGACCAGCGCATCACGCGCAGATCGATGCGATCGATTTTGGGTACTGGTGTATGGATCGATAAGGGCTTGTTCGCGCCAAAAGGCGGGCAAACCTGGCGCCGCGCCAGCACGAGCGCGAGTGGAAGGGCGGACGGCCGGAAGACAGCGACCTGGCGCGCATGGCGGCCGAGCATCGCGGGCGCTATCCCGAGAAGGCCGTGCTGTGCGACTTCGCCACGGCAGGCTGGGCGTTCTCGTGTGCGCCGGCGGCTCAGTACCCATTTTGCCGCGCACTACGGATGTGCGGCTGCTCGGCGCAATTGCACGAATGCAGCCGTGGAAAGCAGCCACGACCGACCAGCAATGGACACTGCACGAACCTGGACACAACTATCTGATTCACTCTGTCGGCGGCGCCGAGGTGAAGGCTCGATCTGAGCCGTGAGAGCGGCACCTTCACCGTGAACGTGGTGAACCCCGACACGGGCATGGTCACGTCGCGTGGCGAGCGTGTCACCGCCAGTGCGCCTGTGGTTTTGCAGAAGCCTTCCGATGGCCCGGCCACCTTCTGGCTTACGCGGAAACGTCGCCCTCCGGAAGTTGACTTGGCAGTAACGGCCGAAGCAAAAATTACATTTCATAAAGCGGTTTATTTACCAGGATCCTCTGGTATAATGGGTCGATAAAGCGGATTTAAAGAATGTTTACCCATTGCACGACCACGGCAGTTGCGGACAGGGGGCGACGGCTGCGACACGTTTCTTAACGGAGCTGTGGTGCGCCGGCGGAAGAAGAACCCGGTCGATGACCAACGACAGCAAAACACCAGGATCCGATCCTGCAGCGGCGCTCGGTGCACACGTCCACGGTGTCATTGGCGCTGTCCGGCAAGGGCACCATCTCCGCGGCCACCCGGCAGAAGGTGTTCGCCGCCGCGCGCGAACTCGTACCGGCCCAATCCGCTGGCGCAGCGCCTCGCCAACGGCGTCAGCAACAGCCTGGTCTGCATCATCAGCGGTCCCTCGATATCGGTCTGGGAACGAAGAAGGCCTCGTCCAGAAAGAGAACAACTGCACGGTCCTTAGAGGTGCCTATCTACACCTATGCCGGGCCCGGCAGGAGGATGGGGAGTCACTGGCGGCCCAGGTCCGGCTGGTGTGCCGGCAACGACCGCGGGCGATCGTCTGCGCCGGCTCGATGATCCACCCCGCCGTCTTCTCGAGATGGAAGCCTACCAGCGGAGGGAGGCGTCGTGGTCAGCTACGACATGCCGGCGCCGCTCGCGTGCGACCAGGTGATCTTCGACCGGGAGGACAACGCCTTCCAGGCGGCGCGTCATCTGCTGGAGCACGGCCACCGCAAGATCTGGGCATGGGCATCCCATCTGCCACAGTGGTCCTGCGGTGCGGACAACCTGCCGCAGACCTCCGGCTCAAGGGGTTCCGGCGCGCTCTGGAGGAGTTCGGCGTGCCGTGCGCCCGGAGTGGCTGTTCCAGAACGGGCCGTATGCGTTTGGGCAGGGAGCAGATGGCGCGGCGCTTCCTGGGGATGCGGGAGCGCCCGACGGGCGTGTGCATCGTCAACGATTATGTGGCGCTGGCGTTCATGGACGACGTGCTGCGCGCGGGGTGCGCGTGCCCCAGGACGTGAGCGTCGTCAGCCGCGACGAACCATCGCCTCCCACTGCCCGGTGCCGCTGACGTCGGTCTCGCAGCCGGTGGGGCAGATCGCCCGCGCGGTGGTGCGGATGCTGATGGGGCGGATCGAAGGCTACGACGGCGCGCCGCGCACGGTGACGATCAAGGGAGAACTGGTACGGCGCCGGAGCGTGGCCGCGCCGCCCCCGGCGTGACAGCGCGGCTCAAACAAAGGCGGCTTGTCCCGACGCTCTCGTGGCTCATAGCGAGTCACCGCATCATCGATAACTGTCCTCTTGGGACACCGGTACATTCAGTGGTACAGGCCGACGGCGATCACCCGGGATGGCGCGACAGGCAGTAATGTCACGTTCCGCTGCACATCGTCTATTGATGTCTCGTATTAAGGGGCCAGGCGTGAGCGGAAAGGCGTTGAGGTCCATGAAAAAGTCGCTCGCTGCAACAGCCGGCCTCGTGTTGCTCCTTATGCCCTCTGAGCGCCGCTCTCTTGGCTCAGGCTCCCACTGCTCCCGCCGGTGCGAACTACGACGAAACGAAGGTGCCCGCGTACACCTTACCCGACCCTTTACCCGACCCTGGTTCCGCTGAACGGCAAGAAGGTGGCCGACGCCAAGACATGGACGACCCACCGCCGGCCGGAAATATTGACGCTCTTCGAGACCCACGTCTATGGCCGGGCTCCCGTGGGCCGTCCCAAAGAGATGACTTGGGAGGTGGTCTCGGAAGATCGCAACGCCCGGGAAGGCGAGGCGATCATCAAAACCGTCACCCTCTACTTCACCGGGAAGAAAGACGGACCGGCCTGCACGCGGATGAACCTGTCCCTGACCCTGCCCAAAATCGGACAACCGGTGCCGACCTTTCTGGTTGCGGGCTTGGGCTTCTTCGGCAGACCACCCCGGTTCAATCAGCCGGTCTTCGACCGCGGGTACGGCATGGTCCACTGCGATATTGGCGGTTCAAAAGGACCAGAAAGACGATGCCGGCGGGTACGCCACGAGCATCCGCAAGTACTACGCGCCGGCCGAGCAGCAGGAGCCGGGCCCATGCGATTGGGGCGCAATCGGGGCGTGGGCCTGGGCTCTGAGCCATGGATTACCTCGAAACCGACAAGGACATCGACGCAAAGCGGCTTTACCTGAACGGCGTTTCGCGCTTCGGCAAGGTCGCCATGTGGGCCGGTGCCCAGGACACGCGCTTTGCCACCACCTTCTCCGGCGAGTCGGGGTGCGGCGGCGCGGTCATCGTGCGCCGCCAGTATGGGGAGACGGTCCGATCCATCACCGGGTTTGCCCCTATTGGTTCGCCCGCAAGTTCAAGGATTACGCGGGCGGTGAACGCCCTGCCGGTGGACTGGCATGGTTCGTCGCCCTGTACGCTCCCCGGCCGGGTACATCGCCACCGCCGAGGGGACCGCTGGGGCGATCCGCGCGGCTCGTTCCTCTCCGCCAAGTACGCCGGCCCGGTTTACGCGCTCTTCGGCAAGACCGGCGTCGAGGGTGGACGAGATGCCACCCGTATCCACTCCCGTCGGCGACGCTGTCGGCTTCCATATGCGGACCGGCTCGCACGGCCAGAACGATTACGACTGGGGGCAGTACCTAAACTTCGCGGACAAGCACTTCGGCGCCCCGAAATGCCCAATGAACGCGTCTGCCGCTGACACATCGAGAAAGGCTCGCAAAAATGAACTCGTTGGGGAGAATTAGCGTTATGAGGCGATTTACAAGCTTAGGTGCCGCGTTCGCGGCAGCGGTGACCCTGGGGCTACCAAGCGCCAACGCCCAGTATCCCACCGTTCCCGCAGACGTGCAAGCGGAGGCGGATGCGAAAAGGCAATCCGCCGATAAGCGGTCTGACCAGGCCTGGGAAAAGGCGCTTCCGATCATCAAGGCATGGGAAGCGAAGGGCAAACCCTACATCCCCTGGGCAGCCAAGCCTGAAGACCTTCCTCAAGCGTCCCTCCCCGCATTCCCCGGCGCCCAGGGCGGGGGAATGTATAGCTTTGGCGGTCGCGGCGGCAAAGTATATGTTGTCACAAACCTCAATGACAGCGGTCCGGGCAGCTTCCGTGAGGCATTGGAAGCTGGCGGTCCGCGCATCGTCGTTTTCCATGTGGCGGGGATCATTAAGCTCCAAGAGCGTATCCGCGTGCGCGCTCCATACATCACCATTGCCGGAAACACGGCTCCGGGCGGCGGCGTCTGCATCGCGGGGGATACCGTCGAACTCGAAACGCACGACGTTGTTATCCGTCACATGCGTTTTCGCCGGGGCGCAACCGGGGTCGGGGACCGCAACGACTCCATCGGCGGCAACCCCATCGGCAACATCATGATCGATCATGTTTCGGCCAGCTGGGGGCTGGACGAGAACATGTCGATGTATCGCCATATGTATCAGCCGCCCGCGGGCGGCAAGGAGCTCAAGCTTCCCACCGTCAACATCACCATCCAGAACTCCATCTTCAGCGAGGCGCTCGACACCTACAATCATGCCTTCGGCAGCACGATCGGCGGTTACAACAGCACCTTCCACCACAACCTCTGGGCTTGCAACACCGGCCGCAACCCCAGCGTCGGCATGATCTACGACTTTACCTTTGTGAATAACGTGATCTTCAACTGGCGCCATCGCACCACCGACGGCGGAGACCATCGCAGCTTCTACAACATGATCAACAACTACTACAAACCAGGTCCCGTCACCCCCGCCAACCAGCCCATCGCCTACCGTATCCTTAAGCCCGAGGGTCGCCGCGCCAAACCCCCGGTCGACGACTACGGCAAGGCCTACGTCGCCGGCAACGTGGTGGAAGGTTTTCCCCAGATCACCGCCGATAACTGGGCCGGCGGCGTTCAGGTTGACTCGATCGCCCCTCCCGAGAAGATCCTTCTCACCATCCGCGCGGACGCGCCCTACCCGCACGCCTACCTCGAAATCCAGCCGGCCAAAGAAGCCTACGAGTCTGTCCTCGCCAACGCAGGCGCCACTCTTCCGCGCCGCGATGCCGTCGACGAGCGCGTCGTCCAGATGGTGCGCACCGGCAAGGTAACCTACGAGAAGGGCAAGGGCATCATCACCGACATCAGCCAGGTCGGAGGCTACCCGGCCTATGAAGGCACACCCTACCAGGACAGTGATAAAGACGGCATGCCCGATGACTGGGAGCTCACGTGTGGTTTGAACCCTAAGGACGCGTCCGACGCTTCCGGCGACCTCAACGGCGATGGCTACACCAACGTCGAGGACTTCATCAACGGCCTTGATCCCAAGGCCCCGAAGCGCGATTGGCCGACGCCGCGCCCCTATGCTGACCTCTGGGGCGGGCGCAGCGCGTCCGACGATTCGTGGCGGACGGCAGACATCTGGGCAAAGACCAAGCTGTGAGGCCTTCGATGCAGCGACTGGCGCGGCACCTCGCGGTCTCTCCGCGGGCGCTCTTCCCGGACTTCCTCGCGAAGCGCGCATACCCCCCGATGAAGGAGGCGTCTCTCTTTTTCGTCGACTTCCTCATCAAGGACCCGGAGACCGGCTACCTGGTCACCAACCCTTCGCACTCGCCCGAGCAGCCCCCGCCGGACCGTCCGACGCTCACGTATGGGCCGACGATGGACAATCAGCTCATCCGGGCGCTGCTGACTTACACGATCGAGGCCACGCAGATCCTCGGCGTCGATCAGGGCCTCGCCAGGCAACTGGCCGACGTCCGCAAGCAGCTCCCGCCGAACAGGGTCGGCAAGCACGGGCAGCTCCAGGAGTGGCTCAAGGACTGGGATCAGCCCAACAATGCCCACCGGCACATGTCCCCGCTGTGGGCGCTGTATCCTGGCGCGGATATCACCCCCGCCGATCCCAAGATCTTTGCCGCCGCCAGGGTGTTGGAGAACGCTGCCGAATCTTTTCGACCTGTGTGGGCCATTTCAGATTGACGGCAATTTCGGCGGCGCCGCGGGCATCGCCGAGCTACTCTTGCAGAGTCATGAGGCGGAGGGTAGAACCCGGATACTGAATTTGCTGCCGGCGCTGCCCAAGGCCTGGCCGGCAGGATCGATAACGGGCTTGCGCGCCCGCGGCGGTTTTGAGGTGGACATCACGTGGCACGACGGCACTCTGACGCGAGCGGTAATCCGCTCGAAGCTCGGCAATCCCTGCCGCGTCCGCTACCGCGCTCAAGTGATTGAACTGAACACGCAACCAGGCAAGCAATACACCTTTAATGGACAACTCCACCCGGTGCTGTGAGCGGCCATGGGCGCGAGATAACGAGTTTACCGATCTACCGAGGAAGGAACGAAATGCCGAAAACCTGCTTCTGCGTGTTAGCCCTGGTTTTTGCATCCGTCGTGCCCGCTTTGGCGCAGGAGCCCCAAACAGTCCGAGACCGGGAAGCGGCCTATACCCAGGTCATCCACCAGCGGGCCGACAAGATCGTGGCCACGCTGGGCGTCGCCGATGCCTCCAAAGCCGCACGGGTGCGAGAGATCATCGCGCAGCAATATCGCCGTTTACGCCAGATACACGACGCACGCGATGCTCAGATTCAAGCGGTCAAGAAGCAGGCGGGTGAGAACAAGGGCGCTGCCGATGCCGGCGTGCAAGCCGGGTTGGAGGAAGCGAACACCAAGCTGGATAAGTTACACAAGGAATACCTCTTGAAACTGTCGGCGGAGCTCGCGCCGGAACAGGTGGACAAGGTGAAGGATGGCATGACCTATGGCGTGCTGCCTCTGACCTACCGCGTGTATCGGGAGATGCTTCCCGATCTTACCGACCGGCAGAAGGCGCAGATTCTGGCCTGGCTAATCGAGGCGCGGGAGAAGGCTATGGATGCGGGCTCGTCCAAAGAAAAGCACGCCTGGTTCGGCAAGTATAAGGGCAAGATCAACAACTATCTATCGGCGACGGGCTATGATCTGAAAAAGGCCGAGCAGGATCTGGCCCAGCGGCGAAAGGCCCCTCCTGCCGGCGATACGAGATGACAGGGCGAAAGGTAGATCGATATCTCTTATGACAGCTGCGCTCGCCCCCACCGCTTCGGCCAAGTCTCCCCATGGGGAGACCGTTCGAACGCAGACCACCGGACTCCCGGAAACTTGCTTCCTCTTCTCCTATTTTGAGGGCAACGGTGAGGACGGCCTGCACCTGGCGTGGAGCCGCGATGGATTCACCTGGGAGCTTCTCGGCGGCGGCCGGGGCTTCCTGCGCCCGACGGTGGGCGAAGCGAAACTCATGCGCGACCCGTGCCTGCTGCACGGGCCGGACGGCGTTTTCCGCCTCGTCTGGACGACTTCCTGGACGGGCAAGACAATCGGCTATGCGTCGTCGGAAGATTTACTCGTGTGGTCGGAGCAGCAGGCGATTCCCGTGATGGCGCACGAGCCGGACGCCCAGAACTGCTGGGCGCCCGAGGTCCTCTGGGACGACATGAAGCAGCACTACCTGATCTTCTGGTCCACGACGATCCTGGGCTGCTTCCGCGAGACGGAACTCTCCAACAACCGTCCCGAACGCAATCACCGCATCTACTCCACGACGACGCGGGACTTCGCCATCTTCACGCCCGCGCGCCTGCACTACGACGGCGGCTTCAACGTCATTGACGCCACGCTTACGCAGGCGGGCGACGGCTGGCTGATGTTCGTGAAAAACGAAACGGTGCAGCCCAAGACCGAGAAAAACATCCGCCTGATCCGCGCGCAGACGCCCAACGGACCGTTTGGTGCCCCCTCGTCACCGATCACCGGCGCGTATTGGGCTGAGGGGCCGTCAGCGATCAAAGTCGGCGACGAATGGCGCGTCTATTTCGACAAGCATAAGGAGAACAAATACGGTCTTGTCCGCTCGCGCGACTTGCGGACGTGGGAGGATCTGAGCGACAACATTCATTTTCCCGACGACGCGCGGCACGGCACCGTCATCGCCGTGCCGCGCAGTATCATCGAGCGCCTGCTCCAAAACCCGTTGGAATGACAAGCACATCGAGGCATTCACATGAGACCAACCGAAATCTATCGCGGCGTGATTGTGCCGATGATCACGCCGTTCACACCCGACGGCGACATCGACAAAGCGGCGGTACGGCGCGTGGTTGAGCACCTGGTGTCGGGCGGTGTGCACGGGATTTTTGTCTTGGGGACCACGGGCGAAGCGCTCTCCATCCCCTAGAAGAACGACACGCGCTGGTGGAGACGGCAGTCGAGGCGACAGCCGGGCGCGCGAGGACCTATGCGGGAATCTCTGCAAACTGCTTCCACGAATCGGTGGAGGCTGCCAAAGCCTATCGGCAGATGGGGATCCACGCAGTGGCAGCCCACCCCGCCCTTCTACTATCCGCTTTCCGACCAGGAGATCGAAGCCTGGTATCAGGAACTGGCAGATGCCGTCCCGGTGCCGCTGCTGCTTTACAACATCCCCCAGACCACGCATCTGTCGATCCCGCTCGATGCCGTGGAGCGGCTGGTACGCCATGCCAACATCTTCGGGATCAAAGATTCGGCCAACGATGCGCAACGGCTCGACGAACCACCACGCCGGAGTCGGCAATCCCGACGATTTTTCGATACTTCTAGGCGCCGGAAGTCTCTTCAGCCAGGGACTACGGGGCGGTGCGCACGGGTTGGTTCAGTATGGGCAATCTCGATCCGCTCTCCTGCCGCGCCCTGTATGGGGCGGCCCAGGCCGGCAACTGGGACGAGATGGAGCGAGTGCACCAGGCAATGCTCGCCCTTTCGGCTCGATATCAACAGGGGCGTTTGCTGGGAGAATCCTATCGATCCTCAGGCGATGATGGCTGAGCGCGGGCTGTGTGGCCCGACCATGCTGCCGCCGCTGCGCACGCACGAGCGGAAACCGTGATAAAAGACACGGGGAGCGCTGCCGATGAACACGAAGAGGTCTGGTATGATCGCTACGGGGGGCGTCGCCGCCGCATTTGCGGCTGGCGTTCCACCGCGTTGTAGCGCCGAAGGCGATGACCCGATACGCATCGTCGGCCCGGAACTCGCCAAGCTCGATTTCACGCGCAGCGACGGTGGACTTGCGCGGGCGCCCGGATTGCGGACATTTACTGTCTTCCGCGCGAACAAAGAGCAGCCGCGGCAGAGTGACGGGCGTGGCTGGACGTATCATCATCACCCCGACCTTGCTTGCTGGCAGGGCCGCCTCTACGTCGGATGGGACGCGTGTGAGCGCGACGAAGACACCTGGCCCTCACGCGAACTCTACAGCACCTGCGCCGACGGCGAGCGCTGGTCCTCTCGGTGGAACTTTTCCCGCAGGGCCTCTCCACACCGCTGCGGATGTACTTCTTCCACGCTGCCAATGGCCGCATGCTCGCCATCGCCGGCCTGCGGGTGAGTCGGAACAGAACGAGCGAGAGAACCAAAGGCCCGCTCGTTGTCGGGAGATACGCGCCGATCACACGCTCGGTCCCGTTTTCACTCTGCGCGCGCCAGAGAAGGCTGTGGAAGGCCAGCGCCCGCTCTTCGATACCGTCACCGATTCCGGCTTCGTCGAAGCCTGCCGGCAATTGCTCTCAAACCATTTGTTTCTCGAACAGCAGGACTACGGCAGTCTGCTCGCCCCCTCCGAGCGCATGAAGTGGCACGATCCGAACAACTGGGCCGGCGACGACGAGCTGCGCAAAGACGTGACCGACTTCGGCAAGTCGATGTGCTTCTTCCGTCGAGCCGATGGGGCGCTCGTCGGCGTGGGAAAGAAGAGATGGGTCACGCTCTCCCGCGACCAGGGCCGCACCTGGTCGCAACCCGTTCGCCCCAGCACGCTTATCACCAACATGGGCAAAGTGTGGGGCCAGCGAACACCCGGTGGTCGCTACCTCCTCGCCTATAACCCTCACGAAAAGCTTCGCTACCCGCTCGCCATCGTCACCGGCGACGACGGCATTAGGTTTCGTGGTATGCGCGTTATCCACGGCCAGCTGCCGGCGAGGCGATACGACGGCGCGGCCAAAAGCCCGGGCGCGAGCTACGTCCGGGGTATTTCCCCCTGGTCGAGCGACGGCTCGCGCAAAGACGATGGGGTGTGGCTCGTTTTCAGCGTGAACAAAGAGGAAATCTGGGTCAGCCACCTGCCTCGTTAAGCCGCGATACATGGAGGACATGGCATGTCGAAAAAAGTGGGCGTTGTGCACACCAGCTTCGCGCTGGTGGAGCCCCTGAAGGCGCTGGCCGGGGAAATGTTGCCCGGCATCGGGCTCATCAATATCGTGGATGACACGCTGCTCCCTTACGCACGGGAACATGGCGTGGATGAGAAGCTGCGGCGGCGCATGTGCAACTATTTCCAGGGCCGTCACCGAGGCGGTGTTGGAGGCCGCGCAGTATCACGATCTCATCGTCTTCGCGCAAGCTTCGATGGCGCCGCTGGCGCCGCAGTTGGAAAGTCAAGCCGCGGTGCCGGTGTTGTCGAGTCCGCGTCTGGCCCTGCAGCGTTTGGCGGCAATGCTCCGTGCGCCGGGGAGTGAATAGAGATGGCTGATCCTGTTTCTGAAGTTTGCCCATTGATGAGCCGGCGTCGCTTTCTTGGCGGCGCGGCCGCCGCGGTTGCGGCGGGAGTACTGCCGTCTGTAAGCCGATCGTGGGCGAACGGAGCGGTCGCACCGAAGCAGCCGAGGGTGGCCTCTTCAACGCAACCGAACTCCAGCCCACGCTACAAGATCGCCGTCTGCGACTGGATGATCCTGAAGCGGCAGAGACTGGGCGCGTTTGCGCTCGCCAAGGACATCGGCGCCGATGGCGTCGAAGTGGATATGGGTCCACTGGGCCAGCGCGAGACGTTCGACAACCAGCTCGCCGATCCCGCGGTGCGTCAGCAGTTCCTCGACACGGCGCGCGAGCAGGGCCTTGAGATCTGCTCGCTGGCCATGTCCGGGTTTTATGCCCAGTCCTTTGCGGAGCGTCCCGGCGTGGAACGGATGGTGCAGGACTGCATCGACACCATGAAAGCGATGCGCGTGAAGGTCGCGTTCCTGCCTCTCGGGGTTCCCGGCGATCTGGTCAAGCATCCGGAACTGCGCCCCGCCATCGCCAAGCGACTGAAAGCGATCGTGCCGAAAGCCGAGCAGGCGGGCGTCATCCTCGGCCTCGAAACCGCGCTGGACGCCGCGGGCGAAGTGAAGCTTCTGCAAGACATCGGCTCTCCCGCCATCCGGAGCTATTTCAACTTCGCCAGCGCGCTGCAGGCCGGGCGAAACTTGTCTGCGGAGCTGCGGACGCTCGGCAAAGACCGCATCTGCCAGATCCACTGCACGAACGAGGACGGCGTGTGGCTGCGGGACGACCCGCGCATCGACATGCCCGACGTCAAGCGCACGCTGGATGCGATGGGATGGGGCGGCTGGCTCGTCATCGAACGTTCGCGCCGTGCCAAGGACCCTGGCAACGTGAAGGGGAACTTTGGCGCCAACACGGCCTACCTGAAGTCCGTTTTTCAGGCGGGGTGATTCCGCGCGAGCGCCTTGCCGTCCCGGGGCAGCCTCCAGCAGGCTGTCGGCGACCAAGTTCATTAAGATCAATCAGGAGAAGTGTTATGAGAGCGGCCGTACGGTCACACGCAGCTTTGCTGTTCGCCTTTACCTTGTGCGGATCGCCGGCACTGGCCCAAACCGGGTCCAATAGGACGGGCGGCGTGACGTACAACAATTCCAGCACCAGTGTTCGGGTTTCCAACAGCCGCGTCTTGTTCCGCGTGGACAAGACCGGGGGCAACATCTACTCCCTGACGCTGGACGGCCGAGAACTGGCCGACGCCGCCGGTGGAGGCGGCTACTTCGACCTCAACGACAGCCGGTGGGGTTACTTCCGGCAGGGACACCACGACAAGCCGGCCACGACCTATTCGCTCCGCAGCGGCGGGGACTTTGTCGATCTCACCATCACGCACTCTGCAACTCCCGCAATGCCCTTGACCGTCAGGCAGCACTACATCCTGCGGGACGATGAGAGCGGCATCCACCTGTTCACCGAGTTCAGCCACAGCGCCGCCATGCCCGCCGATAGGCTGGATCAGACCCGCTTCGTGCTGCGGGGCCATCCGAACATCTTCACCCATCATTCGGTCGAGGACGATCCTTCCGGTGACCCGTGGCGTCAGGCCGCCGCCATCATGCCCACGCCCGCCGAGATCGCCGCGGCGCGGACGGTCCAGGACGCCACCTACGACCTGCTGGGAACGGGGTCCGTCTATCCCCGGCGTTACTACACCAAGTACGACTGGTCGGTCTACCAGAAGGATCACCTGGTCCATGGCTACTACGGCAATGGCTACGGCGCCTGGATCATTCAAGCGAATAAGGACTCGCTCAACGGTGGCCCGACCAAGCAGAACCTGACAGAACATGCGGATGGCAAGGTCCTGCTGAACATGCTCCAGTCTGGCCACTACGGCTCCGAATCGATCCACGCGAGCGGCGACTGGAGCAAGACGTATGGCCCGTTCTTCCTCTACCTCAACCGCGGACCCGGTGGCGACGCGCTGCGAGCCGACGCTCTTACCTATGCCGCGCCCGCGTACCACCAGGCGTTCTACGATTCGCTGGACATTCCGGGCTATGTGACGTCGACCGACCGGAGCACCGTCGATGGCCGGATCAACCTCAGCACCGGCGACCGCATGGACGGGACCACCGTCGTCCTGGCCGACAACAACACCGAGTTCCAGCGCTCCGTGGGCTATCAATACTGGGTCAATGCCAATCCCGACGGCACCTTCCGCTTCACCGGCGTGCGTCCAGGCACCTACCGGCTGTCGGCCTACAAATCGGGCGCGTTCGGCGAGCTCCGGCTGGATAATGTGATCGTAGAAATCGGCACCACGCTGACGCTGCCGGACCAGATCTGGACGCTTCCCAACAACGGCACCACACTCTGGCAGATCGGCATTCCCGACCGCACCGCCGCCGAGTTCCGGCACGGCAACGAGTATCGCAACTACTGGGGTACGTTTGACTTCGATCAGGACTTTCCGGGCGGCATCGTCAACTTCATCGTCGGCCAGAGTGACCCGAGCTTGGACTGGAATTACGTGCACTGGCGGACATTCAGCGGCGTGTCCGAGCCGGACTGGAACGTGCAGTTCAACCTGGACAGCGCCCCCCCAGTGGGCGCGACGGCGACCCTCACCGTCGCCCTGTCCGGCTACCAGACGACCCGTGACGCCGGATTGGCCGTGTGGTTCAACACCCTGTCCCGTCGGTTAGATTGGTCGTTGCCGGCCGCGGATTCCTCTAGCGTAGCAACACGGAGCGGCATCTCCGGGCTCTACCTGCTGCGCGAGTTCCGTTTCCCCGCCAACTGGCTGCGGGCGGGGACGAACACGGTCACGTTCCACCTAGCCGGCAGCTTGGGCAATGTGCTCTATGATGCCATCCGGCTAGAGGTCAGTAACTAGCGAGCGTCACCTCGAGACCAACGAGGTCTTTATGGAACCCTTTCAAAGGAGTGAGGATCCTATGATGTCGCAGAACGAATCACGGCGCTCTATCTGGACCTTCGATCACGTGTCGATCTCTTTTCCAAAGTATTATGAGACCATATCCCACCTTTCCGGCGGCGTGCGCCGTTCCCGAGAGCGAACTTCAGCGCATCTACGACGAGGTACAAACGCCCTGCAAATATGGCGTCATCCTTCGTCCGGAGGCCGGCGAAATGATCGATTGCCCCAACGTTTTTCGCTTCAGCGGCAAGTGGTATATGCTCTACGTCGGCATCAAAAACAAAGTTGGCTACGAGACCTACCTCGCCCAGAGCGCCGATCTGCTGAATTGGCAGCCGATGGGCACGGTGCTTCCGTTTGCAGAGTCTGGGTGGGATAAATGGCAGGCGGACGGCAGCATCGCGCTCGTCGATCCCGCCTGGGGCGGTTCCGCCGAACTTCAGGCCTACGACGGCAAATACTGGATGTCCTACTTCGGCGGGGCGAAGCAAGGCTACGAACCCGACCCGCTCGCCATCGGTCTGGCCTGGAGCAAGACTCCCGACCGGCCCATTGCGTGGACTCGACTGGCCCAAAATCCGGTGCTCACTCCCGATCAACCCGGCGCGCGCCCGTTCGAGCAGGCGACGCTCTACAAGAGCCACATCCTTTGGGACAAGAGCGAGTCGCTTGGTTCTCCTTTCGTTATGTTCTACAATGCGGCCTCGCGCCCCCCGCGTGTCGAGCGCATCGGCATGGCCGTATCCGAAGACATGGTGCGCTGGACGCGCTACGGCACGGAGCCAGTGATAGATAATGGCAAGGGCATTTCCGGCGATCCGCAGGTCGTCCGCATCGGTGATCTGTGGGTGATGTTTTATTTCGGCGCAGGTTGGATGCCCGGCGCGTTCGACACCTTCGCGTGCTCGTACGATCTGGTGCACTGGACGAAATGGACGGGGCCAGATCTCATCACTCCATCCGAACCGTGGGACAAAACCTTCGCGCACAAGCCCTGGATCCTGAAGCATGACGGCGTGGTGTATCACTTCTACTGCGCCGTCGGCAACGAGGGCCGCGTGATCGCTCTCGCAACCTCGAAAGATTTGTGCACCGCGCGACATGCCTGACTGGGAAAACGAACAGGTCATCCAGATTAATCGGGAGCCGGCGCGCGCGACTTTCGTCCCCTTTGCCGACGCCGCGCAGGCCCTCAAAGGTGAACGCGAGGCATCGCCCTATTGTATGTCGCTGGCCGGTGACTGGCGTTTCCATTGGGCGCCCCGGCCGGAGCAGCGTCCGGTCGACTTCTTCCGCGCCGATTTCGACGATTCCCGTTGGGGCTTCTTTCCCGTTCCGGCCAATTGGGAGCTGCACGGCTACGGCACGCCGATCTATGCGAGCAGCGGCTACGTTTTCAAGATCGACCCCCCGCGTGTCACGAGCGAGCCGAAGCCCGACTACACCACGTTCAACGAGCGCAATCCCGTCGGCTCTTATCGCCGCACGTTCGAGCTGCCGGCGGCATGGCAGGGCCGCCGCGTGTTCCTTCACTTTGCGGGAGTGCAGAGCGCGTTCACCGTCTGGGTAAACGGCGAGCGCGTCGGCTACAGCCAGGGCAGCATGTCGCCGGCGGAGTTCGACATCACGGCACATGTGCACCCCGGCCGCAACCTGGTCGCGGTCGAAGTCTATCGCTACTGCGACGGCAGCTACCTCGAGGATCAGGACAGGTGGCGCCTGGGCGGCATTCACCGCGAAGTTTTCCTCTACACCACCGCCGACGTTCGCATCCGCGACTTCGTGGTGCGCACCGATCTCGACGCCGACTGCCGCGACGCGACGCTGCGCGTCGAACCCAAGCTCGCGGCCTACGGCGGTCGTTCGCTCGCCGGCGGGAGCGTGCGCGCGCAGCTCTACGACCCGGCGGGGCAGCCGGTCTTCGCACGGCCGCTGCGCCACGACGCCGAACCTATACTCAATCCCGACTTCGAGGCCGCCATCCTTGGCGACCATACGCCCCAGCGCGGCCCGGCTAAATTCGGCTGGCTCGAAGGTCGCGTCGCGAACCCGGCGAAGTGGACTGCCGAGACGCCCGCGCTCTACCGCCTCGTACTCACGCTGGGCGACGAGCGCGGACAGGTTGTCGAGGCGGTCGCCTGCAACGTCGGTTTCCGCAAAATCGAGATTCAGGGCGGTCGTCTTTTGATCAACGGCCGACCGGTCCGGCTGCGCGGCGTGAACCGCCACGAGATCGATCCCGACCGCGGCCACGCGCTCACCTACGAGCGCATGGTGCAGGACATCACGCTGATAAAGCGGGCGAACATCGATGCCGTGCGCACCTGCCATTACCCGGATGACCCCCGCTGGTATGACCTTTGCGACCGCTACGGCCTTTACGTGATGGACGAGGCCGACATAGAAACGCACGGCCTGCGCGGCCACCTCGCGAGCGACCCGCGATGGCACCACGCGTTCCTCGACCGCGCGATCCGGCTCGCCGAACGCGACAAGAATCATCCGTGCGTCGTTTTCTGGTCGATGGGCAACGAATCCGGTTACGGCCCCAATTTCGCCGCGGTCTCGGCCTGGCTGCACGAATTCGATCCCACGCGACCCGTCCACTACGAGGGCGCGCAGGGCAAGCCCACCGATCCGGCCACGGTGGACGTCATCAGCCGTTTTTATCCGCGCCTAAAGCAGCCGTATTTGAACCCGGCTTTGCCGGAAAATGGGGGCGGCGAAAGGGCGGAGAACGCGCGCTGGGAACGGCTTCTGGAGATCGCGGAAAACCCCGCCGACGACCGGCCGGTGCTGGCGAGCGAATACGCCCACGCAATGGGAAACGCGCTCGGCAACCTGCAGGAATACTGGGACGAGATCTACTCCCACCCGCGATTGCTCGGCGGCTTTATCTGGGAGTGGTGTGACCACGGCCTGCGCAAGAAGGCCCCCGACCAAGCAAGCTTCATCGCCCACGGCGGCGACTTCGGCGACGTGCCCAACCACGGAGCGTTCTGTCTCGATGGTATCGTCAGCTCCGACCGCGAGACTACGCCGAAGTATTGGGAAGTAAAAAAGGTTTATCAGCCGGTGCAGAGCGCGCCGGTGAACAGGGTTCCCGGTCGCATGTCCGTGCGCGTGACCAACCGCCACCATTTCACGAACCTGCGCGAGTTGGATGTCCGCTGGGAACTGGTTTGCGACGGCCGCGCCCTGCAGTCGGGCACGTTGCCGCCCATCGACCTCGAACCCGGCGCGCAGAGAGAGGTGAGCGTTTCGGTGCAGCCTGTTTCCGGAGCCGTTGCCGGAGCCGACTACTGGCTGCGCCTGAGTTTTCACACGCGTGTCTCCGCTCCGTGGGCAGAGGCCGGGCACGAGGTGGCCTGGGAGCAAATGAAAGCGGATGTCGCGACGCCACCCGTTCCTGCCTTCCGGACCGACGGGCTGCCCGCCGTCACGCTCACGGACGAGGGCGACACCGTGCGGGTCACCGGCGTCGATTTTACCGCCACTTTCCGCCGGACCGCGGGCACGCTCGTCTCGCTCACCTACGGCGGGCGCGAGATCCTCGCTTCGGCGACCGATGACCCCGCCGGCCCGATTCTGCAGGCCTATCGCGCGCCGACCGACAACGATGCAGGCTTCGGCAAGTGGCTCGCCCGCGACTGGAAGCAGGCCGGTCTCGACAAGCTCCATCGCGCGGTCGAGTCGTTCGTCGTGAGCCAGCCCGTCGTACATCTCGTGTGCGTCGAAACCGTGGCTCGCAGCGCTGCGGCGAACGGCTCCTTCGTGCACCGCGCCACATGGACCGTGCGCGGCGACGGATCCATCGGCCTCGACAACCGCTTCGAGCCCGCCGGCGATCTGCCTCCCCTGCCCCGCATCGGCGTCGTCCTGCGCGTCGCCCCCGAGCTGGAGAACCTGCGCTGGTACGGACACGGTCCGCATGAGAACTATAGCGACCGGAAGCGATGCGCGCCGGTTGGTCTCTGGACCGGCTCGGTTGCCGGGCAATACGTACCCTACGCGCGCCCTCAAGAAACCGGTAACAAGGAAGGCGTGCGCTGGCTGACGCTGACCGACGCGAGCGGCGCCGGCCTGCTCGTGGTCGCGGAGGAACAGCCGATGGCGGCAACGGCGCTGCATTTCACCGCGGCGGATCTCGACGCGGCAAACCACACCAACGAATTGAAGCCGCGCCCCGAGGTCGTGCTTTCGCTCGACGCGCGCCAGTGCGGCCTGGGCAACGGCAGCTGCGGCCCGGGCGTGCTGGAGCGCTATGCCGTTCCCGCCACGCGGTCCTATGGCCTACGTTTAAGCCTACGTCCCTGCACCGCGATAACGGATAATCTCGCGTTCTCACCACACTTTTGACAGCCTGTCCACGTTTCACACAGATAAAAATATCTCTCAAGGATGAAGCAATGGGAGTAGCAATCGACGCCGCGCCGCAAAGCGTGGAGCAGTGGGGAATCTTCGAGCTGACCTTGAACGGTCCCACAGACGGCAATCCGTTTCTCGATGTGCGTTTCGGCGCGCGCTTTTACCAGGACGACACGGCGACCGAGGCGCTGGGTTTCTACGACGGCGACGGAATGTACCGCGTCCGTTTCCTGCCGGAGAAGCCGGGCCGTTGGCGCTACGTGACGCGCAGCAGCCACCCCGAACTCGACGGCAAGCACGGCGAGTTCACCGTCACCGAACCATCCGCCGACAAACATGGGCCGGTGCGCGTGCACAACACGTTTCACTTTGCGTATGCCGACGGCACGCCGTACAAGCAGGTCGGCACCACCTGCTACGCGTGGATTCATCAGGACGAGGCGCTCCAAGAGCAGACGCTCCGCACGCTCGCGGCCTCGCCCTTCAACAAGATCCGCATGTGCGTCTTTCCCAAGCGCTACGACTGGAACAAGAACGAGCCGCCGCTCTATCCGTTTGAAGGCACCCCGCCACGCAACTGGGATTTCGCGCGCTTCAACCCGACGTTCTTTCAGCATCTGGAGCGGCGCGTCGCGCAGCTTGGCGAACTGGGCATCGAAGCGGACGTCATCCTCTTCCACCCGTACGACGGCGGGCACTGGGGCTTCGACCGCATGACAGCCGTAGACGACGACCGTTACCTGCGCTACGTCGTCAGCCGGCTCGCCGCCTTTCGCAACGTCTGGTGGTCGCTCGCCAACGAATACGATTTCATGAAGGAGAAGCGCGAGTCGGACTGGGATCGGTTCTTCCAAATCGTGGCCGCCACCGACCCGTATGGCCATCTCCGCTCGGTTCACAACGGGACGTACCTTTACAACCACACGCATCCCTGGGTGACGCACGCGAGCATTCAGAACGGCTCGGCGGTGGAGGACGCCGGGCGCGCGGTGCTGTATCGCGACGTGTATCGCAAGCCGGTCGTCTTCGATGAGGTGGTATACGAAGGGAACATCCCGAGACGCTGGGGCAACCTCTCGGCGGAGGAGATGGTTCACCGCTTCTGGGAAGGCGCCGTCGCGGGCACCTACGTCGGCCACGGCGAGACGTACCTGCACCCGCAGGACGTTCTCTGGTGGTCAAAAGGCGGTGCGCTCCATGGTCAGAGTCCGGCGCGCCTCGCGTTTCTGCGCCAGGTCTTGGAGGACAGCCCGGCGGAGGGCATCGAGCCGTTTGATAAGTGGCAGGACCTGCGCATGGGGGGCAAAGCGGGCGAATACTATCTCCTTTACTTCGGCAAAGAGCAACCGGTGTCGTGGCTGTTCGAATTGCCGAAGCCGAATCTGGAAGATGGGATGCTATTCACAGCGGAAATCCTCGATACGTGGAACCGGACGGTCACGCCCGTGGAAGACACCTTCATCGTCCGCAAAAAGGACAACTACTTTTTCGCCGACGCGCACGGCCGTTCCCTCGCGTTGCCCGGACGGCCCTGGATGGCGGCGCGCATCCGGCGGGTGCAAGAATGAACCTGTTTCACCGATTGTCGATCCTGCGATCGAGGCCGTGCTGTTGCAACTACAGACAAACGTTCCTCGGCACCTCGAGTCTCATGCTGGCGGCGCTGGTTCTGCTCTCGCCGGTAAACACGGCGAACTCTCAGACCAAGCCCGCCGAGGCGGAACCCGCGCCGGACTTGGCGGCCGCCGCGCGCCTGAAGCGGCTTGGCAAGCGCGGCATACACGTTCACGACCCGTCCACCATCGTCCAGTGCAAGGACCAGTATTGGATCTTCTGTACGGGCAGAGGGCTCCCCTCCTTCCATTCCAAGGATCTGATCAATTGGGAAAGCGGCCCGCGCCCCTTTACCAGTCCGCCTCCCTGGGTTGCCGAAGCCGTGCCCGGAAATCGAGGACTGAACTTCTGGGCGCCCGACGTTATCCATCTGGGCGACCGGTATCTGCTCTACTACTCCGTCTCTACCTTCGGCAAAAACACGTCCGCGATTGGCCTGGCTACCAACCCGACCCTTGATCCGGCTGACTCTCACTACCGTTGGACGGATCAAGGAATCGTGGTTCAGTCCAGCGACCGGGACCACTTCAACGCGATCGATCCCGCCGTGGCGCAGGATGCCGAGGGCAACTTATGGCTATCGTTCGGCTCGTTCTGGAGCGGCATCAAGATGATTCCGCTGGATCCCAAGACGGGAAAGCGCATAGCGCCGGATTCCCCGATGTACTCGCTGGCCCATTACGATTCGATCGAAGCGCCGTTCATCTACCGCCACGGCGGTTACTATTATCTTTTCGTGAACTGGGGCATGTGCTGCCGCGGCGTCAACAGCACCTACAACATCCGTGTGGGCCGCAGCAAAAAGATCACCGGCCCCTATCTCGATAAAGACGACAAGGACCTTTTGCGCGGCGGCGGAAGCCTGCTTCTGACGACGGACGGTCCCTTCATCGGTCCCGGCCATGCAGGCATTCTTCGGGACGGGGGCCGTTACTGGCTCGGGTGTCACTTTTATGACGCCACCGAGCGCGGCGCGGGCACATTCGCGATCCGTCCTCTGGGATGGGGGGAGGATGGCTGGCCCGTCGTACGGGAGGAATAAGAGATTTGAACAGCAGCGCCTTTGCCCGGCAGGCCGTCAACAGCCCCGCGCGTGCCGCGCCGCCGGAATATGTCACCAACCCGCTGGTTCCCCAGCGCGCGGACCCGTCATGCGATAAGCACACGGACGTCCTTTATTACTTCACCGGAAGCGTACCGGCGTATGATCGGATCGAGCTGCTCAAAGCCTCTTCGCTCCAGGGCCTCGCCTTCGCCGAGCCCAAGGTCATCTGGCGCAAGCACGAAAAGGGTCCCATAAGCTACCACATCTGGGCGCCGGAAATCCACTTCATCGGCGGCCGCTGGTATATCTACTTCGCCGCCGGCCCCAAAACCAGCGGCGAGCACCTTCAGTTTGGTCCCGGTCACAACAGTTTCACCACATCCTCTGACGGTTCCGTGGACATCCTCGTTTACCATGCCCGCCCGTATCGGAACATCAAAGGCGATCCGCTGTACGATCCCAACCGCCACACTCGCGTGCAACGCATCGAGTGGACGGCCGATGGCACCCCGATCTTTGGCGTGCCGGTGCCGGATGGGCCGCACACGTTAGCGGCCGAGCCAGCCGGCGTGCAGACCAAATGAGGGTTCCTGGCTTTGGCCGCACGCTGGAGGCAGACCACCTTGATCCCCCAGTTCGGCTGGGGGAATCGCGGCAGAAAGGAATCTGCGCTTCCCGGACGGAACAATCCGGCGTGAAAACCAGACATGCCCTATCGAAGACGGTGCTCCAGCACGGGAGCGAAGAGCCTGCGCCCGAGCGGAGGGAGCTGCGCGCCGGCCCTCTGACGATGCTCTTGGAGCCCAAGACCGCTTTCCTGTTGCGCCATCGACTTCTCCGGCGGCATGGGGATGACTTGAGGCACTGTGATGGAAAGCTTCGACTACGAACGCGACAAACCGCAGGCTGGTGAACCGGGCTTGACCGACACCAATGCGAGTCCGCATGCGCAGGTCCGCGGCGTCGGCTTGGACGAGGTTCGCTGGACCCGCGGCTTTTGGGCGGACCGTTTCCGGGTCTGTCGTCAGCGGACGATCCCCGGCCTGTGGTCGCTGATGGAGGGCACGGACTACAGCCATTACTACCAGAACTTCCGCATCGCCGCCGGCCTGGCGCAGGGACGCCATCGCGGCGCGCCCTTCAACGACGGTGATTTCTACAAATGGCTCGAAGGCGCGTGCGCCGTGCTCGCCGTGACCGAAGACCCGGAACTGGATCAACGGATCGAGGAAGTCATCCGCGTCCTTGGCAAGGCCCAGCGCGCCGACGGCTACCTGCACACGCCCGTGCTCATTCGTGAGCGGAACGGCGACGCGGACGCTAAACCGTTTCAAGATCGGCACAATTTCGAGATGTATAACATGGGCCATCTGCTGACGGCGGCCTGCGTGCATCACCGCGTCACCGGGCGGACGAACCTGCTCGCTATCGCCCGCAAGGCGGCGGACTTTCTCTGCAAGATCTTCTGCGACGCCTCGCCGGAATCTGCGCGTAGTTCGGTTTGTCCGTCGCACTACATGGGCGTGGTGGAACTGTATCGCACAACGCGCGAGTCGCGTTACCTGGAGTTGGCAAAGAAGTTCTTCGAGCTGCGCAGTCAGATCACGGACGGTGGCGACGATAATCAGGATCGCATTGCATTTGCGGAGCAGACCGAAGCCGTGGGCCACGCCGTGCGCGCCAACTACCTTTACGCCGGCGCGGCGGACCTGTTCGCCGAGACCGGCGACCGCACGTTGTGGACGCCGTTGGAGCGCGTCTGGACCAACGTCGTGCAGCAGAAGATGTATATCACCGGCGGCTGCGGCGCGCTTTACGACGGCGCGTCGCCGGACGCCGCGAAGGATCAAGAGGCGATCACACGCGTCCACCAAGCTTACGGACGGAACTACCAGCTGCCCAACGTCACCGCGCACAACGAGACCTGCGCCAGCATCGGCAACGTGCTTTGGAACTGGCGCATGTTCCTCGTCACCGGCGAAGCGCGGTTCATGGACGTGGTCGAGCTGGCGCTCTACAACGGCATGCTCTCCGGCGTAAGCCTTGAGGGGACGAACTTCTTTTACGTCAACCCGCTTCGCCAACTCGACACACCGCCCACCGAACTGCGCTGGCCGCGCACGCGCGTGCCCTACGTGAGCTCGTTTTGCTGCCCGCCGAATCTCGCGCGCACGCTGGCCGAAGCGGGGGGCTACGCGTACAGCAGCTCCGACGACGCCATCTGGGTGAATCTTTACGGCGGCAGCATGCTCGCGACCACGCTGCCGGGCGGCCAGAGCGTGAAGCTCACGCAGGAGACGGAATACCCGTGGAACGGCCGCGTGCGTGTCCGGATCGACGAGTGTGGCGACGCCCCCTTCGCGTTGAAGCTGCGCATTCCCGGCTGGGCCAGGAGCGCGGCCGTCCGCCTGAACGGCCTGCCCACGAACCACACGCCGACCACGCCAACGTACCTGGAACTGCGCCGCGCCTGGCGGTCCGGCGACGTGGTGGACCTGGACATTCCCATGCCAGCGCAGTTGATCGAGGCGCACCCGCTGGTAGAGGAAACCCTCCATCAGATCGCCGTCAAGCGCGGCCCGCTAGTCTATTGCCTGGAGTCCGTGGATCTGCCGCGCGGCACGCGCCTGCTGGACGTGATGATTCCCGCGAACATCGACCTCGTGGCCCGCTATGACCGGCGTCTGCTGAGCGGTGTGGTGGTTCTCGAAGGCAAGGCACTTGCACGCTCCGCCGAAGAATGGAAAGGTCCGCTCTACCGTGAGTTTAAGCCGGCGCCTGCAAAACGTATCGATGTCCAATTCATCCCCTACTTCGCCTGGGGTAATCGCGGCCGATCGGAGATGAGCGTCTGGCTGCCGCTGCACGGCCTGTAACACTGACACGCGAATCAGCGACCAGTTCGGCACTTGAATGAAACGGCTTGCCCTGCGCCGAGAGAGGCTCGTAAAGGGCGCGCGTCACAGGATCAGACCGGAGCGAGACGAGGGCCGGCAGATCATCCGGGCGGTGCGCAAAAAAACGCCGCCCGCATAGGAGCCAGGTTCCAGCAGCAGGGCATAACCACCGTGCCTGCGCCCGAGGGCGACGCGATCCAGATCGATGAACTCTGCATCCGGGTCTCGCCCAGCCTGTGGCTGTGGACCGCCGTGTCTCGCCAGGTGCGGCAGGTGGTCGGCTTCGTGGTCGGCAATGTCACGCTTGCGTGACAGGATCGCACCGACCCGATGCTCAGGCTGGTCTGGTCGGACGTGAGACCGTGTGAAAACTCGACGACTTATCGCCTCCACAGCGGCTTCTAAACCGCCATAGCTTGCTTGCCGTGTAGCCAGAAAACAAGCCTGCAAATCGCCAACACCCGCACCCCAGCGGTTTGGAGGGCGTACAGAAGGACAAGAAGGCGACTAAACAAACTCCACCCCTGCCGCCGCCACCTCCAACAGCTTTGCCACCCCCGATCGTTATCGCCCGACGAAGATTGTAGCAGAGCGCCGTCAGGCTGAACTCGCCCTTGACCTGCTCCAGACCCCGCATCAGAAAGTAACCCGAATCCCAGCCCCGCTTGATCGTCCCAAAAGGATGCTCCACCACCTGATTGCGCAGACGCAGCTTCTCCGGCTCTTTCTTTACCCGCTCTGCCATCGCCTCCAGAAGGTGCTCCTCCACCCAGCGCGTGATGCGCCGGCCCCCTTGTCGCGCGTGCACTGCTCCCGCAAAGGGCAGCCTTTACAGGCAGAGGTGGCATAGTAACGGATGTGGCGCCCCAATTCCAGCGTATCAAAGCGAAACGTCAGTTCCTGTCCCGCCGCACAGACGTAGCAATCTTGGTCCGCTGGATAGCGGAAGTCCTCTTTTGTGAAGAGGCCCTGCTTCTGATTGGCCGAGGTGAGCGGCTTGGCGATGTAGCAGGTGATGCCCGCTGCTTCGCACGTCTTGACCTCCGGGCCGTCATAGTAGCCTCGGTCTGCAGCCATGTCGATCTTGTCAACTCCCAGAATCTCCTTGGCTGCTATGGCCGTGGTGCTTAGCTGGTTCTGGTCGGTCACTGCATTGGTCACCTCTTGCTCCACAATCAGCTTGTGCTTACTATCCACTGCCACCTGGACGTTGAAGCCCACATCCACTTTGGGATTCTTGGGCATCGAACGACTGTCCGCATCCGTTAGCGAGAGGCTGGGTTTCTCCCTGGGCCTCCTGCTTCTCCAAATCTTGCAGGCGTTGACCGTAGCGCTCTTTGCGGCCTTCCAGCGCCTGGATCTTCTCCTTTAGCTCCTCGACGGTGGGCTTTTCATCGGCACTTCCTGGGCATCACCCTGGTCCACTGTCTCAAGATAGCTTTCGATCTTCTCATCGACTGCTTTGAGCAGTCGCTCTAACTTGGCGCGGGTGAAGTTTTTGTCTTTGTTGTTCTGGGCGGCAAACTTGCTGCCGTCGACAACGAGCAGTTCCGCCCCGAACAGATCCAGTTCTTTGCACAGGAGCACAAACTGGCGGAACAGCGGCTTGAAGGCAGTGTGGTTGTCCTTGCGAAAATCAGCTATCGTCTTGAAGTCGGGAGTGAGTTTGTTTATAAGCCACATCACCTCCACGTTCCTCTGCGCCTCTTTCTCCAAGCGGCGTGAGGAGCGAATCCGGTTGAGATAGCCATAGAGATAAAGCTTGAGCAGGTCCCCTGGATGGTAGCTGGGCCGCCCGGTGTGGGCAGGGTTGGCGCGGGTGAAGCCCAGGCTCTGCAAGTCGAGATGCTCCACAAAGGCATCGAGAAAGCGCACCGGGTTTTCGGGCGCTATGTACTGGTCGAGAGTGGGGGTAGCGGCAGAACCTCATCGCGCTGCGCTCCCTTCTTGTGTGGCATGGGGGTACTTCCTGCCGGTATAGTTACTCCTGTTCTATACGAGCCCGGGGTCCAGTTTTCACACGGTCTCACGTGCCCGCGGACTGCCAGGACAAGCCGGTCTACACCGACTATCTGGGAGCCTATGCCCGCTTCTTTGTTGAGGAGCAGCATCACCCGTGCAAGCGCGAGGACGACCTGATCGAGCGTTTCTTCCTGCTGGTAGAGGAGCACAATCAGCAGGCGGCCAGGCGGTGGAATCATCAACAGAGCCAGGCAAGCATAGCAACGCTGTCAAGCCCACAGCCCCAGCCGGCTATGGATTTAGCCGCGTTGTCCCGAAGCTAGGAGTATGGTCACCCGCTCCTACCCGCACTGCGGCAACCGCAAAGACGTTATCAAGTTCGGCACCAACCGCTCCGGCACCGCACGCTGCCGCTGCCGGGGCTGCGGCAGAACCTTTCAACCCGATCAGCCGGGCCATGACGCCCGAGAAAGAACAGGCCATCGTGCGCGCACTGACCGAGCGCATCTCGCAGCCAGGGATCGCCCGCGCGCTCCAGGTCGGCCGGCAGACGATCCGAGCCATCCGCGAAAAGGGGCCGCAGCCGTAGAAGCCCGCTCCGCGCGCCAGGGCCTCGCCACCGTAGCCGCTCCCGAAGGCGACGCGATCGAGATGGACGAGTGGTGCCTCCATGTTACTCCGAGCTTGTGGCTCTGGACCGCGGTCTGGCGGCTTGTGGGCCAGATCGTCGGCTTCGCGGTCGGCAATGTCACGCTTGCGTGACAGGACCGCACCGACGCGATGCTGACGTTGGCCTGGTCCGATGTGCCGCCGGATTCCCGGGACAAGCCGGTGCCACACCGACTACCTGGGGGCCTATGCCCGCTTCTTGCCGGAGAAGCAGCATCATCCCTGCGACAAAGGCTCGGGTCAGACGAGCCGGGTCGAAGGTCTGGGCACCAAGTGGCGGCAGAGGCAGTCGGGCCTGGTAGGCCGGTCCTGCGGCGTCCAGCGCAAACGCGAGGACGACCTGGTGGAGCGTTTCTTCCTGTTGGTGGAGGAGCACAATCAGCAGGCCGCCAGGCGGTGGGAGCGCCAGCAGAACCAGACAAGCGCAGCAACGCAGCTAGATCCATAGCCCCAGCCCTTGCGATTCAAGCCGACGACATAGCCGGCTTTTCCCAGAATGTCGGGATAGACCTTGAACTTGGAAGGCAGCGGCCCCAGCAAGTTGGCGCCTTCTTCGAGCCGGACGAGATCCTGTGCGGTCAAGATCGCCGCCCCCGAGGGAGTGCAGGAGGGCGATGAGCAAAACGAATGGCTAAACAGCACGCCGTTGCGCGCGATGCGGCCGAAAACCGGCGTTTTGACCGCCGGGTCGCCGTGGATCGAAGTGTCGGCCCACGACTGATCGTCGGTGATGCAAAACAAAATGTTGGGCCGCGCCCCTTCCACTGGCTGGCCTGTCGGTTGCGCCAAAGCCGCGCCCGCGCCGCTCGCCACAACCGCGAACGCCGCCACCGCACTGAACGGCGCTGCCTTAACAGGCCACTTGCCAATCACTTTCATGCTCTGTCCTTTCCCCAATGGTGGGAGTGAGCTGCCTACGGCGTCACCTCAATCAAGATTCACTCCGGCCTAACCCTTCGACGATGCCTTGCGCAAGGTGCGCTCCGGCTTCCCGGTAATGCTCGCGCGTCAAGATCAGTTCGCCGACCAGCGCGTAAGGAACTTCTATGGTCAGGGCGCAGAGGCCGCGCGTGCCCCAGGCGGCGGTGAAGTTTGGCGTGTCCCAGCGGGAAGGATAATCCGCCACGCGCTCGAAGTTCTCGGCGGCATATCGCGGCCCCAACGCTCGCTTCATGGCCGCCGTCCATTGCACTTGCCGTCCGTGTCGCTCCGGATGTTTTTGGGGATCGGAAACGTAGCAGAACATCCCGCTCGATTCACACGCTCCAGGCGCGTGAAAGTCGAGGGCGAGAACGGGACGGCACCGCTCTTTCCATCGGCTGAGATCGCGCTGCACCACCAAGGTTTCGTGGCGCATCGGCGGATCGCCCCACGCCCGGTTGAGATCGTAGGGAAAGCCGTCTTTGCCGTAATCGCCGCGTTGCACGCCGTCGATGTGGGCCAGAGGCACCGTCCAGACCAGCGGCACATCCTCGCCCAGCGAAGCCAGATGGCGCAAGAAGCCGTCCAGCACCCACGAGCCCGGCGTTTCCCCGGAATGCTGCCGTGCGATGAGGTAAAGTCCGGGCCGCTCGCTTGCGACCGAGCCGTAATCGTTGCTCAATCGCACCAGAGGCCGCCCGCCTTGACTGACTCCAATCGTGTCGGCCCGCCAGAAACCCCCGGTCTCTCGCCCTAACGCCTCGATCTCCGGTGCCCCGTAGGGATAGCAAAACGCCACATCGAAGAAAGAGTCGGGGGCGTCAACCATCCAGGCGAGAGTGCGGCGGCCATCGGGCAACTCTTCCATCACCCCGGCCGCCAATCGGTGCCAATCCTCCCCCGCGCGCCGCACGACCGGACGAATGTTGAGCAGCCGGTTGCCGCCCAGCAGATTATCCGGGTGCTTCAACACCAGCTTCACCTGGCTCCCGGAAAAGCCGGAAGATGCCTTTCGTGCCAGGCGGAAGCAGAACCACAGGCATTCCGGCCCACCGTGCGGGTCGGCGGCAAAGCCCACTTCGATCATCCCCGCGTTTTGCGTGATGGAAAAATCGCAGACGTTCCCGTAAGGAATGCCGGCCTCGACCGCGAAGTTCATGTGTCCTCCCAGTTGTGCTGCCCCGATCAGCATCGGCAGTAGCGCCAGAACCGGCCACGGCGAGAAGGAAATCTCATGGCGTCCTCCCCGGACGCGCGACCGGGGCTGCCGGGAACTTGATAACCGTGAGCGAGTGTGCCGGGAAGGTGTGGCGGAACGCGCCGCTGCTGGCGGGTTTGCTCACGGTGCGGATCTGCACGGCATTCGGGTTTTCGAGCGTGTTGAACGCATGGAAGGACGGGCCGTTCAGGGTCCGTATCTCGGCATCGCCTTGCGGGGTGAACCCGGCGATTTTCACTCGTGCGGCGACATCGTCCCCGGCATCCTGGTTGATGACGAGGACGTAGACATTGCCCGCATCATTACGGCTGGCTTCGGCGTCCAGCCCGGGCAGATTCAGGCGTTGCACGGAAGTCGCGGCCGATGATCGAGATGTGGGTCATCGGGATGCCCGCGTTCTCGAGGGTGCGGACCGCCTCCTCGGCGTCGTCATGGCTCGCGAACCGGGCCACGACCGACCGGTCGAGTCCTTCTCCTTGCGTCATCGCAGCAGTCTCCTGTCTTGCCTTTGTGTTTGTTCTCGTGTTCCGGGCGCCGCGCCGGGGACGGGACGCCGCCGGTGCGGCAAAAGTACGTAAGGCTTTTTCCCCGGTCTGTCGTGCCCGTAACCGGGCGGGCGTGGCATTATCGCTATCGCGCCCCCCGGCCGGCGCGGTGCGGTGACCCTGTGGTTGTGGGTAAGAGCGCCCTGATACACACGTGAGCGGGGGTTCGGCATGGACGTTTCCTGGCTGATCTGGCTGTTCTTCATCTTCTCTGCGCTGCAGCCCGTGCTCCAGCAGCGGCTGCTCGGCGGCGGGCGGCTGCGGCTCCTGGGCGAGTTGGAGCGCGAGCGGGGCAGCCGCGTCATCGCGCTCATCCACCGCCAGGAAACGCTGTCCCTGCTCGGGTTCCCCCTGGTGCGCTACATCGACATCAACGACTCCGAGGCGATCCTGCGGGCCATCAAACTGACCGACGACAGGGTTCCCATCGACCTGATCCTCCACACGCCCGGCGGGCTGGTGCTGGCCGCCGGGCAGATCGCCCAGGCGCTGGCCCGGCACCCCGCCAAGGTGACGGTGATGGTGCCCCACTACGCCATGAGCGGCGGCACGCTGATCGCGCTTGCCGCCGACGAGGTCGTCATGGACGACAACGCCGTGCTCGGCCCCGTGGACCCGCAGCTGGGCCAGCAGCCCGCCGCCTCGATCCTGACGGTGCTGGAACGGAAGGACATCAACGAGGTGGACGACCAGACCATCATCCTGGCCGACATCGCCCGCAAGGCCATCGGCCAGGTCAAGGCGACCGTGACTGAGCTGCTCCAGGAGCGGATGGGGCCGCAGCGCGCCCAGCAGGTCGCCGACCTGCTCTCCTCCGGCGTGTGGACGCACGACTACCCGATCAGCGTGCGCGAGGCGCAGGGCATGGGCCTGCCGATCTCGACGGCGATGCCCCGGCGCGTGTACGACCTGATGGCGCTCTACCCACAGACGGCGCAGCGGCGCCCCTCGGTCGAGTACATCCCTGCCCCCTACGGTCCGCCCGCGCCCCGCCGGCAGCGCCGCCCCGATGGGAGCGGGCCACAAGGTTAAGAGGCGCGCGGCTTCAGGTCTCTTCGTCTATCATCCGGGTTCCCTTTCCGGCATGCCATTTCCAGTCCGGGTGCACTCAGCGGCCCCTGCATGAATCCACCACACATCCGCCGTTGCCGTTCGGAAAAAGTGCATTGGGTTCGTTATGGGTAAAACGCAACCGAAGGACAGCGGCCGCTGGTGCGCTTTGGACAAGAACATTAATGCACGAGCACCTTCTGAAAGATATCTTGATTCTGCTCGCGGTGGCCGTCGCCGTCCTGGCGGTCTGCACCCGGCTCGGCCTCCCCCCGATCCTCGCTTACCTGCTGGTCGGCGTCCTGGTCGGACCACACGGCTTGGGCTGGCTGCCGCCCTCGCCCACGACCGCCTTCCTGGCCGAGCTGGGCGTGGCCTTTCTTATGTTCCTGGTGGGCCTGGAGTTCTCCCTGCCGCGTACCCTGGCGTCCCGAGGCACGCTGCTTGGCTTTGGGAGCGCGCAGGTCCTGGTCACGGCGCTACTCGCCACGGGGCTGGCCCTGGCGCTCGGTCTTTCCCTGCCCGCCGCCCTGGTGACGGGCGGGGCCATCACGATGTCCTCGACCGCGATCGGCACGAAGCAGCTCTCCCTGCGCGGCAAGCTGGGCACGCCCTACGGACGCATGGCCGTGGCCGCCCTACTGTTCCAGGACCTGGCCACCATCCCATTCCTGACCGTCATCTCGGTATGGGCCAGTGCATCCGAGGGCTTCCTCGTCCCCCTGCTGATCGGCTTACTGCGGGTCGCCGTCGTCTTCGCCACCTTCCTCTTCGTCGGCCGGCTGGTTCTGACCTCCAGTATCGCCTGGGTCCTCCGGACCGGCTCCTCGGAGCTTCTGATGCTCTCCGTTCTGCTGGTTCTCTTCGCCGCCGGGTTCATGGCGCAGGTGGCAGGCCTTTCGCTGCCTTTGGGGGCGTTCATGGTCGGCATGATCCTGGGAGAGACCGACTTCCGGCAGGACGTCGAGAAAGATATCCGTCCGTTCCAGGCGGTGCTGCTCGGCCTCTTCTTCGTCAACGTAGGCATGACGCTGGACCCGGAGGTGATGCTACAGCACGGGCTGTTGGTAGTAGCGCTGCTCGCAGGGTTGGTCCTGGGGAAGTGGAGCGTCGTGACCGCGCTGGGCCTCTTGTTCGGCACCGGAAAGGTCACGGCGCTGCGGGCGGGACTGATCCTGGCGCAGGGCGGGGAGTTCGGTCTGCTGCTGGTCACACTGGCTATGGACAAACGGATCCTGGACGACGGGCTGGGGCAGCCGCTGCTCGCGGCCATCATCCTGAGCATGGTCCTCGCCCCGCTGCTCATCCAGCATAGTGCGCCGATCATACGGCGTTTGGGCCTGGCCGGACGGATACCGAGTATCATCGAGGGGCGCGGAGCGGGCAGCCGGATCTGGCCCGAACCGGGCCAAGCCTCCCACTCCCAAGGCGCGGGTCAGGGTACCAGGGAGCCGGTGCCTTGACCCGCGCCTCGGCTTTGCTGTCACAGCAGCTCCGGTGTCACGAGGACGGTCTCCCCTTCACGGACATCTCCCCGAACCGCGGTGAAGCGGCCGTCGCTCAGGCCCGGCTCGACCACCACGGCCGTCCACTGCCCGCCGCGCAGCACCTTGACGACGGGCCGCGCCGCCCGGTCCCGATCCACCGCCTCGGCGGGAACGGCGAGCGCCTTTCGCTCTTGGGCCACGCGGATCGTGACGCGCGCCCCGCGCGTGTCCGGCTTGACCAGCCCCTGCGTGTTCTCGAACCCGATGATCGCGACCTGACGCTGCCCTGCCCGTAGCTTCAGCGCGCTGCGGGTCGGGTCCGTGGTGATCTGCCGCACCCTGCCCCCGAACTGCTGGCCTCGCAGCTCGTCGAAGGTCAGGGTCGCGGGCTGGCCCGGCTTGACGGCGCCGGCCCGATCCGCCGGGATCGGCGCGTGGACCTGGAGCTGTTCGAGATCCACGACGCTCGCGAGCGGCGGCGAGGCAGCGCGCCCGCCCGCCTCGTCCTCCCCCCGCGGGCCGACCTCCTGGCCGGGGCGGGCGTTCAGGGCCAGCACGGTGCCGCTGATCGGCGCGCGCACGAGCGCGGTCTTGCGGCTCCGCTCGGTTTGGGCAAAGGCGACGCGCGCCGCCTCCAGCCGCCGGCGCAGCGGCAGCAGGGCCGCCTCGCGCGCGGCCTGCGCCTCCCGCAGCGCCTGCTCGGCCGCGGCGCGCGCGGCGACGGCCTGCGCCAGGTCCGGTGCGGGCGGCGCAACCGGGGGCTTTTCGTCCGCCACGGTTCCCGGCTCGGGGCGGGTGACCTGTGGGGGGGGTGCTGAGGCCTCTGCGCCGGGCGTCGGGGATGTGGTCCCCGTGGTTGACGTGGTTCCGGCCGTCGCGGCGGCGCGGGCGGCGCGTTCAGCGGTGCGGGCCTGCGCGAGCGCGCGCCGGGCGGTCTCGACCGCAGGCCGATAGCGGCGCTCCTCCCGGGCGAGCGCGGCCTCGGCGGCGCGCACCTCGGCGCGGGTCTGCTCGTAGCCGGACTGGGCGCTGGGATGGGACAACTCGACCAGGGCCTCGCCGCGCCGGACGCGCTGCCCGATGCTGGCGAACACCTGGGCGACCGGCGCGGATACGGCGCGTGCACGTCGGTGGGCGGTGGGGGCGACGACCTCGCCCGGGAGCGAGACCGTGGCAACGATGTCGCGCCGCGTCACCGTCGCGGTCTGGGGCCGCGTGCGCATGTAGGCCCACGTGCCCAGGCCCAGCAGGCCCAGCAGCAGCGCGCTCCACCAGCGCCGGCACGAGCCATGCCGGTCTTGCTGGGCGGTGGCGGCGCTTCCGCCGCCTCCAGACGCTGCGCTGCGTCCCGGAAACGGTCGCGCGCGTCCGGGACGGTGTCGTCCTCACTGTCTACCGGGTCTACAGGATCTATGGGGTCTGTGGGACGCTCGGGCTCGGCCCGGCTGAGGGTCTACACTCAAGGGCACACTTGCTTCTGCTTACATCCTTATGGCTGCGGGGCTATCTCGTGGCCCTGTCGCCCGTAGCCGCGCAGCCGCAAGGCGAGGGCGACGAGCAGTACGCTCCGGAGGCGAGCGCGTAGGTGCCGATCATCCAGGCCCAGGCGAGGAGCCCGGCCCCCGGGGCAAGAAAGAGCGCGACGCCCGGCAGCACCGAGGAGAGGCCGCTCAGGCCCAGCAGCCACTGTTCTCGATCTCCTTGGGCAGCCGGATTGCCGCCGCGATCTCCATGGCGCCCGTCACGAGGGCCCAGGCGGCCATCAGATACAGCAGCGCCACGGCCGCGGCCAGCGGCGCCACGAAGGCGATGACGACGCCGGTCACGACGCCGGCGATACCCTGCAGCACGAGCGCCCACCAGTTGCGAGCCAGTTGGTTCGCGGAAATCTCTCCTACGCGGCCGCGGGGAAGAAGGGATCGATCCCTTCTTCCGCGGCCGCCCGCGTCCTGTTCGCTGCTGCCTACCCGCTCTGGGTCGTCTGTTCGCCGGCCCCCGCTCCGCGCTTGCCTGCGCCTGCCCGGACGTTCCTCGGATGCTGCCGACTGCCCGCCGCCGATCGGGATGCGGCGCCCTTGCTGCCCCGCCGGCTGCATCTTGGGCAGGCGCAGCGTGAGCACGCCGTCTCTAAACTCCGCCCGGATGTTCTGCTCGTCCGGGGGCAGAGCCATCACGCGCTCGAAGTAGCCGAAGCGCCGCTCGCGCTGGTGGTACTGGCGCGGTTGCGCTTGCTGCGGCTGCCCCTGGGCTTGCCCGCCTTGCCCCGCCGCCTGGCCATCGGAGGCCTGCCCCTGCGCCGCCGGCTCCTGCGCCCCTTGCGGCGGCTCCCCTGCCGCATCTGGGCGCGCAGAGCGAGCAGCCCCGTCCTGCACCTGGATCTCGATATCCTCCTGGCGCACGGGCAGGTCCGCCTCGATGTGGTACTCCTGGTCGGTCTCGCTCACGTCCACCTGCGGCGCCCACGCCTGCATCGCCGGCGCGCCACCGCCGGCGGCGGGCGCGAGCGCGCGCCGCTTTGGCCGAAGAACTGGCCGAAGAGCCGGTCCATGTCCTCCCGCATGCGCCGCATCATCTGCCACGGCGAGGCGCCTGAGAGCGCCGACGGACTGAACAGGTCGCCGCTGCCGCCGAAGGGGGACAGGCCCTGCTGCTGGCCCCGCCGCTGGGGCACGAGGTCTCGGTTGCGTAGCATGATGTTCACTCCTCCCCTACTGTCGTTTGTCCCGCGCGCTGTCCCGGTGGGCGTCCCGTCCCTTTTTGTGGAGGGGAGTGACGCACGGGCACAATGGTAATACCATTCTGAAATCACGTTGAAACCGGTCGGGGACGAGAAAAACCAACGTCATATGGTTCATATAAAGCATATGCTACGCCCAGACTCATTTAAAGACCGGTTGCACCTATAAAGTACGTCCAGAACAGACTTACATGGAGGTGCGGGTGCACACGACAACTTGCAAGTGCCGCACGCGGTGCGTGGCGGGATGGTGGTACACAACGCGGGGGAGGTGGGTAAACAAGGGCTATGTCTGCCATGGAAAAACCGGCGCCTGCCCCAAGCCAGAGCCACAGCGAGAGGCGGGGGCGGGTCCACACACCCAGGTCCACCAGTTCCTGCGCCGCTCACTGGAGACGGCCCAGGATGTGGTCATCGTCGTCCTGATGGCGCTGCTCATCGGCATCACCGCGCGGGCGCTGTGGCAGCTCTTCCAGATGGCGTTCCTGCGGCACACGGAGTACTCCGGTGCTGCTCTCGCAGGTGGTGTTCGTGCTCATCCTGACCGAGCTCTACCGCACGCTTGTCTTTTACCTGCGCGAGCACCGCGTCTCGGTGGCGCTGATGGTCGAGGTGACCATCGTCAGCATCCTGCAGGAGCCTCATCCTCAAAGCCACCCACGAGTTCGAGGGTCCGCGCGGCCGGAAGCGCGCTGCTGCTGCTGGTGCTGGGGCGCTGCTGGCGCGGGATCGCTGGGTCGCCTGCTCGCGCAACGATGTGTCCGAAACCAGTGCCCACTGACGTGCTCAGGTCCGCCCTGCGCTCTGCGTGGGCTGGGTGCTCGCCTCCGATGAGCGCGACGAGCGCGTGCTGCAGGCCTACGAACAGGCCCGAGAGCTCCTGGCCCTCCTGCGGGACCAGTTCGGCCAGTTCCGGTGGGAGATGCCCTTCGTCGAGGAACGGCGCAACGCCCTTCGGCGCCCTGGAGCCGCTGCCCCTCTTGGAGCGGGGCCTGCAGGAGAAGCTGTACCGGGGCTGGGACTTCGCGCTGGTGCTCGTGCCCAACGAGCGGGAGCCGCGCGAGCGCATCTTCACCCTGGGCGTGCCCTCCTCCGCGCTGGAAGTGGCGGTGCTGTCGAGCGCCCGGCTGGGGCCACCTTCCGCGGGCCTGAGCGCGCGGGTTGCGGCGCTCGCCCTGCACCTTCTGGGGCACCTGTGGGGGCTGGAACATGCCCCCACGGGGCCCATGGCTCCCCCGGAAGGCGCACAGCTGCCGGGCCCGGCGCCGTTCTCGCCCCAAGAGCGCGCAGCGATCTCTTCGCGGCTGGCGGAGGCGGCCGACGCGCGCCTCGAGGAGCAGCCGCGCTCACGGCTCGGGAGCTGGCTGTCCTTTGCCTGGCGCACGTTCCGGGAGGACCCGCGCGGGATCCTTGCCGACATCTGGGCCTGCGCCCCGTGGCAGATGCCGCTGCGGATGGCACGCCTGACGGCGGCGACAGCCGTCTCGCTGGTGTTTCTGCTGCTGGGCTCCGACGCGTGGGTCGTGGGCGTGAACGCCCCGGCGCGGCATCTGGGGGGCGGCGCGGCCCTGTCGGTGCTGGCGGCGACGCTGTTCGTGTTCTTGGGGCAGAACCTGGGCAGCCTCGCCCGGGGCGCCGGCCGGCGCGAGCAGCTCACGCGCACGCACCTGGTGCTGTTCTTCACGCTGCTCTTGGGCATGGGCGCGCTGTGGTGTGTGCTCTTCGGGGTCTCGCTCCTGGCCACGTCGCTGGTGCCGCGTGCCGTGGTTTCTGCCTGGGTCGGCGGGTCGCCCGGAGCGGCGGGGCTGGCGCGGCATGCGGCCTTCATGGCCTCTCTGGGCGTGCTGGCCGGGGCGCTGGGCGGCAACCTGGAAGACGAGGGGGCGATCAAGGCGGAGTTGTTCTATGACGAAGAGACCTGAAGGGCGCAGCAGCCCTGTTGAACAGGCGGCTGGGCGGACGCTCTGCTCCTGCACCGGTGCCTCCCCATGGACCTTCGCAGTGTGCTGATACCATGGGCGAGTTTGGTGCGGCAAACGTCGTGTCCGTTGTCCGGGCACACGCCCGGGCTGCCGGCGCGCCGCCGCATGCGGCGAGTCTGTCGAATGCCAGCGCCATTCTACGTATCTCCTTGTATCTCCTTTCCCTTTGTATCAGCAACATCAGGCGGCGACCCGCTCGCGCCGGGGTGGTCGCCGCCTTTGCATCTTCTTTGAGAAGCGATTTAGATCCTTACCTGCTCACCTCCGCGTGTTCACGACCGAAATCGTCGAAGAACGCGACCCATTCGTCGCGCAGGATCTCTCGTGTGGCCATAAGCGAATCCCTCCTCGTCACTCAACCTTGACATGAACCCGGTGCGCCCGGGCGCGCTCGGATTTGGGCAGCGTCACGGTCAGCACGCCGTTCCTATACGTGGAGCGCGCCCGGTCCGCCTCCACCTCGCAGGGCAGAGGCACCGCCCGCGCAAAGGCGCCGTAGCGCCGCTCGAGCCGGTGATAGTCGCGCCGCTTCTCCTCATGCTCCTGCCGCTTCTGGCCCCGAAGCCAGAGGTTGCGGCCCGACACCTCCACCTGCAGGTCGCGGTGATCCATGCCGGGAATGTCGGCGCGGACGATCACGTCATGGTCGGTCTCCTCCAGATCCACTGCGGGACCAACCGAAAAGACCGAGGACGCCTCCAACGGGAAGAGACCGCCGCGCACGCCGACAGGCGCAGGGGCGTCTCTCGTCCCCGCCCGCTCGTGGTGGCGCCAGCGGCTTAGCCATCGATCAAACGCCTCCCCAATCTCGTCCCGGAGGCGTCCCAGCGACTCCTGCCATTTCTCTGGTACCAGGGTCATTGATCTCACCTCCTGTAGGAAATTCTGCCTTACCGCCAGGATGCTAACGGGCATCCTGGCGGTTCAGATTGCTCAGGCGACTTGCACCTCGATTCGCCTTGGCTTGGCTTCTTCCGCTCTGGGCAGATGGAGCGTCAGAACGCCGTCCTTCAGCTCCGCCTTGATGTTACTGGTGTCCACCCGATCCGAGAGCTGGAACTGCCGGAAGAAGTTGACCAGTCCGAACTCGCGGTAGATCGGGTCACCCGGCAGCTGGTGCTGTGCTCGCGCCTGCAGCGTGAGGATGTCCTCCTTCACCTCGATCACGAGGGCATCCCCGCTGACGCCCGGCAGGTCGGCCAGTATCGTCAGCCCCTGCGGCGATTCATAGATATCCACCGGCGGCGCGAAGTACTGCTCCTGCGCGCGCGTCCCTTCCTGTGCGCTCTGCGTATCTCCCGTTCCCTGCTGCGGGGCCTGTACGGTTCGCTCTGCCATCGCTGGCATCCCTCCTTTCTTAGCTCACCTCGATCTGGATCTGCTTGGGCTTGGCCGCCTCGGATTTGGGCAGCGTGATCGTCAGCAGGCCGTTGGCGTACCGTGCCTGCACCCGATTGCTGTCGACCTCCACCGGCAGCTCGATGGTACGGAAGAACTTGCCCGCGGCGCGCTCGCTGCGGTGGTACGCCTCCGCCGGCACATCCCGGGGTCCCGTCTTCTCACCCGAGATCGTAAGCGTGTTGCGGACAACGGTCAGGTTGAGCGCCTGCGGATCGATGCCCGGGGCCAGCGCCTCCACATAGACGTTGTCTCGGTCCTCGCTCACATTGACGAGCGGGTAGGCGCGGGCCGCTCGCCCCGGAAGGAAAGTGGCCGTTCCACTCCCGGGCGACATGCCGGGCAGCGCGTTCGTCAAGGCGCGGTCTATCTCGCGCCGGAGCGTTTCCATCTCGCGGAATGGGTCCCATGCTCGCATGGTCATCCGTATCTTCCTCCTTTCTGCAAAGAACCGTTCGACGATCTTTCTTTCAAGGGCGCCCCGCCGAAGCGAGGCGCCTGTGATGGCTTATCCAGCCGGTACGGCGGCAGTCGCCGGTTCGATGGGTCGCACGACCAGCTCGCCGTTCTCGACATCCACGCGGATGACCGAGCCGTCCGGGATGCTGCCCGAAAGCAGCGCGCGGCCGATCCTGGTCTCCAGCGTGCGCTGTATCAGCCGCTTCAGCGGGCGGGCGCCGTAGACGGGGTCGTAGCCCGTCTTCGCCAGGTGCTCCCGGGCCGCCTCCGTCAGGTCCAGCTCGATGTCGCGCTCGCGCAGCCGGCCCCGCAGCAGCGCCACCTGCAGGTCCACGATCCGCTCGATCTCGGGCAGCGTCAGCGGCGCGAACATGACGATCTCGTCGACGCGGTTCAGGAACTCGGGCCGCGTCAGCGCCCTCAGCTCATCCATCACGCGCGTGCGCGCGCTCTGCGTGAGCTCGCCGCGCTCGGTCACACCGCCAAGCAGATGGTGCGAGCCGATATTGCTCGTCATGATGATCACCGTGTTCTTGAAGTCCACGGTCCGGCCCTGCGCATCGGTCACGCGCCCGTCGTCCAGGATCTGCAGCAGGACGTTGCTGACGTCCGGGTGCGCCTTCTCGAACTCGTCGAAGAGGATCACGCAGTACGGGTGGCGCCGCACGGCCTCCGTAAGCTGCCCGCCCTCCTCGTAGCCGATATAGCCCGGAGGCGCGCCGATGAGGCGCGAGACGGTGTGCTTCTCCATGTACTCGCTCATGTCGATGCGCACCATGTTCTCCTCGGAGTCGAAGAGCGCCTCGGCCAGCGCCCGCGCCGTCTCGGTCTTGCCGACGCCGGTAGGCCCCAGGAAGATAAAGGAGCCGATCGGCCGGCGCGGGTCCTTGATGCCCGCGCGGGCGCGGATGACGGCATCGGCCACCAACTGCACCGCCTCGTCCTGTCCGACGACCCGCTCGTGCAGGACCTCGTCCAGGTGCAGCAGCTTCTCGCGCTCCCCCTCGACCAGGCGCGTCACCGGGATGCCGGTCCAGCGGCTGACGATCTCGGAGATCTCGTCCTCCGTGACCTCCTCGCGCAGCAGACGGCCGGTGCCCTGCTTGCTCACGAGGTGCTCCTCCTCGGCCTTGAGCCGGCGCTCCAGCTCCGGCAGGCGGCCGTAGCGCAGCTCGGCCGCGCGGGCCAGATCGGCCACACGCTCCGCCTGGTCGATGCCAAGCCGCACCTGCTCGATCTCCTCGCGCAGCGCCTGCACTTTCTTGATGGCGTTCTTCTCCGCCTCCCACTGCGCGCGCATGGCATCACCGCGCGCCCGCAGATCGGCAAGCTCCTTGCGCAGGGCCTCCAGGCGGTCCTGGCTGGCCTTGTCCTTCTCCTTCTGCAGGGCCAGCTCCTCGATCTCCAGGCGCATCACGCGCCGCGTGATCTCGTCGAGCTCGGTGGGCATCGACTCGATCTCGGAGCGCACCATGGCGCAGGCCTCGTCCACCAGGTCGATCGCCTTGTCCGGCAGGAACCGGTCGGTGACGTAGCGGTTCGACAGCACCGCCGCCGCGACGAGGGCATTGTCCTGGATGCGCACCTTGTGGTGCACCTCGTAGCGCTCCTTGAGACCGCGCAGGATCGAGACGGTGTCCTCCACCGTCGGCGGCTCGACCATGACCGGCTGGAACCGGCGCTCCAGGGCGGCGTCCTTCTCGATGTGCTTGCGGTACTCGTCCAGCGTGGTCGCCCCGATGCAGTGCAGCTCGCCGCGCGCCAGCATCGGTTTGAGCATATTGCCGGCGTCCATGGCGCCCTCGGCCTTGCCGGCGCCGACGATGGTGTGCAGCTCGTCGATGAAGAGCAGGATGCGCCCCTCGCTCTGCTTGACTTCGTTCAGGACCGCCTTGAGGCGCTCCTCGAACTCGCCGCGGTACTTGGCGCCGGCGATCAGCGCGCCCATGTCGAGCGCGAAGATCGTTTTGTCCTTGAGTCCTTCGGGCACGTCGCCGCGCACGATGCGCTGCGCCAGCCCCTCGACGATGGCGGTCTTGCCGACCCCCGGCTCGCCGATCAGGACCGGGTTGTTCTTGGTCTTTCTAAGCAGGATGCGCACGACGCGCCGGATCTCGGCGTCGCGGCCGATGACCGGATCGAGGGTGCCCTTCTGGGCGGCCTCGACGAGGTTGCGTCCGAAGCGCTCCAGCGCCTCGTAGGTCGCCTCCGGCGTCTGGCTGGTGACGCGCTGGTTGCCGCGCACCTCCATCAGGGTGGCCAGAAACCGGTCCCGGGTGATTCCCAGGTCGCGGAACACTCGGCCCGCCACGCTCCCGGCGCCCTCCTCGATCAGAGCGAGCGCGAGATGCTCGACGCTGATATACTCGTCCTTGAGCCGCTCGGCCTCGTCCCCGGCGCGCACCAGGATCTGGGACAAGCGGCGGGACATCCCCGGCGCGCCTGCGCCTGCGCCGCCGATGCGCGGCCGCCGCTCCAGTTCCTGCTCGATATTCTTCTTGAGGGTGTCTACCGGCACCTCCATCCGGTTCAGCAGCCGCGGCAGCAGGCCCTCCGGCTGCTCCAGGAACGCCGCCAGCAGATGTTCGCCGTCGATCTCGGCGTGCCCATAGCGGACCGCCTTGGTCTGCGCCTGCTGCAGCGCCTCCTGCGATTTTTCCGTCAAACGGTTCAAGTCCATAGGTTATATCCTCCTTTGACCAGTTACAAATGATGCCTTATCTCGCGCCCCACCGTCCAGGCCGGCGGATCGCTCGCCGGAGATGAGTCCTGGCCGGCGATCTCGACAACGAAACCGTTCACCGCACTTGCTGGCGCGCCAGGCTCGCTTCCAGTGCCTCGATACGATCGAGCAGATCGCTGACCAGCCCCAGCGCATGCCAGGGAAGGCCCAGGCCCTGCCGCAGGCGCACCATCCGCCGCAGCCGCAGAACGGCCGCCGGCGCGAACCGGGGCTCACCGCCCACCTCGGCCGCGGCGTCGAACAGGCCCAGCGCAAAGAGGCGACGGATCAGATCCGGGTGCAGGCCCACCCTGCGTGCCAGCCCAGGCACGTCCAGCAGATCGTCGCCGATCGCTTCGCACCGTGCCAGAACAAAACCCGTCATCGCGTCCCCTCCCGCTTTGCTTCTTTCGTCGCGCGCGGATCGAAGGTGGAAGCCTTCCGCAGCGCCTCGAAGAGTTCTCGCTCGCGCTTCGAGAGAGTTCGCGGCACCTCGATGCGGATGGCCGCATACAGATCACCGCGCCCTCCGCTGCGATCCGGCAACCCCTGGCCGCGCAGGCGCAGCCGCTTGCCCGGCCCGGTGCCCGCAGGCAATCTCATCCGCACGGGGCCATCCAGCGTGGGCACGGGGATCTCCGCGCCCAGCGCCGCTTCCCACGGGGTTACCGGAACGTCGACGAACAGGTCCGGTCCCTCGACGCGGAACACCGGGTGCGGCGCAACGCGCACGCGGATGTAGAGGTCGCCCGCCTCGCCGCCACCGCTGCCGGAACCGCCCTGACCGGCGACCCGCACCACCGCGCCATCGGTGGTGCCCGGGGGTATGCGGATGTCCAGCGTCTGTGCCTCTTCCCGCACCTGCCCATCGGAGCCGATCACGGGCCGGCCGAGGGTGACCTTCTGGGTCATGCCCCGGTACGCGTCTTCGAGCGAGACGCTGATCTCACCCTCGATGTCCTGGCCCCGCGGGCGTGCCGTCCCGCGCCGGACGCGGGGGCCGCCTCCGAGGTCGCCGCCGAAGAGCGACCCGAAGAAGTCGCTGAAGTCGTCCCCGCCCAAGCCGCCAAAGCCGAAGTCCTCGGGGCGGACGGTGCGGTACTCCACGCGCGCGTTGTCGCCCCAGCCCGGAGGCGGCGTGAAGTCCTGCCCGGCGCGCCAGTTCGGCCCGAGCGCGTCATACTGGCGGCGCTTCTCCGGGTCGCGCAGCACGTCGTATGCCTCGCTGACCTGCTTGAAGCGCTCCTCCGCGCCCGGCTCCTTGTTCACGTCCGGGTGGTACTTGCGCGCAAGCTTGCGGTAGGCCGCCTGGATCTGATCCGGCGTCGCGTCGCGCGGCACCTCCAGCAACTGGTAGTAATCTTGAAACGTGACCGCCATCTACATCCCTCCGTGCGTCTCGCCCTTCCGGATCGCGGCTTCGGGGAGGGCGGACGGCGCCACAGCCGGCTCACCTCGGGGCATCTGCGTCCGCCTCCTTCCTCACTTGTGGGTGAACTCGGCGTCGATCACCTCGTCCTCCGCCGCACCCGCCGCGTCACCGTGTCCGTTCGTGTTTGCCCCGGCCTGCTGATACGCCGCTTCGCTCAGGCTGTAGGATGCCTGCTGCAGGTCGCTCATCAGGCTGCGCAGACGCTCGACACCCGCGTTGTCGTTCAGCGCCTGCCGGACATCGGAGACCAGTTGCTCGCAGCGTGCTTTGACATGCACCGGCGCGCGCTCCCCGAGCTCACGGAGTTGCCGCTCCACCTGGTAGGCGACCGAGTCGGCCTGGTTGCGGACCTCCACCTCCTCGCGGCGGCGCTTGTCCTGGGCGGCGTTCTGCTCGGCCTCCCGGACCATCCGCTCGATCTCGGACTGGTCCAGGCTCGTGGAGCCGCTGATGGTGATGGTTTGCTCCTTGCCGGTGTCCTTGTCGCGCGCCGTGACATGGAGGATGCCGTTGGCGTCGATGTCAAAGGTCACCTCCACCTGCGGCACGCCGCGCGGCGCGGGGCGGATGCCCTCCAGGCGGAAGCGGCCGAGCTGCCGGTTGTCGCGCGCCATCTCACGCTCTCCCTGGAGCACCACGACGTCGACGGCGCTCTGATCGTCCTCGGCCGTGGAAAAGACCTCGGAGCGGCGCGCGGGGATGGTCGTGTTGCGCTCGATGAGCCGGGTCATCACGCCGCCCATCGTTTCCACCCCCAGCGACAGCGGCGTCACGTCCAGCAGGACCACGTCCTCGACCTCGCCCGCCAGCACGCCGGCCTGGATAGCGGCGCCGATCGCGACCACTTCGTCCGGGTTCACGCTCTGGTTGGGCTCCTTGCCGCCCGTCAGGCGGCGCACCAGGTCCTGCACCGCCGGGATGCGCGTGGAGCCGCCGACCAGGATCACCTCGTCGATGTCCTGCGTGGTCAGCTTGGCGTCGGCCAGAGCGCGCTCGACCGGTACGCGGCAGCGTTCGACGAGCTCGTGCGTCAGCTCATGGAACCTGGCGCGGGTCAGCTTCTGGATCAGGTGCTTGGGACCTTCCGCATTGGCGGTGATGAAAGGCAGGTTGATCTCCGTCTCCGTTGCCGAAGACAGCTCGATCTTGGCCCGCTCCGCCGCCTCGGAGAGCCGCTGGAGCGCCTGCTTGTCCTTGCGCAGGTCGATTCCTTCCTCGCGCTGGAACTGCTCGGCAAGCCAGTCCACGATGCGCCGGTCGAAGTCGTCACCGCCCAGATGCGTGTCGCCGCTGGTCGCCTTGACCTCGAAGACGCCCTCGCCGACATCCAGGATGGAGACGTCGAAGGTACCGCCGCCCAGGTCGAAGACCAGGATCGTTTCGTTCTTCTTTTTGTCCAGGCCGTAGGCGAGGGCGGCCGCCGTCGGCTCGTTGATGATGCGCAGGACGTTCAGCCCGGCGATCTGCCCCGCGTCCTTGGTCGCCTGGCGCTGGGCATCATTGAAATAGGCGGGGACAGTGATAACGACGTCCGTTACCTTCTCGCCCAGGTATTTGCCGGCGTCGTCCGTCAACTTGCGCAGGACCTGCGCCGATATCTCTTCCGGCGCGTATTGCTTGCCTCGAATGTCGAAGCGAACGGAGTCGTTAGGGCCGGGCACCACTTTGTAGGGCACGATCCTGCTTTCCGCGTCTGCTTCGCCCCACTTGCGCCCGATAAAGCGCTTGGCGGAATAGATGGTCGCTTCCGGGTTGAGGATGGCCTGCCGTTTGGCAAGCTGCCCAACAAGGCGCTGGCCATCCTTGCTGAAAGAGACCACGGAGGGTGTCGTGCGGCTGCCCTCCGCATTGGCAATAACAGTGGGCTTACCGCCCTCCATCGCGGCAACAACAGAGTTTGTGGTACCTAAATCGATACCGACTGCTTTCGCCATGAGCATCACCTCCAAAGGTTTTGCCGAACGCTTGGCAGCAACACGGTGGTTCGTCGCTACCAAGCAGGCGGACTTAGAAATCTTTATTGGCTTGGTCTCACGTCAACCTCTAACCTCCACCCACTTATTTCCGAGTTCTTATAGATTTTAACCCAAGTTCTCAATGTTTTCAGGTTATATTAGTACGTTGGAGTCATGTCCCGTTCTTTTACGAAGCTGGAGCGCACCTTAGTTCCTGCTTCGTCAACCACAAAGGGCTGATTTTGGGACGGCGGATTCCTCACCTGCTATCATCCGCCACGCGGTCTGGCTCTACTTCCGCTTCACCCTCAGCTATCGGGACGTGGAGGAGATGCTGGCCCAGCGCGGGGTATCCAGGTCAGCTACGAAGCGGTGCGCTACGGGTGCCACAAGTTCGGCCAAGCCTTCGCCAACGCGATCCGAAAGCAGCGGCACCGGCCGGCAGACCGGCGGCACATCGGCGCGATAGCGCCCGCGACGAGGTCTTCCTCAGGATCGGCGGCAAGACCCGGTACCTGTTCCGGGCCGTGGACCAGGATGGCGAAGTGCTCGACATTCTGTTGCTGAGCAAAAGAGACAAGAAGGCGGCCATGTTCTTCCGCAAGCTGCTCAAGCAGCCGGACTACGTCCCGCGCGTGCTGGTCACCGACAAGCTGAAAAGCTAGCAGCCGCCAAGGAGGTTCTCCCTTCAGTCACGCACCATCAGTACAAACGCGCGAACAACCGAGCGAAGAACTCCATCAACCCACCCGACAGCGGGAGAGGAGAATACGCCGCTTACGGTAGGCGCTCAAGCGCCGGAATTGTCTGCCTCCGGGGGGTGGCTCTTTTAGTTCTGCCGTGCTGTCGCGGTGGGGGACAGGTGCCCTCAGTCTTCGCCGGGTTTCATCAGGGGTGAGGACGGGCTCGCCTTCGTCGCCGGGCCCCACCACGAGCTTGACGCTGTAGTCGGTGGTGTCGCCCACGTGCAGGATGAGCCGGTACAGGAGAACCGAAACGCTCTTCGTTGCTCCCTTGATGGCCCAGGCGCGCCATCCACAGCAGGTCCCAGAGCCTGCCTTGCACGTCCTGGATGCCCTGGTAGCTTGGCGGTATCGCCGCCACGTCCTGCCAGAGCGCCGCGGTGACGGCGACCGGCAGCCGGAACCCGGCTTGCCGCGCCCGCTCGCTCACGTCGAGGAGCACGCCGTCTTGGAGCGCCTGGGCGCGCGTGTAGGTGAAGACGAAGTCCCACTCGTCGTCCTCCTCCTCGCTCCTTTGTGGGACGGCCGGGCTCGTCAAGGTACTGTGGCGCTGCTTCTTCGGGTGAGGAGGGTTTTTGCTCTTTTCGGGCGCGGGCTCGGGCATGGCTATCTCGCAGCGATGAGTGTGCTCGCAAAAAGGGTAGCAGGAGTGGTGTCAAGGTCAAGGGGCTGGGCTAGAGATAGCCTTTCTGTGCTTGAGCGAGACCCAGCGCCGGCATCGCCGATGACCACATGGTCCACGAGCGTTATGCCCAGTGGTTCTCCCCACCTCAGAAAGTCGGCGGGTGACCGTCGTCTTCGGGAGACGGTTCCGCGTCGCCCGAAGGATGGTTGTGTGCGACCAGGATGCTCGCGGCGTTAGCAATGATGGCGGCCTTAAAGACCTCTCCAAAGTGGCAAACAATGTGCTACAGTTCTGCATCACCATTCGCGGACACAGCTACGTCCCGGACCGGGTCAGCGCTTTCTCGGGTTCTCCCCTTCCCTGCCCGCAAGCCTGCCCCGCCCCCGCGGCCCGCGGAAGAAGGAAGGTCTGCCGATGCCGCCACAATCCAACCCAGGCTCTCAGGCAGGAGATCAAGACAATGTTTGAGCCCGGTTGGCTCTGCCGCCTCGCCTGCAAGAAGCCTATGAGCAGGCTCGTTCCGGTGCTTGCGGTGCGTGCGCGCAGTCTGCCCACACATCGCGCGTCCGCTACTAACCAGACACCCCGAGCACCCAGTACAACGCAGCAAGGGCGAAACAAAGTGCGGAGGCATCAGCCCAACGAGCCCCGCGCCAAGGAGGGCTATCACATGAAGCGCACAGAAATGACCGAGATGCGAGTCGCTATTTATGCGCGGGTCTCTTCCGAACAGCAGGCGCAGCAACAGACCATCCAGAGCCAGGTCGCCGCTTTACGGGAGCGGGTAACTCAGGATGGTTGCCTCTTGGCGGAAGAAAACATCTTCCTCGACGACGGCTATAGCGGCACCACTTTGCTGCGCCCCGCGCTGGGAGCGGCTGCGGGACCTGGTGGCCACGGGTGGGGGTGAATCGGCTCCTCTATGTGCAATGTCTGTCATCGCCGCTTGAAAATCCCCATATCGCCGGTACAACCGGAGTTCTCTAATGGGGCGAACTCTGTGAATTGAGGCCAGTACGCCCCTTCTTCTATGGGATAACCCCACCTTACGTGGTGGATGCCTCTCTATGAGAATGCTGAGCAATTCCGGCCATTTGAGGAAAATTCAGCCGGCGATGACAGCGGTGCGTATGGCACAACCATACGTGGGCCGCCTCGCGCCCTCACGGGGACCCCTCCCCCATGCGTGGGGCGGCCTGTCACGCGAGCGTGACGGTAAAGCAAAACCGAGGTCACACGACATGAGCTATCAGTTCCCCAAGCGGGGACGGCTATCCTAATGCTGACCGGCGTCGGCGTGGCGACCTACTGCAAGGAGCCTGGCGTCGCGCAAGATGCGCACGCAGATGGCCGCCAAGCTCTTCCAGTATGCCGGGGTGCTGGCGATCTTCGCCGCGGCGTCCATCGTTGCCCACTCGTGGCTGCTCGTGCAGGGCTGCCTGCTCGCCCTGTGCGGCATCGAGATAACCAGCATCTGGGAGAACGCCAGCAAGCTGCAAAGTGGGGCGTCAGCCTCGGCCCGATCAACGCCTTGATGGAGCGGACCCGGCCCTACTTCGCCCTGGAGCGCGATGCCGCGGGCGAGAAACTCGCCGAGCCTGCCGTGACAGGGGCGCCCGGTGGCGCAGGAGGGTCCAGCGATGTCTGAGACGAAGACGGTTCTCCACGCGCTGAAGGGCGCCGAGCGCGTCGCCCCCATCACGCTCGCGGCGGATAGAGCCGCGCGCCATCGCTCTGCGGGCGGCCAGCGACGGCCAGAAGAACACCGGGACCGTGCGCGATCACCAACAACCGCGGCCCGGCCATCGACTTCTACAAAACCCTGGTCGGCTGGCCGGCCGATTCGGAGATTCCCTGGTGCGCGGCCTTCGCGTGCAGCCGCTACCTTTGGCCGACCAGCGCCTGGACGCCGAGGGGCCGGACGTGACGCTGCCGGCGCACTTCCCCAGGAGCGCGGCCTGTGCCGCGTACAAGGCGTGGGCCAGCGGCGCCGGCTGTGGCTGCCCGTGGGCCAGGTCAAGGCGGGCATCAGGTCGCCGCGGCGCGGCGACATGGCTATCTTTGATTGGGACGATCATCCCGGCAAGGACCATTGCGGCATCGTGCTGGGGTTCAATCCCGCCAACATGATTGTCGAGACGGTCGAAGGGAGCACGAGGCCGGGCAACGGGGTGTCGCGGGAATCGAACTCCGGTGACGGCGTGTTCGAGAAGGACCGGGGCCTTGGGGCCTTCGGGATCGGCGGCGGGTTCGTGCTGATCGATTTCTAGTGGGGGCCGCCGCGCTCCGGCGCGCGTCTAGTCAGTGAACGTGCCCTCGTGCTCCAGGAGTACCCGCGTGATGGCGAACTCTTCGAGGAGTCCGGGCGGGATTTCCGCCAGCTCGTCGGGGGAGGCCAGGCGCAAGCGCATGTCAGGCTGGAAAATCGACACGCCGCCGCATGGGGGAGGGTCCGGATCGCGATCCGGGTGCGGCATGGTTGCCGCGGCTTGCGTTGGTAGGATTTGGCGTACTCTGTTTCAAACCCCAAAAGGTCAGGCAGAGAAAAGACATGGCTTCGCCCAACATCCTCCTCGTCCATTCCGATCAGCACCGCTTCGACTGCCTGGGTGTCAACGGGCATCCGCTGCTCGGACGCCGCACCTGGACCGCCTGGCGGGGAGGGCATGAACTTCACCCACGCCTTCACCCCCGTCCCGTTGTGCGTCCCCGCGCGCAACAGCCTGCTGCACGGGCAATGGCCGACGGGGCACCTAGCGATCGCCAACTGGGACACCGAGGCGCCCCGCCCCGCGCCGGAAGGGCTGCCCACATGGAGCCAGGCGCTTTGCGACGCGGGGTACCGCCTGGGCTACGTCGGCAAGTGGCACGTGCATCCCGAGAAAGATCCCCGCGCGTACGGGTTCCACGAGTATGTCGGCGAGGAAGAATACCGCCGCTGGCGCGCGGACCGGGGGCTTGCGCCGGTCCCGCGGACCAACCGCTGGTTCGGCGAGGTCGACCCGCACATCCGGCCGGAACAGTCCCGGCTGGCCTGGGGCGCGGACCAGGCCGTGCGTCTGCTGGAGGGGTTCGCGGCGCGGGACACCCCCTTCTACTTGCGCTGGGACCCCAGCGAGCCGCATCTGCCGAACGTCGTGCCGGAGCCGTACGCGTCCCTGTACCCGCCGTCGGAGATCGCCCCCTGGCCCAGCTTCCCCGATCCCCTCGCCGGCAAGCCGTACGCGCAGGCGCAGCAGCGGCGCACCTGGGACGTCGAGGACTGGACGTGGCAGGACTGGGCGCCCCTGGTGAGCCGCTACCTGGGCGAGATCACCCTGCTGGACGCGCAGATCGGCCGCCTGCTCGAGGCGCTGGACCGGCTCGGGCTGTCCGGGCGCACGCTCGTGATCTACACGACGGATCACGGGGACATGTGCGGCGGGCACGGGATGATCGACAAACACATGGTCATGTACGACGACGTCGTGCGCGTCCCCCTCATCATGCGCTGGCCGGAGCGGGTCGCGCCCGGCGGCCGGTGCCACGCCTTTGTCACGAACAGCCTGGATCTGGCGGCGACGTTCTGCGACGTCGCCGGCGCGCCGATCCCCCGGACGTTCCGCGGCGGCAGCCTCCTGCCCCTGCTTGCCGGGGGGCAGACCAACGGCCGGCAGGCCGCCTTCTCCATGTACCACGGCAACCAGTTCGGGCTCTACAGCCAGCGCATGGTCCGGGACCGCCGCTGGAGTACGTCTGGAACGCGACCGCCGAGGACGAGTACTGTACGATCTTGCGTCCGACCCGGGCGGCTACTGCGCAACTGGGCGGCGGACCCGGCGTACGGGGCCGAGCCGGCGGCGGCTGCGGCAGTGGCTCGCGGCCTGGATGGAGGAAAACCACGACTCTCTGCTGAATCCATGGACGAAGGCGCAGGCTCCTGGAAGGGCGGAAGGTGTAGCACGTGGACTCCGCCCGCCGGTGTGGCGCCGGCCCGGGCGGAGATTACACACGGCTTTATGTGGCACGACCTGTTCTGGTGGGGGGTCTGGCGGCGCTGGGCCTGGGCGTGGGGGTGATCGCCGGCATGTTCGGGGTCGGGGGCGGGTTCCTGCTGACGCCGCTGCTCGTGATCCTGTTCCGGGTGCCGATCAACCTGGCCGTGGGCACCGGCCTGTGCCAGATGATCGGGGCCGCCACCGCGGCCCAGATACGCTACTCCCGGCTCGGCCACGGCGAGGTGAAGATAAGCTGGATCATGCTGGCGGGCAGCCTTCTCGGGGTCAGTTTGGGGGCGCGCACCGTGGGGGCGCTCGGCGCCATAGGCACCATCAGCGTCGCCGGACACGCCATCGCGGCGGCCAAGTTCTGGCTCTCGCTGGGTTACATCGTCCTGCTGGGAGGCGTCGCCGTTTGGATGGCGCAGGACGCCCCGCCGCCCGTCGCGCCCCGCCCATCTTCCCGTCCCGCCCGGCCCGCTCGCGCGCCTTCGCCTGCCCCCCTACACCTGCCTTCCGAGCACCGGTCACCGGGTTTCCATCCCGGCGCTCGCCTACCTGGGGCTGGGCGTGGGCTTCCTTTCCGGCCTGCTGGGCATCGGCGGCGGCGTCATCCTGGTGCCCGTGCTTTTGTACGGCGTCGGCATGCATGTCCGCACCGCCGCCGGCACCGGGATCGGCGTGCTGCTGGTCACCTCGATCGTGGGCACCGTCGCGCACGCCCGGATGGAGCACGTCGACCTCGGCGTGCGACGATGCTCCTGGTCGGCTCGACCCTGGGCGCGCAGATCGGCGCCACCCTCACCGCGCGTCTGGACGGTCGCCGCCTGCGCGGCCTCTTCGCCTGCCTGGTCGCCGGCACCGCCGCCATCGTCGCCGTGGACCTGCTGCTCAAGCTGTTCGCGCCCTAGCCAATCCGCGTTCGGCCCCACCGCGCCCTCACCCAATTCTGGGAGAGGGTGAGGGCAGAATCCTCACGTCAACGCTAAAGCCGACGGCTTGTCCGTCCTTGCGGTGGTCGGACGCCGCCAGGTTAGCCGTCTTCCAGTTTGTAGATCGCCTGGGCGCCGCCGAAGGGCGCGCGGCTGTTTGATCTGGTGGCCGCGCCCGGCGAGGTCGTTCAAGACGTCGGGCGCGAAGCCGGCTTCGACACCGACCGCGAGGCCGTGGAGCACCTGCCACGGGGGGCGTCCGAGGCGACCTGGGGGTTCTGCCCGTAGTCCACGAGCCGGACCATCATCTGGGCGTGGCCCTGGGGCTGCATGGGGCCGCCCATGACCCCGAAAGCTCATCAGCGGCTGCTCGTCCTGCATCACGAAGGCGGGGATGATGGTGTGGTAGGGCGATTTCCGCCGCCGACCCGATTGGGATGCCCTTCCTGCAGCGTGAAGCCGTAGCCCCGGTTTTGCAGGCTGATGCCCGTTCCGGGCACCACGACGCCCGACCCGAACCCCATGTAGTTGGACTGGATGAAGGAGACCATCGTGCCCTCGGCGTCCGCGGTCGTCAGGTAAACGGTGCCGCCGTGCGGGGGATGCCGAACGCGGGGTCCTGGGCCTTCCGCAGGTCGATGCGCTTGGTACGTTCGGCCAGATACGCCTCGCTCAGCAGATCCTGGTAGTCTATGTCCGCGCTGGCCGGGTCGGAGACGTAGCGGTGCGCGTCGGCGAAGGCGAGCTTCATGGCCTCGATCTGCAGGTGCACGCTGTCGGCGGGAGTCGACCGGGTGGTCCCGGATCGAACAGTGCTTGAGGATGCCGAGCATGAGCAGGGCCGCCAGCCCCTGGCCGTTGGGCGGGATCTCGTGCAGGGTCAGCCCCTTGTAGTCGAGGGAAAGCGTGTCCTCCAGTCCGCCTGATGGCCGGCGAGGTCGTCCCGGCTCATCAGGCCCCCTGGTCCCGCGCGTGCGCGGCGATCTTTTCGGCCAGGTCTCCCCGATAAAACGCCTCTCCCAGCGTCTCGGCGATGCGCCGCAGCGACCGCGCATGGTCGGGGAGGACCACCTTCTCGCCCGGCCGGGGCGCGCGACCGTTCGACAGGAAGGTGGCGACGAACGAGGGGAACTGCTTATACGTTTCCGCGGCCTTTTGCCACTGCGCCGCGGTGATCGGCGAAACGAGGAAGCCGCCGGCGGCGTACCCGATGGCCGGCTCGAACAGGTCGCCGAACGGCAGCCTTCCGAACCGCCTGGACAGGGCCACCCATGCCGAAGGGGCGCCGGGGACCGTTACCGCGTTCCAGCCGGTGGCGGGCATGGAATCCAGGCCGGCGAACATCTCGGGGTTCCAGGCCGCGGGGGAGCGCCCGGAGGCGTTCAGGCCGTGCCGTGTTTGCCCGTCCCAGACGATCGCGAACGCGTCGCTGCCGATGCCGTTGCTGGTCGGCTCCACGACCGTGAGCGCGATGGCCGCCGCAAGGGCGGCGTCCACGGCGTTGCCGCCCTGGAGCAGCATCCGCAGGCCTGCCTGGGCCGCCAGCGGCTGCGAGGTCGCGACCACATTCCGGGCCAGCACGGGCATCCGCTGCGAAGGATACGGAAACCCCAATCAAAGACCGGCATAGGGCCACCTTACAAGACATTTTCGGATGAGTTCGACAGACTGCCCGCGATCTCCTCGATCATTGGCGGTCAAGGCCCAATACCATTCAAATAAGGACTATAGCCTCCTGGAAGGTCAGTTTGGGCTTGGGTGGATGGGCGTGTTCTGGACGCTTCAGGTCAAAGTTGCTCATCTTTCGTTTCACCACCCGGGCATTGCAGCGGGCACGACGCGCAGGCAAAGGACGCGACGCGATATCCTCCAGCATGCGGGCATACACAAGCGGCAGCATCTCCGGCGCTGCCGTCTGAAAGTCCCGGACCGCCTCGCCGATCACCCGGAGCGCGTGCGTAAAGGACAGCCGCTCCGGGTCCAGATCCGCTTTGATGGCGGCCTGATGCATCAGAAACCGAACGGCCCAATGGGCGATCAGCAGCCCGTAGAGTTCCTGCAACACGCCCACGGGTTTCTTGCTTCTGATGGGGCCGTCATGAAAGTGCTGATGCACCTCAATCTCGTCGAGGGTGATCTCGATCTCCCAGCGCTCGTGATAGGCAATGGCCCCAACTCTCGCGCCGGGTAACGATCGGGGTCCAGCAGCGTGGTGATGGTGGTACTGCTGCCCATGGCCCGGCAGATTCGGCTCACAGATCGTGTATTGGATCAAGCGTACCAGCAGGCGCTCCGAGTCCTTATGACGCTTCCCCTGCCGCCGCCCTTGGTTGCTGCCGATCCAGACCAGCCAGGAGCCATCTTGAAGGGGGCGCTCGCGCCCCGGCTGGACAGGGGCGGGCAAGCGGCACAGCACATGGGCATTGCGCTGCCGCACGGCTTTGACACGCTCGAAGCTCCACAGGCCGCGGTCGAAGAGCAGCAGCATTCCGTCTTTGACCGAGCGCAACAGGCGCCAAGCAACGGCCTTCTCGTCCATCGTGCAGGGCCACAAGCCCGCATCAAAGATGGCATGAGTCCCGCATTCGCCCAGATAGAGCAGGCGCGCCTTGGGCCAAGCCGAGTCCCCCCGGTTGCCGCGCCGTTTACCGAAGTAGCGAGCGTTCTCAGGCGTGTCCGGCACGTCGATCTCTTGGCCGTCGAGGGCGACAAGGCGCAAGCCGAAGCGGAACGCGCCGGGAGTATGCTCTGTGGCAAGGGGCCGGCAGACACGGTGAGACAAGGCTGCCATAGGACGCACGCCCAGTTGATAGCGCCGGTAGACGAGGGCACTGTCGCGGGGCAGTGCCTCCGGGTCACTCTGCAGCAGGCGCAGTCTGTGGCTGAGCTTGTGCCAGACAGAGCCGACGGAATCCTTGGCGTACAGGCTCATGGCGATCACCAAAAGGACGATCACCTCCAGGTTGAGTTTACGTTCTCGCCGGGTGCGTGCGTGCGTCTCTTGCAGTGCCTGCTGAATCGCCGCTCGTGGCACGGCTTTCTCCAGGGCATCGAGCGAGAGTTGCTGACATAGCTTGCGCCCGGACTGCACGTGTCGTAGGATGAAAGGCATGAGGTGGTTCCTCCGTCCCTGCTGAGTTTGATCGCTCATTGGGGATACGGAGGAACTGCCTCACTGGCTTATTTGAACGGTATTGGGTCAAGGCCCCGGGCAGTCCCCGGTGGCCGATACACCTGGACGGCTTCGATGGGGACCGGCCCGTCGCCGTTCGGGATGATCTCCAGAGCGTGTTTTCCGTTGGCTAGACCCTGGGCGAGTGTCGTGTGGTAAACCTTCGACCGATCCGGCGTCTGCGGCGGCTCATAGACGTCGGCAAACAGAGATACAACGCTCCATTTGACCTCGAAACCGACGGGCGTGTCCGTCTTAAAGGTGCGTTTGGTCGCGGCGAACGTGAAGTCGCGGGGTTCGATGACCACGCGGCCGGACCGGGAAACGAAACGCCGGTCGCTCCCGCCGCTGCCGTCCGGGCCGGTTTTAGAGCCGCTCACTTCGAAACGGAAGTTCGCGGCATCCGCGCTCATCTCGGTGACGCGCAGCGTCCAGTCTTCGGCGATCAGCGGCTTCTCGTGGCCGACGCGGCGGAGCGCGGGCCACCACGTCCCGACGCCCGCGCTCGGGCGGGTGATCGCGTACAAGCGCGGGTCCGCCGACGGCGGCTTCCCGTCGATCAAAACGCGCGCGGTGCCGGTTTTCTCTCCGTCCTTGGAACGGCCCGCGATGGCGACGACGCGATTGCCGTCGAAGGTCAGCCTGAGCGCGCTTTCGGGCGAGACACCGACCGCGCACCCTTTCTCGTTCTGCCACCCCGCGCCGGTAAAGGTGATTTCATCATCGGCGCCTTCGTCCAGGGCGCGCCGCGCTTCGTACGTACGGACGGTGTCGCCCCAGCCACCGGGGAAGAGCGGATTGAACGTAAGATGCCGCCCGATAAGCCTGGTAAGAAGGGCGTTGCCGTCGGGATTCGGGTGAACGTTATCACGCAGCAGGCGTCCCGGCTCCAGGTTGTTCTCCCGAAGGTAGCGCGGCCACTCCCGCGACACATCGACAAGCTCGCAGTCGTACTTCTGCGCAAGATAACGCCAGTAGCTCGCGGAAGATTCGTTGACGCCCGCCTGGTCGCGGTTCTGATGGTGGTTGAACAGCAGGATGTCGGCGGTCGTGTAGCGGCGGACGTTCGAGAGGATGCGTTCGAGCTCGCCGGTCATTTCGCCGCCATAAACGTGGAAGATCAGAAGATCGGGGTACGCCGGATACAGGTCGTGGACGGCGGTGCGCACAAGCGCGTCGGCGCCGAACCCGCCGATGGAGCGGTTCTCGACGGCAACATCCGCGAAGGGGTAGCGCCCTTTCAGGTCCGCCTCGATCAGCTCGGTGAGCAGCTTGCTGCCGGTGATCGACTGCCCGTAGATGAGCACGCGCACCGGCCAGCGCCGCTCCTTGCTGCTCGTCGCCAGCAGGGTCATACTGCGCCGGATATGTGCGCCGAACAATGCCTGGTGCTCCTCAGGGGCAGGCGGCGGAAGCGGCGTTTGTGGCGCGGGCGGCGTCTGCGCCCCCGCCTCCTTTGGCCGCGCCGTATCTGCATTCATCAAAAGAATCCCCGCGAAAGCCGCGCCCCCCGCCAGAAGATGTCGCCGTCGCATGCCGATCATGGTCTGTCCTTTTTTGCCTCGCCGCCGGCATCGGGATAGGCGAGGATGGGCATCCGCTCCTCGACCCAGTGGTTGTACTCCGGGTAGCCGTTCTCGTGGCTTCGTGTATCCCGGCGGAAGCCTTCGCCGGGCTTCGGGTCCCAGTGGATGAGCCGGGCCGGGTCGGTGTCACCGAGGGTGCTGGGGACGCTTTCACCGTTGTCGCTGACGGCGGTCACCTGGCTCCCCCTGGCGTCGGTCAGGGGCGCCAGGTAAGCGCCCGCCAGGGCGCCGCCCGCCTTCAACAGGTCGCGCCGTGACACCGGCTGTTTGCTCATGGGCGACACCGTCCCATGCGGCTCGACACGCTGACCAGGCGCGCATCCGAGACCAGGGCGAACCAGTCGGCGTTCCGGCCCGCGGCCTCGGCGGGGATCGTCGCCTCGTAGTGATCGCCGCCCAGCGCTTCGGCCCGCAGCGGCGTCCATTTGCGCCGGGGCCAGGGCGCCTCGGGCAGGCTGTAAAAAACCTGAACGCTCGCGACCGGCGCCGGGGCCTGGACGCGGAACCGGACGCGCGCACGGCCGTCGCTCCGGGTCGTCGCCTCCTCGGCCGTGATGCGGGGGAACGGCTGCCCTTCGCCCTTGAGGTGAAAGGCGAAGTACGGCTCTTCCATCGCCCAGTACCCGGCGCGCTCGGTCGGGTCGGCGCTGCCGCCGGGGATCGGCCCGGCGTGGTTGGCGTTGGGCGCGAAGACCTGGTTGGCGGGCCCGGGGATCGCCGCGAGCGTCGCCGCCACGGCGGGCGGATAGAACCAGTTGTCGTTCGTGGCCGCGGCCAGGAAGTAGCGGGCCGTGATGTCGCCCGCGCGCCGCCCGGCGTCGAGGGCGCGCAGCCACGCGTCCCGTTCGGCCGGCGCCATGGCGTCGAGCTCCTTCTTGAATGTGGAATCGGTGTCGTAGAAGCCCGACCCGTAGACCGAAAAGGCGGCGCGCACGTCGCGGCCCGCCAGGCCGGCGACCATGGTGGCCGCGTAGCCGCCCCAGGAGACGCCCGTCACGCCGACACGGTCGGGCAGCACCTCCGGCTGCGCGCGCAGCAGGTACAGCGCCTGCAAGGCGGCGAGCACGCCGTCGAAGAGGGTGCTCGCTGTCACGTCCGGCGACGCCGTCCAGCGGTTCTTGCCGTACGCGTGGCTTTTCCAGGGGCCGGCCGAGTGGGGGACTTTCTCCGGGTTGGCGATGCCGGGCAGGTCCGGCGTGACGACGACGTAGCCCCGGGCGGCCCAGCGCTCGGCGCGCCCGACTTCGGCGCTCCCGCCGCCCCCGTGCAGGAACAGCAGCCCGGGGTAGCGCCCCGGCCGGGCGGGGCGGGCGATGGCGGCGAAGATCTCGGACGCCTGCGGCCCGCCCGGCGCCGGGACGAGGCGCGAATGGAACACGACGCGGCGCACGAGGACGCCGTTCCCGGTCTCCTCGCCCAGCGTGCGCACGATCTTGGGCGCTCGCCCGGTCCGGTGCGCGCGGAACGGGTCGCCGCTGCCGGGCGCGGCGTCGCGGGCGGGGCCGGGGGCGGTCGCGCCCGCGAGCCGGATGGTGCGCACGCTCCGGTCGTCGTCGACGGCGACGCCGTTGCCGGCGAAGTCGTTGCCGCGGAGCAGCGTGTCCCAGGACGTGCTGCCCAGGTGCACGCCCGCGACCGTGTTCGTGACGCGGTTGTCTTCGATGATCAGGCCCTGCGCCATCGGCTGCCGGGGGCCCGCCGGCGGTTCCGGTGCGCTGCTCGACACGAAGATGCCGCTGCCTTTGACGAAGTTGTCGTTGTACTGGCTGGAAAAAGGGACCGTCGTGCCGATCCCGACCAGCAGGTTGCCGCGGATCTCGCTGCCGTAGATGCCGACCGAGGGAAGCGCCGGGTCGGGCCGCGCGGCCACGCCGCCGTCGGCGGCCGACCCGATGGTGACGTGGTTTCCCTTGCGGTTGCCCTCGGACGGCGGCGTGGCCGCGCCATAGATCCGGTTGTGCGCGGCGTAGGCGAAGTACGAGAAGTCGGCCCGGCGGGCGCCCGCCACCTGCGTGGCCGTGAGCCAGATGCCGCCCGTGTTGCGCAGGGTGTTGCCGGCGACGACGTTGTCGTAGTTCTTGCCGTACAGCACGATGCCGCCCTTGTGCACCTTGCCCACGACCTCGTTGTCGACGATCAGGTTGTGGCGAGTGACGTGGCGGTCGATGGTGTACAGGCTGGTCGCGTCCGGCACGACCTGCCACGGCGCGTCCAGGGTCAGGCGGGTGGCGCTGTTGCCGGTGATGGCGCGCATCTGCCCCAGACCGCGCCCGGCCACGATGGTGACCTTCGCGTCCTTCAGGTCGTCGGGCGCGAAAGCCTGCGCGCCGTCCGTCAGAGTGTCCGGGTCGGCCGACTGGACGCGGCTGTAGGCGAGGCGGGCGATGGGCTGCCAGCAGATGCCCTCGCCCTCGTTCGAGTTGGGTTTGCCCCACGTCCCGTCCACGCGGTTGTGGGCGACGTAGCACATCTCGGGGCCCAGATCGGTGACGCGGTGCTCGGACGTGCCGGTCGGGTCGGGCGTGCCGGGGGGGCGGGCGATGGCCGCGCCGACCAGGGTGTTGCGCTCGATGACGGCCCGGTTGCCTGCTCCCAGGATGCCGACGCGCTGGGTGTTGCGCAGGGTGTTGCCCACGATGCGCTGGAAGCCCTCGGCGCGCCGTCCGAGGCTCCAGCAGGCCGTGCGTCACGTCGATGTCGCAGTCCTCGACGATCACGTCCGAAAGCGCGCCCAGCGGCGCGCCGCCGCCGTCGACGTTGCGCAGGCGGACGTCTTTCAGAACCTGGCCGCGGGTCGGCGGGGCCGGCTCCGGGGCGCCCGCGAACACGACCGGCGCGGCGTAGCCCCCGATGCGGCGGTGCGTGTCGTTCGCGGGCCGGACGGCGTTGTTTTCCACCGTCAGGCGGGCCAGCCCGACGGCGGATGCTTCGCTGTAGATCAGCTTGAACGGGCCGGCGTGGCTCAGGGTCTGCTTGCCGCCGATCAGGTTTGCGGGGCCGATCGTGGGAGCGGGGTTCGGTCCGGGCGCGCCGTCCCAGACCAGCCGCACGAGGTCGCGCCCCTGCCCGAGCAGCACGGTCCGGGCGGGAAGGCGCAGGCCGGAAAACCGGTAGCTGCCCGCCGGCAGCTCCGCCACGCCGCCGCCGGCGGCCCCGAGCTCGTCCAGCGCCTTTTGCAGGGCAGCGGTGTCGTCGGCCTGGCCGTCTCCCCGCGCGCCGCGCTCCTTCACGTCGACGCGCCGCTCCCAGGGTATCTCCGACGCCCAGGCGGCCCCGAGGCCGAGCGGGTCCGGCTTCCCTTCCACGAGCGTGAACGCCTGCGCGGCGGGCAGGGCGCCGACGCCGTACTTGGGGCCGCCCGCGCCGTTGGTCACCAGGACGCCGAAGCGCGTCCCCGGCTTGCCGCCCGCCGGCACCTCGAAGTCGATGGCCCAATCCGTCGCCGCCGCGACGCGAGCCGGGAGCTGCGTCTTGCCGTCCAGACTGACCAGGACCACGCGCACTCGGGCAGGCGCGGCGGTGGCCGGGGGGCCGTGCCGTTCGCGGCCCGGCGGCAGGAAGTTGCGGCCGAACACGCGGATCGTCTGGCCCGCGTACGCCGTGCGCTCGGACAGCCACCACGGCTCGGCCCGGTTGACGACCGCTGCGGCCCACCCCGCCGCGGTCTTCACCCACAGCGTGTACACGTCGGGCGGCAAATCTTTGGGCAGCACGCCCTGGATCAGGTTCGGCCGCACGTTGACAAGCTGAAGACGCCGCGTGGCCTTGGCGCGCCCCCGCGTCGTGCTCATCGCGTCGATGATAACCTCGGCGCCGGTCTTTTTCGCGTCGCTCGTCCCGAAGCCATGGCCGTAGATGCCGACCGCCTGGCCCGGCTCGGCCCGCCACGTCGCGTGGAAAACCGCCGGGGGGTCCTGCGGCGCGACCCCTGCCGGAAGCGGCGAGATCATCGTCAGCAGGGCGAGCGGCGCCGCGGCGCGGCCGTGCCCGAATATCTTCATAAATGCCTCCCCTTTCCTTTCGGTCACTGCTTCAGCCCGCCGCCCTGCGCGTTTTCGATGAACGAGCGCTGCGCAAAAAAGAATAAAACGGCCGTCGGGATCATGGCGACCAGGGAAACGGCCATCAGCAGGTTCCACTGTGTGCCGAACGAGGCGTTTGTGCTCGCTTGTTTGAAGTAGATCAGGCCGAGGCTGAGCGGGAACAGCCGCTCGTCGATCAGGTACAGGAGCGGCGTGAAGTAATCGTTCCATGACCAGATAAAGGTGAACACGGCGACGGTCCACAGGATCGGCTTGCTGAGCGGCAGGCCCACCGAGAGGAACGCGCGCAGCTCGCCTGCGCCGTCCAGACGGGCGGCGTTGATCAGCTCCTCCGGGATCGCCTCGAAGAACTGCTTGAGCAGGAACACGAAAAAGGCGTTGGTGCCCAGCCACGCGGGCAGGATCAGCGGCGCGTAGGTGTTGTACAGGCCGAGCTTCAGGAACAAAGAAAAGACCGGGATGGCCGTGACCTGCGCGGGCAGCATCATGGTGCTGAGCAGCAAAAGGAACAGGAGGTTGTTGGCGCCGACCTTGTAGCGCGCGAACCCCCAGGCGACGAGGGCGCAGCTGAGCAGCGTGCCCGCGACCTTGCCCGCGACGATGACGAGCGTGTTTCCGAGGTAGCGCCAGAACGGGAAGGTCGTGAACGCCTCGCGGAAGTTTTCCACGCGCGGGTTTCGCGGCCAGAAGGTCGGCGGGTCGGCCAGAGTTTCGGGCAGGCTTTTCAGGCTGGTGCTTACCAGGAACACGAGCGGCAAGACCATCAGGCCGCTGATGGCGAGCAGCGGCAGGTAAGCGGCCGCGCCGCGCGCCCTCGTGCCGTTCATCGCGCCTCCTCCTCTTCGCTGAACACCCAGAATCGCCTGGCCCAGAAGTTGACCAGCGTCAGCAGCAGGATGATCGCGAACAGCACCCAGGCCATCGCCGAGCCCAGGCCGAGCTTCAAATGCACGAACGCCTTTTCGTACAGGTTGAGCACGTAAAAGTAGGTCGCCTTCTGCGGCTCGCCCAGCGCGTTCTCGCTGCCCAGCAGCGCGCTGAGCACGTAGGCGATGTCGAAGATCTGGAGCGCGCCGATGATGCCCATACTCAGGTTGAAAAAGACGACCGGGCTGAGGGCGGGCAGGGTGATATGCCGGAACTGCGCCGCCCGGCCGGCCCCGTCGATGCCCGCCGCCTCGTACAGATCGGTGGGGATGTTCTTCAGGCCCGCCAGGAAGATGAGCATCGGGCCGCCGAAGCCCCAGAGCGAGATGACGACCAGTGACGGCAGCGCCCAGGCCGGGTCCAGCAGCCATCCCGGCCCCTCGACGCCCACCCACGCCAGCGCCCGGTTGATGACGCCGCCGCGCGGGTGGAGGAACCAGGCCCACATGATCCCGCTCGCCGCCACGGGCAGGATGCCGGGCAGGTAGAACAGCGTCCGGAACACGCCCATGCCGGGCAGGTTCCGGCTGAGCAGCAGCGCGGCGGCCAGCGCGACGGCAAGTCCCGACGGCACGGCGAGCAGCGCGTAAACGAACGTTATCCGGAGCGAGTGCCAGAAATAAGGGTCTTCCCCGAAGAGCGACGCGAACTGCGCCCACCCGACGAACCGGGCCGGCTCGACGATGCTGTAGTCGGTGTGCGCCCAGTAAAAGCTGGTGACGAGCGGCCCGAGGTACAGGAGCGAGATGCCGACCAGGAACGGGGCGGTGAAGGCGAAAAAATACCGGTTGGCGCCGGCGCGGCGTCCCGGCGACGCCGCGCGCCTCGCCTGCCGCCCTGCCCGGCGCTGGGCGGCCAGCAGGGCGCCGCCCGCGAGCGCGCCCAGCGCGAACAGCTCGGCGTAGAACCAGCCTTTGGCCGCCTCCTTTTTGCGCCCCAGTGTGGCGATGAAGCCGCGCGTGCTGGCCTCCATGCGTGTGTGGATGTCCCCCAGCCCCGCCGGGTCCGGGTTGTCCATCGCCTGCTGGATGAGCGGGATCGCGGCGTTCTGGGCGATGGCGATGAAGTCCTTGTGCTTGGGGACCGAGCGCGCGAAGGTGAGCGTCTCCGTCAGCGCCTCGCGGTGCCGGGGCGGAACGGTCCGCGTGGCGGGCGTGCCGGCGAGGTACTCCTCGCGCGCCACGTCCCGGCGGACGGGCGGGAAGCCGCCCCGCGCCATCTCCAGCCCCGCCTCGCGGCTCATCAGGAAGCTCAGGACGCGCCACGCCGCCTCTTTGTTGTTCGCCTTTTTCCATTTGGCATAGCCGGCGACCGCGAACTCGCCGGTGACGGGGCCCGGGGGGCCGCTGGGCAGCGGCGCGATGTCCCACTCGAAAGGCGACGTGCTCCGGAGCACGTACAGGTGGTAGACGTGCCCGCCGTCGACCATGGCGTAGCGCCCGCTGAGGAACCCGCCGGTGGGCGCCTCGGCCCGCGTCGGCGCGCTGCGGTCCTCGTGGATCAGGGCGTGCATGAAGCTCAGGCCATCCCGGGTGGCTTCCTCGCCGAGGCGTAGGCCGCCCTGGGGATCCATCAGGTCGCCGCCCGCCTGCCGGCCCCGGCCCCGCCACTCGACCCACCATCCCAGGCTCGACGCTGGTGCCGTAAACCTGCACCTTGCCGTCGGGCCGGCGCGTGGTCAGTTTTCTGGCCGCCGCGCGGTACGTGTCCCAGGTCCAGGTGCGATCCGGGTACGGGACGCCCGCCTTGCGAAACAGGTCCGGGCGGTAGTAAAGCAGCGGCACGTTGTAGAACGTGGGCAGCATCTTCAGCTTGCCCTCGTAGCGGCAGGCTTTCAGCAACCTGCGGATACACCTGCGCCCGGTCGTGCGGGGTGCGCGCGAGATAGGGGCCCAGGTCCAGGAACTGCTCGTGGTACAGGACCAGCGAGAAGTCCGGGAGCGGGATCAGGTCCGGCAGGGCGTCGGCGGCGGTGAGCAGGTGCATCTTGGGGCTGATGTTGCTCCAAATGATGCGGAACCGGACGTCGGGGTTGCGCCGGTTGAACGCGCGCTGCAGCTTCTCGATGTTGGGCCGGGCGCGGTCGGCCGGGTCGAACATCAAGGTCACCTCGTCGGCGGCCTGGGCGCCCCGCGCCCAAAGCAGGGGCAGGCCGAGCAGAAGAACCGCGATCCGGGTGAAAAGGCGCCGAGCCGCCGCCCCAGAGGGCGTGCCGAGACCCGCTTGCGCCCGCATCATAGCCGCTTTCGCCGCCTCCGCACCCGCCTGCGACACGGGGGGCTGCGTACTATGCTCCACCCCATCAAGAGGTGTGTATTCCGGCAGGTCTTTGGTGAAATCTACTTTGAAACCTTGTTTCCCATCGCTGACGTGCAGGATACGGGCGCCGACGTCGGCCCAGACATACGGGCTGTCGAACAGCTTCCACGTATCGTAGTCAAGCTTCTGCCCGTTGATGTGGCAGATCGGCTTGTCGCGCGGCGGGAAATACTCAAGCTGCAGTTTGTCGCCCCGGGTCGTGGTGTAGGCCACGCGCTTCCCGGCATACTCCAGGCTGCCTTGATTCTCCAGAACCTTCCCCATGAAGTCTTCAAGGCTTTTGAGTCCCTGCGCTGAGCGGCCTCTACGACGAAGCCCGTGCTCTTGTGCGGGCTTTTCAAACGAAGAAAGCCATCCTTCTCGGAGATGATCTCGTAGCCTTCCTGCAGCGGACGAATGGCGGCATAGGCATCCCTCTCTCCACGAACACCCAGCCTTCCCGCTCCACCAGCCGGTCCAGCCCCTGGGGGATCCGCAGGTTCGCCATCGGGTACTTGTCCTCGTTGGGGATCTGGTAGAGCACCATCAGGGTGTTTTTATGGTGCAGCAGCCGCTGATACGGCGAGAGTCCCTGGAACGAGTTTTCCGGCTTCTCCTCATCCAGATAGTAGGGGTGGTTGCTGGTGATCTCGACCCGCTCCTTCTTCGAGTTAAACGCCAGCGCCCAGGGCTTGATCTGGTTGTTGGCCCAGCCCCACTCCAGGACGATGTTGACGCTTGCCCCGCCCAGCGCGTAGTCCTCGGTCACGTAGGTGCTCTTGACGTCCTCCCGCTCGCCGGTGATCAGATAGGTGGGCTTGGATTCGTAGACCCGTACGGCAGGGCGACCCGCTTCTCCGCGATATTGCTGAGCGGCTCCTTCGGCGTATAAGGCGAGACCGCCGCCAGCCCGGTGAACAGGGAAGACATATCGGGGTTCGTGCCGTACCTCAGCGTGCGGAAGGCTTCCGCCGACGGCAGCGGCTCGCCCCACCAGAGCCAGCCGAGGAAGTCGCTCTCCTCGTTCATCGGCTGCCGGTGGAACCGCTTCTGGCTGTACTCGCGCTTGTGCGCCCCGGCCCAGACGCCGTGGAAGTACTCGGTCGCCCAGTCCGCCAGGTAGAAGTCCAGCAGCGCCTCCGCGATGCGGCAGGCCGCCGGGTCTCTGGCGAAGTCGAACACGTTGAGATACGGCACGACATGGAAGAGATGGTAGACGGGCGAGTCCCACTCTCCCATACCGACGGCGTAGAGTTTCCTGGCGTACTCGCGGAAGAAGTCGAGGCAACGCCGCGCCACCTCCCGCCCGGGGATGCCGCCGTGCCAGGTATCGTCGGGCCACTCCTGGGCGAAGAGATAGGCTGCCGTGCGCCACATATTGATATGGTTCTCGGTCCCGCCGCCGAACCACGCACTGTACTCGGCGGCGTGCTTTCGAACCTTCTCCTTGATGTCGGCGGGCAGGATGTCCTTGTACTGAAAGTAGAGGCGGGACAGGGCGAATTTCCCGAACGCATGGCCCCGCCGGTAACTTTCTGACCGATGTAGTCCAGCGACACCGTGTCCTTAGGGTCTTTGGCCAAACGGGCGACGCAGACAGGGAACCCGTGCTTCGGATCTCCGTAGGCGAACGGGTCGTACGTAGCCAGATGATCCAGGATCTGTCGCTTTTTGCGCGCGATCGCGTCTTTTCTAGAGTCGCTCATCCCGTCTCCTCTGACGTGTTTGTCCGACTGCCTGCCCGGGACAGGCCGTTCGTCGTCCGAAACGATTCGTGGCAATGTGGTCGTCGTGGCAACCCCCGCCACGTAATTCAAAAAATCGCGTCTGCTTACGCTTTTCATGGGATCTTTCATCGCCCTAACCCGCGAGATCAGGGGTAGCGGAGCGGCGTGTCGTCCTCGTCCGCGAAGTCGCGGCCGCTGTAGCGCCTGCGGAACCCCTCGCCGGGCTTCGGGTCCCAGTTCCGCCAGCTCGCCGGGTCGGTGTCGACGGGGACACACCGGGCGCCCTCCCCGTTGCCCGTCACGGCGGAAACCGCGTACTCGTAGATCGCGTGCGACTTTCGGGCAGGGTCGGCCGCCGCCACGGCTCCCGGTTCGGGAAAGGCGGGGATCACACCGATGTCCCGGTCGGTGTGGCTTGGCGCCCTGCCCCGGTACACCAAGGCGAACGGCTTCCGGCCCTTGACCCGCCGGTAAACGCGGTACTCGGTGATTCCCAGCACCTCGCCCCAGGTGAGATCCACTTTTTTGTCGCCGACGTGGAGCTTCAAGCCGTCCGGGGGCGGCGGCGCCTTGTCGGTCACGTACACCGGGTACTCGTCGGCGGGCGCGCTTTCGTGCAGGTCGTTGACCGCGATGGCCCGCACGTGGACCTTGACGCCGTTCTCGACGCCGGAAAGTGCGCAGGTCGGTTCGGTCGTCGTCGCCAGGCTCTCCCAGGCGGCGCCGCCGTCGCGGCTCAACTCGACGCGGTACCGGGTCGCGCCGGCAACCGGGGTGAAGAAGATCTTCGCCCCGCCGCTCAGGTTCTCGGTGCGCAGCATGTGCGGGGGCGGGGGAACGGGAAGGCTGGCGCTCACCTGCCAGCGGTGCGTCCCGGCCGGAAGCTCCACGTCCAGATGATTCCCCTCGCGCCGGACCTGCCGCTTCGCGCCGTCGATGTAGAAAGTGACGGCCTGGGGCAGCCCGTCTTCCCACGCAAGCCACAGGCTCGTCGCTTTCGCCGCCTGGTACGTTCCCTGGAGTTCAGCCGGGTCTTTCCAGCGGGCGCCGATCGCCAGGTCGCCCGGGGGCGCCGCCAGGGTGACGCCGCCCGTGCCGATCAGGGAGCCATGGAACAGCGCCATCTCTCTGCTCCCGTCGGCTCGGCGCCGGATCAGACCGGCGGTCCCGCGGAACCGGCTGCCGTCGGCGGAGTGATCGGTCGGCTTCTGGCTGCGGACCACATGGTCCACGCCCCCGCCCAGGGCGACGCGGCAGCCGTAGTCCGTCGCCTCCGCCGTGACCCCCGGCTTGTGGCTGACGACCGCCAGGCTGTCGCGCTTGCCATCGTACCTCACGCCGCGGGTTTCGCCGGTCGTGACCTCGGTCTTCAGCGTTTGCCGCTCGCGCTTGCCGCCCTTGACCAGGTGGATGAAGGGCAGGTCGTCGCCGGCGTGGGTGAACCAGGAGAAGCGGTGGGCGACCGCGCCGTTGAAAACGGCGTCGTAGGTCACGACGTAATCGCCGCCCGCGAGCAGCACGCTCCTGCCCTGATACTCCGGCCAGGAGTAAGCCGTGCTCCCCTGCCGAGGGACGATCTCGGCGAACTGCGCCACGCCCAAATCGTACATCGGCCGGTCGAGCACGTTCCGTCCGACCGAGCGGAAACTCCCGTTCTTCCAGACGCCGAAGTTTGTGCAGAAGTCCGTGTCGTGGACGTGGCGGTCTCCCACGTCCTCGCGCCCGTTGTGGCTGTAGGACGTGCCCCCGGCATACAGGTAGAGCACGCCGTTCCCTCCCTCCCCGGCGATGCCCCACCGGTAGTTGGGCCCGCTGTCGATCTGCTGCAGATGCAGCGACAGCTCGCCCGGCGTGTCCACGCCCGCCCGGAGGACGACCCCGTAGCCGGTATACTTGCTGCTGCGCAGGTGCGGGTTGGTGCCCCGGTTGTCCTCGCGGCCATCGTACAGGATCGACCAGGCGTCGGGTTCGTCGTTGCGGTGTTCGGCGTCGTCATCGGTGGGCCGGGCCGACCACATCAGGTGTTCCGCCAGCAGGGGCCGGTACTGCCGCAGGAGATCGCCCAACAGCCACACGGTTTTGGGCGCCATGCGCCGGGCCGAATGGGCCCCCTGTGGGGGGTGTAGCCGCCGCGGGCCGTTCTCGCCCGTCACCATCCCCCAGTAGTGCGTGGGGAGCTTGCCGTCGGGGCCCCGGTAGTGTTCGGGATCCTCGCCCGCGAAGGGGGCCGACTGCGCCTGCACGATCCAGTCCCCGATCTGAGCCATCTGCGGCGTGACCAGCCGGTTCTTGCCGTCCCCGTGCGCGTGCAGAAGGAAGGCCGCCCGGACGGCGGGGCGCAGGAAGGCCCAGACGTAGGTCCCGAGGTTCTCGGTCCAGCGACCGCCGCTGGCCTGCCAGGCCGGGACCGGCGGGCGGGTGTGGTAGCGCGTGTTCAGCTCGAGGAACTTTTCGAACTCGTCGGCCCACTCCGCGGCCATGGGGTGTTCGGGGAACAGGAAGGCCATCAGGACGGGCACGCTTTTCACATCGGACAGAAAGTTGGGGTGGCCGCTGAGCATGGTCTTCATCGGCATGTAGTCTTCGTCGGCGTGCACGTAGGCCATCAGGAGGTACATGGCGGTCAGCCGCCGCTTCTGCCGCTCGTTCATCCGCGGGTAGAGGCGGTTGTAGGCATCGATCCACCAGCCGTAGACCTGGCGGGAAGGCACGGGGCCGAAGCCGGCGTTCTGGCGCGTGCCGTGCGTCGGCAGGCTGCTCACGAAGCTGCTCAGGATCCTTCGCTCCAGCTCGTCCGCGCTGTGGATGTCTCCCCCTTTGAAAATGACGGGAGGCCTGCGTTTGGCGTCGGGGTACTCCAGCACCCAGTCCTTGACCCTGTCCAGGGCCAGGGTCCCGTAGCGGTTCTGCAAAAACAGGACGTGCGACGTCGGCGACATCGGCGCGCGATAGGATAGACCGTCCGTGTGCGTTTTCCCCCGGCTGAGCCTGTTCCACCGCCTCCATGGCCTCTCTGTCTTTTTTGTGGTCGTAGCAGGCGACGGCGGTGGAGCGGGTCCCGGTCACGAGCGGCCAGCGCCAGGATAGCACGCCGTCTTTGTGGTGGTAGCGGACCTGGAGCGTGTCGGAGGAGTACCAGATCGCGTATTCGTGGTCCTGCCAGCGGGCGGCCTTGTCGATGAAAAGCCCCAGCGCGTCGCCCGTGCGCTCGTCCCAGAAGTTGGCCGAGGTGAGGGTGACGTAGGCCCCCCAGGGCTGATAGGGGCCCAGCCGGAAGGGCAGTTCGCCCCCGGCCGTCATCCCGCCCGACACGCCGTGCTGGGTGCTGACAAAGGCCTGGTCGATCCGCTCCCAGTTGTACCGGCCGTAGCCCGGCGCGTCGTTGGCGGGCTGGTAGGGGTGGTTCGGCGCCTGCCGGTGGGTGGGGTGGAAGCCGGTCCACGCGGTTTCCAGAAACACGCCGTCTTCCCTGGCAAGCCCCTCCATCGTCTCGGAGAACTCGAAGAAGTCCAGGCCGGAAACGCAGCGGATGGTGGCCGCGTACCTTGCGCCGCCGCCGAAATGGTAAGTGACGGTGTACGTGATGAAAAGCGGGCCGGCTTCCTCCCGGCGGGTCACGATGCGCGAAACCGGCCGCTTCGGGCTGACGATGCGGGACTGGCCGAACCAGGGGCCGCCCCGGGACACCTGCAGAAAAGGGCCGGGCGCCTCTCCGGCCACGTCACGGGACGCCGGGATCCGCACCTTCACCGCGCCCGAGTCCAGCACAATGGTGTCCCCCTCGCGCCGCTCCGTGACGGCAGGTTCCGTCAGGGTCGCTTTGGAAGCAACGGGCTTGGCGGTCAGCGCAAACCGCCGGACGGCTCCGGAAGGGAGGTCGGAAAAGAAGTGGACATGCGCGAAGGCGAGATGGCCGTTTTCCGCCCGCACCCCGGACAGCTGAAAGGAAATCTTCTCGCCGGTGTCCGTGCGCACCAGGGAAAGTTGATCCGGCTTCACCTTGGCCCCCTCAAACCGTACGGGGTAGCCGAGCAGCGTCCTGGGCCACTCGTAGAACGGGTGGCCCGTCAACTCCTTGATCTCGAACCGCAGCGTTCCCTCGGGTCCCAGGTTCCTCACGTCGCCAAAACCCCTTTGCGCCGCGCACCCGAGAAGGCACAAGGTCATCACCGCCGTGCACAGCAATCTCGCCAGCCCTGGCTTGTACATCATGTGGCTGCCTCGAAGGATCACTTGCGCTATGGCAACCAGGGCGCCCAATCCGGAGCGTGCTGCTCAATGTTTTGTCGCTGCTGCCAGAAAACTCCCTGATCCAGTTGCTTCCATTCGGGGTCGTTCTTGCGCCACTTGCTGTGGCCGTCGAAGAAGACATAGTTGGCCCCGTCCATGTGCCGGTAAAGACCCTCACGTCGGAACGTCCAGAGCGCGACCACGTGATGGCCAACCCTAGCACTTCCCTCTGCCACCAGGATTTTGTTGGCTGGGCTTTGGATCTCCGCGTCGCTGGGGCCGACCCCGCGCTCGCTGCTGCTGAGCTTTCCGCCATGATATCCCCACCCGTAGACGTTAAGACCGTAGCACATCGGCAATCTGCTGTCATTCGGTCGCCTGGAAGGATCAGATGGACAAACTACGATTTGGTTGTTTTTCATATACGGCTGTATGATGTCTGTCCAGGCGGTACCCTCGCCGGTGACGGCGAACGTGGAGCGAGGTACGAGGTTGGGGTCCGGGCCCCACTGCGCCATCGGGAAAGTCTGGTCATAGTCCTGCGTGTACATCATCATGCCCAGGCCCATCTGCTTCATGTTGGATAGGCACGAAGCGGCGCGGGCCTTCTCCCTAGCCTGGGCGAAGACGGGGAAAAGGATGGCAGCGAGGATCGCTATGATGGCGATCACGACGAGAAGCTCGATCAGCGTGAACCCCGCTCCGGGGTGGAGGGCGGGAGTGGCCCTGCGACCACACTTGCTCCGGTGACTGGTGTACTGCATGATGATAAACCTCCTTCGGGTCGGGGTGCGATCTGCGCACCCATGCGTTAGGTCAGGAACGGGCAGCGCCGCTTGGCGGGGGCGCTGCGGTGGACGCGCGAACGACGACGGAGCCGGGGAGCGTGACGCGGCACTCCCCGGCGGGAGCCCCCTCGACCAGGCGGAGCAGCTGCTCCACGGCTCGCTGCCCGATCTCTTTGAAGGGCTGGCGCACCGTTGTCAGGCCGCCGCACAGCGTTCGCGCGGACGGCAGATCGTTGAACCCGGCCAGCGCCAGGTCGCCGGGGATGGACAGGCCGCGCGCGGCGGCGGCGTCGGCCAGGTAGGACGCCCACTTGTCGACGCAGACGAAAACGGCGGTCGGCGGGTCGGGCAGCCGGAGCCATGTGTCGAGCACGCGCCCGTAGGCGGCGGGCGTGTCCCGCAGGGCGGTGTCCGTGGCGATGAGCGCGGGGTCGATCGGGATGCCCGCCTCCGTGAGACCCTGTCGGTATCCTTCCAGCCGGTCCATGAAGTTCGACGCGTGGTTGGGGCCGGCATACGCGATACGGGTGTGCCCCTGTGCGGCCAGATGCCTCGCCAGATCGCGCGCGCCGGCGACGTTATCGGCGTTCACGTAGCCCACGTTCGAGGGGACGTGCCGGGACAACATGGCCACCACGGGCAGATCCGCCGCGGCCAGCCGGAGGAGGGCGGGAGAATCGATGGGCGGGGCCAGCCAGAGGAGGCCGTCCACGCGCCCATCCAGGAAATCCAGCCCGGTGGACCGGTCGGGGCGGTCCGGCCAGCCCGTGTACAGCAGGATGTCCTGCCCGGCGGCGTCCGCCGCCTGGTAGATGCCGGCCAGCATCGGCAGCAGCAGCGAGTCGTCGGGGGCCTGTTCCAGCTCGGTCAGCCCGTAGATCAGCAGACCCAAAACGTGCGTGCGGCGGTTGCGCAGCGCCCGGATCAGGGCGTTGGGCTTGAAGTGGAGCTCCTCCATGGCCGTGCGGATGCGCGCGCGCGTCTCCAGGCCGAGCCGGCCCTTGCCGTTCAGGAGGTTGGATACCGTGGCCGGGGAGACGCCCGCCCGCTCCGCCACATCGGTGATCGTGGTGCGCCGCTTCGCCGCCGGTTGTTTTGCCGCCAGATCTGCCATGGGATTTGTGCCGGCTTGCCGAAGCCTGGTCAAACTTGATGAAACCAATTTACCACGAGAAAAACGGAACTGTCAAGGGCAGGAGATTACTCCATCGCCGTGTCTTTCGAGCGCTGCGTGGTCCCGGCCCCAGCGTCGTCGCGCAGCCGGTTGGCGGCGTTCTCGTACCGGCCGCCCCAGATCACGGTCTGGCAGGCCCCGGTCCCGAGGCGGTAGGCGTCGCGGGTATTAATGGCCGTGTTGCCGTCGAAGATCGTGCCCAGGGTGCCGACGGTGTCGGTGTCCCGGGCCGCCGTGCGCGACTGTTCGTCGTAGACGTAGCTGTAGTAGCCTTCGAAGCCCAGACCGCCCGTCCCGGTCGTCCGGTTGGGGATGCCGGCGCGGAGCGTGTTGCGCCGGAACTCCACGCCCAGCACGCCGGTGCCGTGCAGGTCCCGCTGCGCGGCCGGGTTGCCCGTGTTGTGGGGGCGCTTGAACCAGGCGCCGATGTAGGCGGGCGTGCGGCTGTCGGTGTTTTCGACGACGTTGTCGGCGACCAGCAGGTTCCACAGCAGGTTGAACCGGCCGAACCAGTCGCGCTGGTCGGCGACGAGGTGGATGCCCTCGGAGTTCGTCAGCCGGTTTTCCACGATGGCCACGTCGGCGCCGCCGGTGTAGAACCAGATGCCCCGGTGGCAATCGGCGAGGAGGTTGCCCTTGATCAGCCCCTGGACCGCCCCGCCTTCGTCGGCCCAGCCCGTGACCACGTACCGGCTGCCGGCCGCGGGCGTGACGTCCCAGGCTGGCGTGACGGTAATCGACATCGCCGTGTTGCCGGCCACGCGGCGCCACTGCCCGGTTCCCACGCCGTCCACGATGGCGACGATGCGGGCGCGGCTCAGCGCCCCGAAGCGCTTGCCCGCGTCCACGAGCGTCGTCTCCGTCGCCCCGGTGACCGTGCCCAGGGTCTGGCCGGACGGGTTGCTGTACTGGCTCAGGATCGTCTCGCCGTCGTTCTCGTAGCGCAGGCGCGCCCGGTTCGCGATATCGAAGATGTTGCCCAGAAGGGCGATGTCCTTGACCCCGGAAAACTCGGGGCCGCCGGCCTCCTTGCCGTTGCCGACCACCTGCCCGGCGGCGTCGCGCACAAAGGTGTTGTCCTCGATCACCACGTGGTGGCCGCCCGGCACGCCCGCCGAAAACTCCATCCGGCCGTCGTGGTAGCGGAACGTGTTGCCCCGCACCTGGACCTCGGACGAGCCGGAAAGCTCGAAGATCTCCCCCTTGCCTTTCTGCTCGAAGACCGACTTGGCGATGACCAGCTTGGTGTGCCGGATCGCGATGGGGCCCTCGCCCGCGCCGGTGTCCAGGCGTATGCGTTGCAGGAAGATCTTCGCGTTGCCGTTGAACGAGCGGAAGTTGCGGAACCACGTGCCGGTCGTGTCGACGTTTCGCAGGGTCAGGTCGGCCAGGCCGATGGTGTTTCCGCTCATGGCCAGGCCCTGGCCGTCCGTGCCGGGCGGGGCGCCATGACCGTACGTGAGGAACGTCCGGTCCATGCCGTCGCCCTGGAGCACAATGCGGGAGGGAAGGCTCAGGCCCCGGCCCGAGCCGTATTCGAGCTTGTAGGTCCCCTCGGGCAGGTACACCACGCCGCCGCCGTCCGCGCGGGCCTCGTCGATCGCCGCCTGGACGGCGTCGCGGTCGTTGGCGACCCCATCGCCGGCGGCATGCAGGCGCAGGCGCGGGTCGGTCCGGACGTTGTACACGTTGCCCGCGAGCGGGGCGAACTCCGCGCCCCACGGCACCTGAAGGTCGAACGGGTCCGGGCCCCCGGGGCGGGACCGGACGGTCTCCTCGGCCTGGCTCTCGCCCAGGCAGCCGCCATAACCATTGCTTACGCGGACCTGGTAGCTCGTGCCGGTCGTATCCATGTCCGTGGGCGCGGCGACCTTCAGGACGTACGGGTCGCTGGCGTCGGCATCGACAGCGGCAGCATAGGATTCGCCGGACGCGCTGACGAACCGCACGGCGGGCGTGGCGCCCGGCAAACGCAGGTTGCGCCCGAAGATGCGCAGCGTGCCGCCGGGGGAGACGTCATTGAATTCCAGGGTGGCGGCCCGCGCCCGGTTGATGTACACGGGGCTGCCACATTCGCCGGTGTCCGTGTTTTTGACCCACGCGGCGTACAAGCCGGGCGGGTAGTCCGCCGGGATGCGGGCGGACGCGTACCGGGAGGATCTGTTCAGGACCGGCAGCGGCTGGCCGGGCGCGGCGCCGGTCCGGGTGGCGTCCACCACCTCTACCCAAACCTCGGGGCTGTCGCCGAAGTCGTGGCCCTGCAGCCCGATCACCTCGCCGGGCCGGGCGGACTCGGTGGCGTTGAAGATCACGGGCGCGGCCCATACCCGGGGGGGGCCGAACGCGCACAGGGCCGTGACCAGCCCCGCGAGCGGTGGGAGCGGGCGCAGGGAACGACGCTTCGCCCCCCGCAAAAACAGCGCGGTTCTCACCGGTGTTGGCCTCCTCAGGCTAGAAATGTTCGGGGCGCAAACCGCCAGGATGCTACAGGTTCTGGTCGTCTTCGACGGTGAACGGATAGGCAACCCCGTTTCGGTTGACCTTGACGGACGAATCGACCCGCCCCACTGGCATGGCCGTCTGCCCAGCTTGGTGAAACCCTTTCACCAAGCTGGTGAAACCAATTTACCACAAGCAGAAAGAACCTGTCAAGGGCAGCGCCTGGGAGCGCGAAACATATTTTTACCTCGGAGCAGCATCCGCAGGCCCGCCTGGACCGCGAGCGGCCGCGAGGTCGCGACCACATTCCGGGCCAGCACGGGCCTGCGCTGCGAAGGGTGGGGGAAGCCCCCATCAGACAGGGTGTGGGGTCCCTTTATGCTTCCTGGCTTTCGTACTTCTCCTTGAGGCCGGACACCACGTTCGGGTCGGCGAGCGTGGTGGTGTCGCCCAGGGCCCGGCCTTCGGCGATGTCGCGCAGCAGGCGGCGCA
>JAUJNC010000218.1 GCA_030446525.1 Armatimonadaceae bacterium
CTGTTTGGAGCGCATCGCCCCGGAGCGTCTGCTGGGGTTCCTGACCGCCCCCTGGCATATCACACTGGAAAAACGGCGCCAAAAGCATCTTGAGGCAATCGAACAGGTCCGACAGGCCATCCAAAAACTACAGGCCCATCCGTTTTAGTGAGGCACGGGCCGAGAAAGCAGAGGATGGCCGGGAGTACATCGTCCTGGAGATAACGGATCGCGAAGCAGTCGCGGCCTTCTCCCCGGCGGCCTGTTCGTCGGCGCGATCCAGCAGCCTGCGCGCCTCGGCCAGCACCGTCCCCGGTCAGCCTCTTCTGGCGCGGATGCGACCTGCCGGAAAGGGGTATAGGGGTCACTCCAGGCTGGCGATGCCGCGCTTGAGGGCGATGATGACCGCCTGCGTGCGATCGCTGACCTCCAGCTTGCTCAGGATGTGGTTGACGTGGAACTTGACCGTGCTTTCCGAGATGCGCAGCGCCGCGCCGATCTCCTGGTTCGATTTGCCCTTGGCCATCAGGCGCAGCACCTCGCGCTCGCGCTCGCTCAGCTCCTGGCCGTTCACCCGCTCGGCCAGTTTCGCCCCGATCGGCGAGGGGATGTGCTTGTGCCCGGCGTGGACGGCGCGGATGGTTTCCAGAATCTCGTCGCACGGCGTGTCCTTCAGGAGGTACGCCCTGGCGCCCGCCCGCAGCCCTCGGTAGATGTCCTCGTCGCCGTCGTAGACGGTGAGCAGGACCAGGCGCGCGGACGGGGACTCGGCCCGTATGGCGGTGATGGCTTCCACCCCGCCCATGACGGGCATCCGCAGGTCCAGCAGGGTGACGTCCGGCCGGTGCCGGCGGAACAGCGCCACGGCTTCCTGTCCGTTGCCCGCCTGATCCACCACGGTCATGTCGTTCTCGTTGTCGAGGATCAGCGCCAAACCCTGCCGCATCACCGGGTGGTCGTCGGCGAGCAAAACGCGGATGTTACTTCCCGGGTTCATAGTTCCTCCGTGCCGACGGGGGCGTCCGCTATGGGGACGACCACGGCCACCTCGGCGCCGCCTCCGGGCCGGCTGGCGATGGCCAGCCGCCCGCCGATACGCTCGGCGCGCTGCCGCATCCCGATCAGGCCCAAGCCGTCACCGCCCGCGGGATGCCGGGGGTCGAAGCCCCGCCCGTCGTCCCGCACGCGCAGCGTCACCTGGTGGGGTTCATAGGTGACGGAGATCATGACCGCCCCCGCCTGCGCGTGCCGCAGGGCGTTGGTCAGGGCTTCCTGCCCGATCCGCAGCAGGTCCACCCTCCTCTCGGGCGGCAGCGCGTACGGCACGCCGTGCGTCTGCACGTCGGCCCCCACCGGGGTGCCGGCGGTCATCCGCTCGGCGATGCGCGCGAGGGCGGCGGACAGGTCGCCGTGCCGGGCGGCTTCCGGGTGCAAGGCCGTTATCGAGCGCCGCGCCTCCATCAACCCCTCGCGCGACAGCTCGTGGGCGCGGGCGATGCAGGAGCGGGTCTGTTCGGGTCGGGTGTCCAGGAAGCGGGTTGCCGCTTCGAGCTGCATGAGGATGCCCGTGAAGGTCTGTGCGAGGGTGTCGTGGATGTCACGGGCGATCCGGTTGCGCTCCTCCAGGGCCGCGAGCCGCTGGGCCTGTTCGGCGCGCTTGCGTTCGGCCACTTCGGCCCGCAACGCTTCGTTGGCTTCCGCCAGCTCCGCCGTGCGCTCCCGGACCCGCCGTTCCAACTCTTGGTGGTCGCCGTTCATGCAGGCGCTTTCCTTTTTGTCCGCTGCTTCCGTTTACCGCAATGTCGGCCGGGCGTGTTCCCTCCTTCTCGATCATCAGGGCCGCGCTGAGGGCGGCCGCCAGCGCCAGCGCGGCCGAAACCCCCATGACCATGCGGAAACCGGCTCTAGCCCCCCCTTGCCGGAAGGGAACGGGGGGTGGGGTCATCCATCCGTCGGCCGGGCTTCGGTGTGCCCGCCGAACTGGTGGCGCATGGCCGAGAGCACCTTCTCGGCGAAGGTGTGCTCCTGGCGCGAGCGGAACCGGGTGAACAGCGCCGCCGACAGCACGTCGGCCGGGCGCCCCTCTTCGACGGCGGCCTGGATCGTCCAGCGCCCCACGCCCGAGTCCTGCACGAAGCCATGTAGTCGGCCAGTTCGGGGTATTCTGGGCGAGGGCGACCGTGCAGGAGGTCCAGCAGCCAGGAGTCGACCCGCGCCGCCGCGCCGCCACAGTTCGGCGATCTCGGGCAGGTCGAAGTCGTAGCGGCTTCCCGGGGGCAGCCCGTCACCGGCGGCGTTCTGCAGGATGTCGAACCCTTCGGCATAGCCCGCGCATCAGGCCGTACTCGATGCCGTTGTGGACCATCTTGACGAAATGGCCCGCGCCGGCCGGGCCGCAGTGCAGGTAGCCGTCCTCGGCCGTCCCGGCCCTGCCCTCGCGCCCCGGCGTCGTCCCCGCGGCGTCGCGCCCCGGCGCCAGGGTTTGAAGAGGGGGCCCAGGTGTCCGGCCGCCGCGGCGTCGCCGCCGACCATCAGGCAGTAGCCGCGCTCCCGCTCCCAGATGCCGCCGCCGTGCCCACGTCCAGGTAGCGAATGCCTTCCCTGCCACTTCCGCGCGCGGCGGATGTCGTCCTTGTATTGCGGAGTTGCTGCTGCCCAGACCAGATGTCGTCCGGCTCCATCCGGTTCGCGTTCTCATGATCATGCTCCGGTCGGCTGTCCCGCCGTCACTTCATCACCTACGCGGCCCGCGGCTTGCGCAGGCAGGCGACGAACTCGTCCAGCGACGTCGTCGCGACAGCGCCCGTATCCGCCAGCGGCTTCATCTTCTCCTGCGTCCGGTTGAACAATGGACGCACGGTGCCCGCCGTGCAGAAGCCGCCGCACGATGCCCGCGCCCATGCGCCCGAGACCGATCACGCCAAGCTGCATCGTTTTTTGCCTTCAGCATGTTTCGTCGCGTCTTCGAGGAGCAGGGCCGCGAGGGCGTCCACCTGGTCTGGTGGCTCGCCCCCAGGCCGCGCCCGGTTTCTGCCGTGGAAGTATTCAGGAACAGTACCAGGTCCTGCCAGGTGGGCAAGGTGACCTCTGCCCAGCGCCTGCCGTCGCCCTGCTAGGGCCGCAGCCGCTCGTCCGGAAGGAAGATATGGGCGAGGCGGCCGGCGATCTCGGCCGCGACCTGCCCGAGCGTCATCGTTTGCCCCGAGCCGACGGGCACTCCACCTGGAGCGTGTCGCCGTAGAAGGGTGGTAACGCTCCAGCGCCTCGACAAGAAGGTAATTGACGGGGAAACCAGACCGGCCTGCGCCAGTTGCTGTTGCCGCCGAACAGGTCGCTGTTCCCTTCAGCCGGCATGTACTGGACCTGGCTTCTGCGGCCCGACGGGGAACACGCATGGGTGGTCGCCGTATACCCGTGACATCGAGCGGATGCCGTGGGGCGACAGGAACTCGCCCTCGTCGAGCAGGCGAAGGCAGAGCCGCCCAGCCGGCTTCCTCGCGGGAAGGACGCGTGAGGAGGCGGTAACCCTTCCTGCTCCCTGCTCGCAATACGCGGTGTAGCGCGAGGATCCTGGCGGTTCTCCAAAAACCAGTTCATTCCGGCGAAGCCGGGCAGGCGAAGTCGAGCACGTCCTGCTCCAGGACCTCGACGGCGAGCAGGGTGATGGAGGCCGACGCACGAGCGCAGACGCACCGGTATCCGCGTCTCGTTCAGGTCCAGTTTCCTGGTCGTAGTAGAAGCCGTCCTCCTCGCCACATGCCGCTGCCGCCCAGCGTCGTCATGAGCGTCGACGATCGCCACGAAGTGCTCGAAGAACTTAGACGCGACGTCCTCGTAGGCGGGGTCCTCGCTTGCCAGCTCCAGCGCCACGGCCAGCACGTGGGCGCGGTAGCGCCATCCAGGCCGTGCCGTCGGCCCGGTCGAGGCGTTCGCCCGGCGGCAGCGGCGTGGAGCGATCGAACACGCCGACGTTGTCCATGCCCAGGCGCCGCCGCCGAAGACGTTGCGGCCTTCGACGTCCTTGGGTTGACCCACCATGCAGTTGAGGAGCAGCTGGAAGACGCGCTCGAGGAACAGCCGGTCGCGCTCTCCGCGCGCGCCGCTTATCTTGTACACGCGCCACGCGGCCCAGGCATGAACGCGGCCCACGTCCCCGAAGGCGTACCGCAGGCGGGGATCTGCCCGTTGGGGTGATACCACTCACGGAGCAGCAGGAGGAGCCTGCTCCTTGGCGAACTGCGGGTCGATGCGCGCGAACGGGATCATGGAAGGCCAGGTCCCAGGCGGCGTACCACGGGTACTCCCACTTGTCGGGCAATCGAGATCGACACCAGGCCGGAACAGGTGCTTCCACTCGCGATTGCGGCCCGTTTTGCGCGGCTCCGGGGACGGCGGTTGATCCGGGTCGCCCTGGAGCCAGTGCGCGACGCTGTAATGGTAGAACTGCTTACTCCACAGCAGCCCCGCGTACGCCCGGCGCACCACCCGGCGCTCGTGGTCGCCCAGATGGGCCGGGGCGCGCTCGGCGGTGAACGCGTCGGCCTCGCGTATGCGCCGCGCGAACGTGCGGTCGAAGTCCGGTCCGAAGGGTTCAACCGCCGCTCCGTCGTCGGGGAAGAGGCGCAGCCGCACCGTCGCCTCGCCCCCGGCGGGGATGGACAGGCGGTAGCAGGCGGCGGCCTTGGTCCCGACGCCGTCATTATTTACCGCGTGCGTGTCGCCCCCGATCACGTAGGCATGGAAGGCGTCCTTGACGTGGGGGCCGGGGTTCGGCGCGCCATACAGCCGCGCCACGTTGGTCTCGTTCTCGGTGAACAGGAACGAGGGGGCAGGCCCGCCCGCCGGCGGCTCCGCCGCCAGGCGGAACGCGCCCAGGGTGGGGTGCTCGGCCCGGAGCAGCCCGTCGCCGGCGCCCGTGATGTTTCCCTTCGGGCCGCAGCCCTCGTGCGTGCAGCCCCACGACCAGGTGTTGCGGAACCACAGCGTCGGGAGCAGGTGCAGCGTCGCGGCTTCGGGCCCGCGGTTGTGTGCGGTGATGCGGATCAGGATGTCGTCCGGGGCCGCCTTGGCGTACTCGGCGAAGACGTCGAAATAGCGGTCCTCGTCGAAGACGCCGGTGTCGGTCAGCTCGAATTCCGGCTGGTCCCGCCCGCGCCGGCCGTTCTCCTGCGCCAGGAGCGCGTAGGGGTAGGGGACCTGCGGGTACTTGTAGAGCGCTTTGAGGTAGGCGTGGGTGGGCGTCGAGTCCAGGTAGAAGTAGCATTCCTTGACGTCCTCGCCGTGGTTGCCCTCGTTCCCCGCCAGGCCGAACAGCCGCTCCTTGAGGATCGGGTCGGCCCCGTTCCACAGGGCGAGCGCGAAACAAAGGCGGCACTCGCGGTCGCAGATGCCCAGCAGCCCGTCCTCGCCCCAACGGTAAGCGCGGCTGCGCGCGTGGTCGTGGGGGAAGTAGCGCCACGCGTCGCCGTCTGCGGAGTAGTCCTCGCGCACCGTGCCCCATTGCCGCTCGGACAGGTACGGCCCCCAGCGTTTCCAGTTCGCCGCGCGCCGGGCGTCCTCCGCGAGGCGGCGCGCCTCCGCCTCACCTACTTGCTCCTGGCGTTCGTCTTCGGAAGACACGGACGGATGATCCTTCTCTTAACCGGCGGCCGCATTAGGCAGTAGAACATGGCCGCTGCCTCCTCCCGAACCGGGGATCCGCCCTGTTGTTAAAGCCGGTGCGCTACAAGCCCCGGGCGGAAAGGAACTCGAAGCTGGAGCGCAAGCAGTCGAAGGGGTCGCGGCGGCACTGGTCCTGCTCCACGGCGTACCACGCGACCCCCGCAGCCTCGCAGGCGGGCAGGATGGCGTCCCACGGGAGGTTCCCTTCGCCGACCGCCGCGATCACGGGGCCTTCCCTGGGGACCACCTCCTTGTCCTTGAGGTGGATGACCGGCACGCGGCCCCGGCAGCGCTCCATCAGCCGCGCCGGATCCGCACCGGCGTGCCAGGCCCAGTACACGTCGATCTCCAGGAGGTAGTCCGGCCCGCCCTCCTCGATCAGGATGTCATACAGGGTGCGCGCGCCCGGTCCCACACGCTGAAACTCGTGGGCGTGGTTGTGGTGGCCCCAGCCGATGCCCGCCGCCTTGAGCTTGTCGATGACGGGCGCGGCGTCGCGGATGAACTGCGCGTACCCCTCCGCGCCCCGGGCGCCGTACGCCGGCGGGATGCCGCCGATGGCCGTGTACGGGCAGCCCAGCTCGTGGTGGAACGCGATCTCCTGCTCGGTCTGCCCGGCCAGCGCGTCCCAGCTGCGGTGCGTCGCGACGCACCGCAGCCCGTTGTCGTCGAGCATCCGGCGCGCCTCCCGGGCGTCGACGTCGGGCGCCTCGCCGTTCATCGCGCCCACCGCCGAGAGCTGCACCGCCGTGTACCCGATGGCGCGGACCTTCGCCAGGCTCTCGGCCAGGTCGTTCGCCGTTCTGGTGAAGTCGCGCAGCGTATACATCTGCACCGCCGCTTTGGAACCCACGTGTCTTTCCTCCTTCCGGGCTGCTACCAATCGGCCAGCCATTCGCGGGCGAACTGCAGCGAGCGGAGCGAGCCGCCGTCGCCTTCGGTCTGGCCGTCCACGATGCTGACCGGCCCGTCGAAGCCGCGCGCCTTCAGCGCCCGCTTGATCCCGTCCCACGGGGCCGGGCCGTCGCCCAGCGGGACGTGCGCGCCGTCGACGGTCGCCCGCTCGCTCAGGTGCAGCCCGTAGAGGCGGTCCTGGGGGACGGCCGCGAGCAGCTCGAGGGTGTCCGCCATGACCAGCGGCGGGTTGCCCGTGTTGAACAGCACCCGCACCGGCGTGTCTTCGAGGCGCCGCAGCAGGTCGCGGAACGACGCCGCCGGCGCGGAGATGTCGGCGGCGTGCCAGCGGGAATCATGGATGGTGTTCTCGACGCAGCAGACCAGCCCCCGCTCCGCCGCCTTCGCCGCGAGCTGCGCCAGGTGTTCGACCGCCAGGCCGAGCGCGTCCGGGCGCGTGATGCCCGGGTGCGTGATGCCCGGCGTGACGCGCACGCCGGGCGCGCCGAGGAGGGCCGCGGCATCGAGGTACCGCTCCGCCAGGGCGCGCTGCTCCTGCCGCTCGGCCAGGAGCGGGCTGGCGAAGTCCTGCGCGCACAAGAGCAGCGCGGCCCGCACGCCCGCGGCGTCCAGCATCTGCCGCGCGGCGGCGGGCGCGAGCGGCCCGAGGGGCGCCAGGAGCCCGTCATACAGCTCCAGGGCGCCGACGTTCCAGGCGGCCGCCCGGTCGCAGACGTCGGCGAACGTTCTGCCCTGTTCCAGGATCTGCTCCGTCAACTGGAGCGGGTACCACGACAGCGTCGGCATGACTCACTCTCCTTTCTGTGTCAGCGCCGCCTGGATCTCCCCGGCGACAGCCCGTGCGGCGGCGGCGGGGTCGGGCGCGCCGGTTATCACCCGCCCCACCACCAGGTAGTGCGCGCCCGCGCGGACCGCTTCCCCCGGGGTTGCGGTCCGCACCTGATCGTGGGACGGAGCGCCCGCGGGCCGCACGCCGGGGATGACGGTCAAGAAATCCGGGCCGCACGCCCGGCGGACGGCCCCGACCTCCCGCGGGGAGGCGACGACGCCGGCAAGCCCCGCCGCCTGGCAGAAGCGCGCCAGGTGCGTCACCTGTTTGTCCACGGCGTCGGGAACGCGCAGCTCTTCGTTCAGTGTCGCCTGGTCGATGCTGGTCAGCACCGTGACCCCGATCAGGAGCGGGGCGGGGACGCCCGCCCGGTCCGCACCCTCCCGAGCCGCTTCGCGGGCCGCCCGCAGCATCGCCACCCCGCCCCACGCGTGCACGTTCACCATCCAGACCCCCCGCCGGGCGGCGGCGCGGATGGCGCCCGCCACGGTGCTGGGGATGTCGTGGAACTTGGCGTCATAGAAGATCCGGTCCGCGCCCGCCTCGCGCAGCCGCGCCCAAAGATCGGCGTCGGCGGCGTTCACCAACTCCAGCCCCACTTTGAAACCGCCCACCTGCCCGGCCAGCCGCCGGACCAGGGAAACGGCGTCCGGCAGGTTGTCCACGTCCAAAGCAACCAGGATGCGTTCGCTCGGGTTCATTGATGCCAGATGACTGTCGTCGGGTTGGTGTAGAGCATGTCGTGCGGCAGGCCCTGCACCGGCAGGCTGCTGTCTCCCGTCACGTTCGTGAAAGGGATGCCGAAAACCTGCATGGGGTTGGCGAATACGCGAACCCGGGGGTACGCGCGCAGCGCGGTCAGGTACTCCCGGGCGGGCGGATGGCCGATGCGGAGCGCGTCCCCGTACTCGAACTCGCTCAGCGCCACGGCGGCCGGCGCGGTGCCCCTGAGCTGCTCCGCGTTCCACTCGCCGCTTGCGGGGATGAGGCGCGGGTTCGTGGCGCTCGCGGCGGCCTGTCGGGCGACGGCGGGGTTGAAGGCGCCCAGCAGCGGGTGGAGCGGCGGCGAGAAGAACCACGGCCCGACGGCGAAGCCGACGGATTCAAAGCCGGCGCCCCGCACGAAGGCCGCGGCCCGGTCGCGCGGGTCCGGGCGGGACATCGTGGCGTCCACGGCGAGGCTGAAGAGCAGGGCGTAGACGGCGGCGACGCCGCCCGCGGCC